>NZ_CP011427.1:924270-1232361 GCF_001506165.1 Pantoea vagans | reverse complement strand
TCACCATCCTGCTGCTCAATGCATTGGGTTTGATGTTGTTCTTTTCCTGGTATCTGCCGCCAGACCACGGATTTTGGTTTGGTGTCGATAAAGCGATCTTCTTTGGCTTCAACGATCAGATGGTGGTGCACCACGGTTTTGCACTGCTGGTGGCGATCACCAACTTCCGCGGTTTTGACGCGGTTTCGCTGCTGGCCATGGGCCTGCTGTATCTGTGGTTCTGGCGTCGTGAAACCCCACAGGGTCAGCGTCGTATGCTGGCCATCGGCATCACCATGCTACTTACGGCGGTGGTGTTGAATCAGTTAGGTCACCTGATTCCGGTACAGCATGTCAGCCCGACGCTGTTCTTTGAAAATGTCCATCGCGTGAGCGAACTGACCGGTATTCCGGCCAAAGATGCCTCAAGCGCCAGTTTCCCGGGTGACCACGGCATGATGCTGATTATTTTCGCCTGCTTTATGTGGCGCTATTTTGGTTTCCGCGCCTTTCTGGTGGCATTGCTGATTGTGGTGATATTTGGCCTGCCACGCATCATGGCGGGCGCGCACTGGTTTACCGATGTTGCGGTGGGATCACTGTCCGTAGTTCTGGTGGGATTGCCTTGGTGGTTATTAACGCCCGCCAGCGACAAACTGGTGAATTGGCTTAATCGCGCCCTGCCAGGGAAATATAAGCCGCGCACATAATTGTTAAGCGCGGATGACAATAATCATAAAAGTCGATCATCCGCGCTTATCGAATTCTGAAATTCATTATTAGCACGCTAAGCTTTTTCTATTAAAAGAAAACATTATGATGAAAAATTGATAACAATAGCCCTTTTCCTAAGCTGTCCAGTCAGAACCCTCTCAAAATCGGCCTTAGCGCCAGAATTACCCCCTTATAACACCGCTTATTGGTCGCTAATTCGCTACCAGTTGATGATAAAGTAGCCATTGTGTTACGAATTGATTTCACATCAATAAAACCTATAAAAATTTATATAAAAGCACTCGCCACGCGGTCTGTAATCGGTTAACCTCAAATCCGATTAGTGAGAGTGCAGCATAAAATTCGGTGCCTTATGAAACAAAAATGTGTTCATTAACACATTTTAGTAATTAAGGAATTGTCTTAAGCGGTCGTACTTATTAATCTCGAACCCGTTTTGTCATCTGGCTGACGACATTGTGTCGTAAGGACATCAAAGGAACACACGTATAATGGTCAAGTCTCAACCAATACTGAGATACCTCAGGCGGATCCTTCCCGCAGTAGCATTAGCAACACTTTTATCGGCATGTAGCAGTACGCATAACGGTCAGAACGCGAATAACGAGAATCATGAAGTTAACAACCAGAATGGTTTTTTACTTCAAGCGTCTCAGGACGAATTTGAACAAATGGTGCAGAACGTGGACGTTAAGTCCCGCATCATGGAACAGTACAGTGACTGGAAAGGTGTACGTTATCGCTTAGGCGGCGACACCAAACGCGGCATTGATTGTTCTGCTTTTGTTCAGCGCACCTTTCGCGAGCAGTTTGGTTTAGATTTGCCACGCTCGACATCCGAGCAGCAGGATACCGGTAAAGAAATTTCACGCAGCAAACTGCGTCCGGGTGACTTAGTCATGTTCCGCGCAGGTTCGACGGGTCGTCATGTTGGCATCTATCTCGGCAATGACAACTTCGTACACGCGTCCACCAGCAGTGGTGTGATGATCTCCAGTTTAAACGACAGTTACTGGAAAACGCGTTATCGCGAAGCACGTCGGGTTTTAGCTAAAAACCCGAGCTAACGTATCCTTTTGAAGATCCTCTCAGCCAGAGAATCAGAAAACGCTGCCACGGCAGCGTTTTTTTTCGCCTGCAGTTTCTTAACTCAAATCCAATAGATAAAAAGTAATTGAGAATCAAAAATATAACGAGACTTTTCGCGCGACCTCGTTATATTCTCGTTTGCTTACTGGCCGAAGCAGTTTGCGTTCCAGCCCGGTGCACAACGCCGTGAATACGCAGCGCTCAACGCCAGACACCAGCGAGCAGTAGTGCACGATGTACATAATAAAAATGGCACCACAAAGGGGAATGCACTCCATGCCACTGTCGGGGACGTTAAAACGTCATGCAACCTATTCGCGCCGTATCGCCTGGAGTAGTGCGATTATCGGCGGCGTGTTCTTTTTGTTGTTTGTGACGGTTCTGCTGACGCTAACCTGGCAAAAACGCGTACAACAACATGAACAGTTGCTGATTCATAGCCGCGACGATTTACAACAGGTGATGTCAACCCTGGTCGATACCCTGTATCCCTTACAACAGTACACCCAATTATCCTGCAGCAGCGTCAGCCGTGAACTCACCTCCCGTGCTGCTTTTGCCGGCAACATTCGCGCCATATTGCTGGTGCGCGACAGCAATGCCTATTGCTCCTCTGCCACTGGTGCCTTTCTGCTGCCTGCTAATGATATTTCTCCAGACTCTGAGCTGGAACGTGACCGCGACATAAAACTGATGCCAGGCACGCCATTGCTGCCGACCAAACCGGCACTGGCGCTGTGGATGAAAAGTCCAGGTTCAGCCGAAACCGGCATTCTTGCCACTATGAATATCAGTCTGACGCCTTATCAATTGATGGCGTCTTACCACCCAGAGATCACCGGAATGGCGCTGGTGATTGGCAACAAAGCGCTGCTCAGCGGTAAAAACCAGGTGGTGAACGTCAGCGATCTCCCCCCTGCTCTGGCTGAAATGCGATTTAAAAATAATGACATGCGCTTTGTGGTCTATGGCAGCACCCTGGCGCAACGTGACTATCATCTGATTCTGCTGACCGGGCTACTGGCCACGCTGTTTATGATCGGTGCCAGTTGGATGCTGCTGACACTCTATCAGCGTCCCGGTAAAGAGATTATGCAAGGGATTAAACGCGGACAGTTTCATGTGGAATATCAGCCCCTGGTGACCGCCCACGACGGCCAACCTTACGGGGTCGAAGCGCTGCTGCGCTGGACACATCCCACTGAAGGAATGATCCCACCCGATGCCTTTATCAGTAATGCCGAAGCACAAAACCTGATTATTCCCCTCACCCAGCATCTGTTTAAACTGGTCGCGCGTGATGCCCGATTTTTAAGCCAACAGTTGCCGCGTGGCACGCGCTTGAGTTTAAACCTTTCCCCTTTGCATCTCGCCTCAGACAGTTTCCGCCAGCACGTACAGGAGTGGATTGCGGAGATGCCCGCTGACCACTTCAAGTATGTGTTTGAAATCACGGAACGCACGATGGTGGGCGAAAAGAACGCAGGAGAAATCTTTGCCTGGCTGCATGAGCATGACATCAAGATAGCCATTGATGACTTCGGTACCGGCCACAGCGCATTGATCTATCTGGAAAGATACCCGTTTGACTACCTGAAGATCGATCGCGGTTTTGTGCAAAGTATTGGCACCGAAACGGTGACATCACCGGTGCTGGATGCGGTGTTGCTGCTGGCGAAAAAACTCAATCTGAAAACCGTGGCTGAAGGGGTTGAAACCGGCGATCAAGCCGCGTGGCTGGTCAATCGCGGGGTGACGCATTTGCAAGGGTATCTGTTTAGCCGCCCGCTACGCCCGGAAAACCTGATCAGTTACTATCAGCAACAGGCTGCGTTGGGTTAACGTCACGCCATCGTCACGAAACTGCTACCATACAGTGCGGAACACCAGAGGAGAGCGCCCCACTTATGCTGCTGCGTCTTGTCACAGCGTTGCTGGTTTGTATAGCCATTGCGCCACTGCATGCTGAAACCATCAATGAGAGTTATGCCTTTGCCAAGCTGGGCGAGCCGAAGTATGCGGTGAATTTCAGTCATTACGATTACGTCAATCCTGCTGCACCGAAAGGCGGAAAGATGACGCTGGCCGTGGTGGGCACTTACGATAACTTCAACCGCTACGCCTCACGTGGGAATCCGGGAGCGGGTACCGACACGCTGTATGATGGGCTGTTCACCACTGCTGATGATGAACCGGGCAGCTTCTACCCCCTGATCGCCGAATCCGCGCGCTATCCCAGTGATTACCACTGGATGGAAGTCTCAATCAATCCGCATGCACGCTTTCAGGATGGCAGTCCGATTACCGCACAGGACGTCGCCTTTACTTTCCAGAAGTTTATGACCGAAGGCGTGCCGCAATTCCGCATTGCATTTCGCGGAGTAGAGGTGAAAGCACTGAACCGTCTGACGGTGCGTATTGATATGGCCAAGCCCGACAAAGACCTGATTTTAAACTGGCTGACGCTCCCCGTGTTACCTGAGAAATTCTGGCAGAATAAAAAATTCAATGAGCCGATTGGCTATCCGCCGCTCGCGAGTGGGCCTTACCGCATCACTGCCTATAAGTCTGGCCAGTTCATCGAATACAGCCGAGTGAAGAATTATTGGGCCGCCAATTTGCCGGTTAACCGCGGGCGCTTCAATTTTGATACTTTACGCTATGACTACTACCTCGATGACAATGTGGCATTTGAAGCCTTCAAAGCGGGTGCCTACGATCTGCGTGAGGAAGGTTCGGCAAAAAAATGGGCCACGCAGTATCGTGGTCGTAATTTCGAGAACCATGCCATTGTTAAATCAACCACACCGAATACAGCCGCCACGGATACCCGCTGGCTGGCGTTTAACAATGAGAAGCCGTTGTTTGCCGATCGCCGCGTCCGCCAGGCGCTGACGCTGGCATTTGATTTTGAATGGATGAACAAGGCGCTGTTTTATGGCGCTTATAAGCGCACCAGCAGTTACTTCCAAAACACCGAGTATGCGGCGGTAGGCTATCCGAAAGCAGAGCAACTGATCCTGCTCGCCCCATACAAAGCCCAGTTGCCGCCTGAAGTGTTTGACGGTGAGTACGCCCCCCCGAAATCGGATGGCAGTGGATTTGATCGCGGCAACCTGCTGAAAGCCGTGGACCTATTGAAACAAGCGGGATGGCAGATTAAAAACCAACAACTGGTGAATGATAAAACCGGTCAGCCCTTCCGCTTTGAACTGCTGATGCGCAGCGGCCCCAATAATGACTGGGCTCTGCCTTTCCAGCACAGCCTCGCACGCCTTGGTATTCAAATGACACTGCGTCAGGTAGACAGCTCACAGTATCTGCGCCGTTTACGTGAAGGGGATTACGATATGATCCCGTCGGCTTATCAGGCGATGCCGTGGCCCTCAACAGATTTACAATATTTATGGCAGTCTGATTTTATCAAATCCTCATGGAACACCGCGCGGGTGCAGGATCCGCTGATCGACCACTATATTAAACAGATTGTGGCACATCAGGGGGATGAAAAAGCCCTGTTACCCCTCGGTCAGGCGCTGGATCGCATTTTGCTGTGGAATGCTTATATGATCCCAATGTGGTACAACGCCGAGCAGAGGCTGGCATACTGGGACAAGTTTTCGCGTCCTGAAATCAAGCCTGCCTATGCCACCGGGCTGGAAAACTGGTGGTATGACGTGAACAAAGCCGCACAGTTGCCGGCCGACAGACGCTGAGGAGAGCGGTTTGGGTTCCTATTTCCTACGCAGGTTGCTGCTGATAATCCCCACGCTATGGGCGATCATCACCCTGAACTTTTTTATCGTGCAGATTGCGCCAGGCGGTCCAGTTGACCAGGCGCTGGCCAACGCGCAGTTTGGTCACAGCACTGGGTTTTCCGCCTCCGGCGGTGCCGACAGCGGCGGGCGTGGTGCATTAGTGCGAGATAACCCCGGCGACAGCCAATATCGCGGCGCGCGCGGGCTCGATCCTGAAGTGATCGCGGAAATCAAACATCGCTACGGCTTTGATAAACCCCTGCTGCAGCGCTACGGCGAGATGCTGTGGAATTACCTGCGTTTTGATTTCGGCGACAGCCTGTTCCGCAGTGCTTCGGTGCTGCAACTGATCAAAGAGAGTTTGCCGGTTTCCATCAGCCTCGGTCTGTGGAGCACACTGATCATCTATCTGGTGTCTATCCCGCTTGGCATCAAAAAAGCGGTGCGCAACGGCAGCGCTTTCGACATCTGGAGCAGCACCTTCATTATCATTGGCTACTCCATTCCCGCCTTCCTGTTTGGCATCATGCTGATTGTGCTGTTTGCCGGTGGCAGCTATTTAGACTGGTTCCCGCTGCGTGGCCTGACGTCACCCCAATTCGATACCCTGCCCTGGTACGGTAAAGTCGGTGATTATCTGTGGCACATCACGCTGCCAGTATTTGCAACGGTGATTGGTGGCTTTGCCACGCTGACCATGTTGACCAAAAACTCCTTCCTCGATGAGATCCGCAAGCAATATGTTGTGACAGCACGAGCGAAAGGAGTGGATGAGAAACGCATTTTGTATGGACACGTCTTCCGCAACGCCATGCTGTTAGTGATTGCTGGTTTTCCCGCCACCTTTATCAGCATGTTTTTCACCAGTTCCGTGCTGATTGAGGTGATGTTCTCGCTGAATGGATTAGGTCTGCTGGGCTACGACGCCACCATTCAGCGCGACTATCCGGTGATGTTTGGCACCTTGTATATCTTTACGCTGATTGGGTTGCTGATGAATATTCTCAGCGATCTGACTTACACGCTGGTCGATCCGCGCATCGATTTTGAGGGACGCTGATGGCCATATCGCTTATTAACCAACAGCGCTGGCAGCGCTTTCGTCACAACCGCCGTGGCTACTGGTCGTTGTGGATTTTTCTGGTGATTTTCGTGCTGTCGCTGGGTGCGGAGTTACTGGCCAACGACAAACCTTTGATCGTGCAATATCAGCAGCGCTGGTATATGCCACTGCTGTTTAACTACAGTGAAAGTGATTTTGGCGGTGACTTTGCGACGCCCGCAGATTATCAAGACCCCTGGCTCAAGCAGCGGATTGACCGCCAGGGTTGGGCACTGTGGGCGCCGATTCGCTTTAGTGACAGCACCATCAATTTCGCCACCGATGTGCCCTTCCCTTCTCCGCCATCGAAACAGAACTGGCTCGGCACCGATGCCAACGGCGGTGATGTGCTGGCACGTCTGCTCTACGGTACACGCGTATCCTTGCTATTCGGTATTCTGCTGACGCTGTTTTCCAGTGTGATTGGCATTGTGGTCGGTGCGGTGCAGGGTTACTTCGGCGGCCGCGTTGATTTAGTGGGGCAGCGTCTGATTGAAGTCTGGTCCGGTATGCCCTCTCTATTCCTGCTCATTTTGCTCTCCAGCGTCATCCAGCCCGGTTTCTGGTGGCTGTTGCTGGTGACAGTGATCTTTGGCTGGATGAGCCTGGTCAGCGTGGTACGCGCGGAATTTCTACGCACGCGTAACTTTGATTACATTCGTGCCGCGCAGGCGCTGGGGGTCAGCGATGGACGCATCATGCTGCGGCATATGTTGCCCAATGCGATGGTGGCCACGCTGACTTTCCTGCCCTTTATTTTGTGTGGTTCGATCACCACGCTGACATCCCTGGATTTCCTCGGTTTTGGCCTTCCGGTGGGATCACCGTCGTTGGGTGAGCTGTTACTGCAAGGCAAAAATAATCTGCAAGCACCCTGGCTGGGGCTTTCTGGCTTCTTCGCACTCGCCCTGCTGCTATCACTGCTGATCTTTATAGGTGAAGCGGTACGCGATGCCTTTGATCCAAGTCGGGGACGTTAAATGAGCTTACTGACCGTTAATCATCTGGCCGTGGCGTTTAATCAACGCCGCGTGGTGGAAGATATCTCACTGCACATTGATGCGGGTGAAACCCTGGCATTGGTCGGCGAATCAGGATCGGGCAAAAGCGTGACTGCCCTGTCGATCATGCGCTTGTTACCTCAGCCACCCGTGACCTATCCGCAGGGCGAAGTTGTGTTTAATGGACAGAACATCCTGCAGGCCAGTGAACGCGAGATGCGCGGCTTGCGTGGCAACCAAATGGCGATGATTTTCCAGGAGCCGATGGTCTCGCTTAACCCGCTGCATAACGTTGAGAAACAGCTGTATGAGGTGCTGTCTCAGCATCGGGGAATGCGCAAAGAGGCCGCGCGCGGTGAAATTCTCAGTTGCCTGGATCGCGTGGGGATTCGCCAGGCCGCGTCTCGGCTGCAGGATTTCCCCCATCAACTCTCTGGTGGCGAACGTCAGCGCGTGATGATCGCCATGGCGCTGCTGATGCAGCCCAAGTTGCTGATTGCCGATGAACCCACCACCGCGCTCGACGTCACGGTACAGGCGCAGATTCTGCAACTGCTGCGAGAACTGCAGCGAGAGCTGAATATGGGCATGCTGTTTATCACCCATAATCTGAATATTGTGCGCCAGTTGGCGCATCGTGTGACGGTGATGCGCAATGGGCGAGAAGTCGAACACAACCGCTGCGACGCGCTTTTCAGCCTGCCGACTCATCCTTATACCCGCGAACTCTTGGCTGCCGAACCCGATGGTCAACCGGTTCCCCTCAGGAATCCGCAACCGCTGTTGCAGGTTAAAAATCTGCATGTGGGCTTTCCCATTCGCCGCGGATTGTTCAAGCGGGCAGTGGCGGAAAAGACGGCGCTACAGGATTTGAGCTTCACGCTTCGCCGGGGTGAAAGCCTCGGCCTGGTCGGTGAATCAGGCTCCGGCAAAAGTACCACTGGCCTGGCACTGCTGCGTTTGATCGCCGCCCGCGGCGAGATTTGGTTTGACGATCAGCCTCTGCATACGCTGACGCGCAAGCAACTGATGCCGCTGCGCCCGAAGATTCAGGTGGTGTTTCAGGATCCGAACTCTTCACTGAATCCACGCATGACGGTGCAGCAGGTGATTGCCGAAGGGTTGGCCGTCCATCGACCAGAGCTGAGTGCTGCCGAACAGGAAGCGAAAGTGATTGCGGTGATGGAGGAAGTGGGACTGGATGCCGAAAGCCGTTCGCGCTATCCCGCAGAGTTTTCCGGCGGCCAGCGCCAGCGTATCGCGATTGCGCGCGCGCTAATTTTAGAGCCACAGTTGATCGTACTGGATGAACCCACTTCATCACTCGATCGCTCAGTGCAGAAGCAAATTCTCACACTGCTACGTCGTTTGCAGCAACAGCATCAGCTGGCCTATCTGTTTATCAGCCATGATTTGCAGGTGGTGCGAGGACTCTGTCACCAGCTGATCGTGTTGCGTCAGGGAGAGGTGGTGGAACAGGGAGAATGCGAGGCACTGTTTAGCGCGCCAGCCACCGATTATACCCGTCAGTTGCTGGCTTCAGCGCAAGGTCAGCCCTTGAGTTAATGACCTTCAAAAGTTTCAGCTATCGCAACGCCCTGATTTTTCAGGCAGCAGTTGGTGGCGCTTTCATCACCGCGCTGAATCAGCAGACACGGCTGCCCTTCACACCTGGCAATTTTGCATTCCACCTGAATCTGCGCCAGTGTTTCTTGCAACTGGTGCAGAATCTCCAGCGCGAGATGGCCATCATGGCTGAGCAGGCGGAGTACCACTAAATCTTCATCGTGCACACCGTTTGCCGCTTCCTGACACTCAATTTCACCCGCATGATCTGACGACCAGCGATAGTGTTGCGGTAAGCGATGCATAACCGAAAGTTGTAGCATAAGTACGGTCCCCAGAGACGTTAACTCATATTCACGACGACGGCGGTAACGCGTGAATCCTTTCCTGGTTAGCTCAGAATACGGACGTCAAGGTTTGCCTTCTCGTTTTAAGCACAAAGCATGTAGCAAAGTTATTATTTGCGAGTCTTCTCGCATTTATGCCTATGTGTACCCTGTTCGGCGGCAGTTAACAATCATTTTAGACGCAATGTCGTTACTTTTTTATCTCTTAATTTTCACATTATGGAAACATTAAGCATAACGAATATGTGGGGATTCGCGAATTTGCGGGGGAGTGTTGTGTTTGAAGATGTCAGTCATAAATCAGTAGCGGAGCAATTTATTGCGCCGCTACAAGATTATGCGTGGCGTGGACGTGAGGCGTAACTGAACAGCACGATGGACACCGTAGCGCACAGCGCAATGGTTGCCACCATCGGCCAGGCACTGTTAATACTGACCAGTGACAGCAGTGCACCCACCAGAGCACCTACGCCGAAGCGTAATGTGCCGGCCAGCGAAGAGGCCGTGCCCGCCATATGCGGGAACTCATCCAGTATTACCGCCATGGCATTGGACGAAACGGTCGAGACACAACCGATAAACATCGCGACGCCCAGCACCAGTGACAGGAAGCCCAGATCCAGCGCGCTGGAAATTAACAGCCAGATACCCATGGCGAACTGAATGATCAGACCAATACGGAACATCGCCAGCGGCCCAAAACGACGCACGGCACGGCTGTTAATCAAGGTCATCACAAATAAGAACACCACATTAAGGCCAAAGTAGTAGCCGAAGTTCTGTGGCGAGACGTGATTCACTTCGATGTAAACAAAGGGTCCGGCATTGAGAAAGGTAAACAGTCCGGCAAAGGAGAAGCCGCTTGCCAGCATGTAACTGAACGCGCGCTTATGCCGGAACAGTGCCACAAAGTTGCTCAGGGTAGTACGTAAATGAAAACGCTGCCGCTGCTCGGGTTTCAGAGTTTCACGGATCTGCGTGACCACCAGCACCGTGGTGATCAAAGCAGCGACCGATAATGTCCAGAAAATGGCATGCCAGTTCCACAGCAGCAGCAGCCAGCCGCCAATAATCGGGGCCAGCAGCGGTGCAATGGTGGTCACCAGCATCACGAAGGACATCATGCGTGAGAAGTCCTCTTTCGAGTAGCTATCTCGCATCAGGGCATTAATCACCACGCTGGCCGCTGCCGCCGAGAGACCGTGCAGGAAGCGCATAAAGATCAGTTGATCGATAGATTGTGACAGCGCGCAGGCGGCGGCTGCGCAGGCAAAGATCAATGTGCCCAGCACAATCACCGGTTTACGTCCATAGCTGTCCGCCAGTGGACCATAAACTAACTGACCAATGGCAAAACCAAGGATGTAAAGGTTGAGCGTCATCTGCACGCTGCCTGCAGAAACGGCAAATTCACGTGCAATTTGCGGCATCGCTGGCAGATACATATCAATGGACAGTGGCATCAGCATCGCCAGCAATCCCAGAATCACAACCAAACCTATCGGTGAATTCTTTTCCTTACGCACCGCTTTCTCCCGCTATTTGCGTTTTTTTAGTTCTTCTGGCAGTCCGATGCTGTCGATCTCTTCGACGGTGAGTTCACGGTATTCGCCTTCACCGAGTTCCTCATCCAGCACGATGTCACCAATACTTTCGCGATGCAGCGCGGATACGTGATTGCCCATGGCTGCGAACATGCGTTTCACCTGGTGATAACG
This sequence comes from Pantoea vagans, assembly GCF_001506165.1. Taxonomy (NCBI): domain Bacteria; kingdom Pseudomonadati; phylum Pseudomonadota; class Gammaproteobacteria; order Enterobacterales; family Erwiniaceae; genus Pantoea; species Pantoea vagans. The sequence continues at coordinate 1,221,066 of NZ_CP011427.1, read as the reverse complement.
CCCTTCGCTGATGGTTAAGCGTGCCGCTTTTTCATCGAGAATTTCGAGCACAGCCGGTTTAGTCAGCTCACGCTCATTGTGCAGTTGAATACCCGCCGCGAACTTCTCAATCAGCGAAGGATCGATCGGCTCTTCCACTTCCACCAGATAGGTTTTTTCCAGATGATGGCGCGGAGAAGTGATACGGTGCGACCATTGGCCATCGTCGGTCAGCAGTACTAAACCGGTGGTATCAATATCTAATCGACCCGCTGCATGCAGCTTGAACGCCGCCGGTTCTTCAATAAAGAACAGCACGGTAGGATGATCGGGATCGTCAGTGGAACAGACATAACCCTGCGGCTTGTTCAGCATGAAATAACGGGGACCTTGCTGCACCACCAGCGGAGTGCCGTCATATTCGATTTCGTCGTCTGGCTGCACTTTGTAAGCCGCATCACGTACAACTTCGCCGTTGATGGTGACTTTTTTGGCGCGGATTTCGCGGCCAGCGATAGCACGGCTGACTTCCAGTTGCTGAGATATGAATTTTTCGAGTCGCATGAATTCGTTTTGCCTGTTACTGCGGAGGGAAACTGAAACGGCGTTTTGTCCGTTAAAAAAGTGGGGTCAGTATAGCTTGATCCTTCGCCTGCTAACAGTAGCGATCCTGTGTTTCAGATGCTTTCATGGCATAATACGCCCCCGTTCCAGAAAAAGTTTGCCCCGATGTCTTTCACCCTGCGCCCGTACCAGCAAGAAGCCGTTGACGCCACCCTGCAACACTTCCGCCGTCACCCTACGCCAGCGGTGATTGTGTTGCCGACCGGCGCCGGTAAAAGTTTGGTCATTGCTGAACTGTCACGCGTGGCGCGCGGTCGGGTGCTGGTGTTGGCCCATGTCAAAGAGTTAGTCGAACAAAACCACAGCAAATATCAGGCTTACGGTTTGCAGGCGGATATTTTCGCTGCCGGTTTGCAGCGCAAGCAAAGCGAGAGCAAGGTGGTGTTCGGCAGCGTGCAATCGGTGGCGCGTAATCTTGACCGTTTTGACAGCGCCTTTTCGCTGGTGATCGTCGATGAGTGCCATCGCATTAGTGACAATGAAGAAAGCCAGTACCAGCAGTTGTTTGCCCATTTGCGCCAGCATAATCCACAACTGCGCCTGTTGGGTCTCACTGCCACCCCTTTCCGCCTCGGAAAAGGCTGGATTTATCAGTTTCATTACCACGGTATGGTGCGTGGCGACCAGCAGGCACTGTTCCGTGACTGCATTTATGAACTGCCGCTGCGTTATATGATCAAACACGGCTTCCTTGTCCCGCCCGAACGACTGGATATGCCGGTGGTGCAGTACGATTTCAGCCGCCTGATCCCGCAAAATAATGGCTTATTCAGTGAAGCCGACCTCAATCGCGAGTTGAAGCAACAAAACCGTGTGACCCCGCATATCATCCGCCAGATTGTTGAATTCGCAGACGACCGGCGTGGTGTGATGGTGTTCGCGGCGACGGTGGAACATGCGCGCGAAATTCTGTCGCTGCTGCCAGAAAACAGTGCGCTGGTATCGGCAGAAACGGTGGTCAAAGAGCGCGATCGCATTATTAACGCTTTTAAAGCGCAGCAGCTGAAGTTTCTGGTGAATGTCGCGGTGCTGACTACCGGTTTTGATGCACCGCACGTGGATTTGATCGCCATTTTGCGCCCGACCGAATCCGTCAGCCTCTATCAGCAAATTGTTGGGCGCGGCCTGCGCCTGTCACCGGGTAAAACAGATTGCCTGATTCTGGATTATGCCGGCAATCCGCACGACCTTTTCACCCCTGAAGTCGGCACGCCAAAAGGTGCCAGCGACAATCAACCGGTACAGGTATTCTGCCCTTCCTGCGGATTCGCCAATACTTTCTGGGGAAAAGCCACCGAGGATGGCCATGTCATCGAACATTTTGGTCGCCGCTGTCAGGGTGTGCTGGAGGATGACGAGGGAAACCGTGAGCAGTGTGATTACCGTTTTCGTTTTAAAAGCTGCCCGGATTGCGGAGCAGAGAATGATATTGCCGCCCGCCGCTGCCATCAGTGTGACCGCATCATGGTGGATCCCGACGATATGCTCAAAGCGGCATTAAAACTGAAAGATGCCCGTGTATTGCGCTGTGGTGGCATGGCGCTGGAACAAGGCCGCGACGAGAAAGGGGAATGGCTTAAAGCCACCTATTTCGATGAGGATGGCACCAGCGTTAGCGAACGATTTCGTCTGCAAACGCCAGCACAACGTAAAGCCTTTGAGCAATTGTTTATGCGCCCACATCAGCGCGCGCCCGGCGTTGAGTTGGGCTGGCAAACCGCTGCCGATGTCATCGCTTTACAACCTCTTTTGCGTCATCCCGATTTTGTGGTGGCGCGCGCCAAAGGTCATTTTTGGCAAATTCGCGAAAAGATGTTTGATTATCAGGGCCGCTATCGCCGTGCCAATGAATTGCGTTAAGCGGCAGAATCATTTGCCCCGCCCTCTGAATATGGCTATAATCCCGCCCGCTTTTGCATCCGTAAAAGCGTTTGAATAACCGTCCTGTTGCTGGGTCGCCTGTAGCAGGAACTATTGAAGAGATACAAGAATGACCACTTTCAACGCTGAAGTACGTAAAGAGCAGGGTAAGGGTGCGAGCCGCCGTCTGCGTGTAGCAAATAAATTCCCAGCCATCATCTATGGCGGAAACGAAGCACCAGTTGCTATCGAACTGGACCACGACGTTGTGATGAACCTGCAGGCTAAGCCTGAGTTCTACACCGACGTGCTGACCATCGTTGTTGATGGTAAAGAAATCAAAGTTAAAGCTCAGGCGGTGCAACGTCACCCGTTCAAGCCAAAACTGCACCACATCGACTTCGTTCGCGCTTAATCGCCAACGAGTTGAAAAGAGAACGCCGCATCTGCGGCGTTTTTTTTATGTCAAAATTCAGTTGCCGCCGGTTCGACGCTGCAACTGATCGCGCAGATTCGGCGGCGTACCTTTGATGGTCAAGGTATCGGTAGCGGGATCCCAGAAAATGCGCTCACCCAGCAGCATCGCATCAAAATTCAGGGTCATGCCCCCGCCGCTCCCGGCAAATTTGGTGAGCTGACGCAGTGTGCTGCGGTCCGCCGGGAAGTGTTCCTCCAACTCGTAACCTTGTTCCTGCGTAAAGGCCTGGAAGGTTTTCTCGCCCAATGGCGGAAGTTCACTGGAAAGATCCTCCAGCGCGATCTCTTCACCCGCCTGCAATTGATCGTTGCAGTAGCTGTAAACCTGCTGACGATAATTCTGGCGTTCGTTTTTATCGAGATTCGACTCCGCACAGTAATCATCCACCGCCTGCAGTAAACCGCGGTTTTGCGCTTTCGTATCAAGACCGACACTGGCGCCGAGGAAATCCATGAAGAAGTCTGCCACTTTGCGCCCCACGCGGCCGCGCAGGAAAGTCAGATAGCGCGTCGATTCAGGATTGGTTTCCCATTCAGTGAGATCGATACGTGCCACAATGTCAGCGTGATTGATGTCGAGATAATGGGTGCTGCTGATATCCAACTGCTCGTTCACACGCATGCTCGACTGGCTGCTCAACATCGCCACCAGCAGATACTCCACCGCCAGATAGCGATAGTGTAAAAACAGCACCACGCCACTTTCGGCAAACGGATACTTGCCCAGTTCGTCACGCAGACGACCGGTCGCCGCACGGCTGAAAGCCAGAAAGTCATCTTCCCCTTTGCGGCAGTTGCGCAGCGCATCGGCTAACTCACTCTCTTCGTTGAACAAGCCATAGGCTTTACTCTTCGCGCTGTAAACCCGGTGCAACTCTTCCGCCATCTCTTCCACCGCACGGGTCGTCGGCAGCAAGGTATCGCGCAGGACCAGCTCCAGCTGGTTTTCATCACGTTTAACTAACTGATGCAGGGCAATCTGGTCGATATCCAGACTCATGGTAGACTCTCCTTTAGGCTCAGCCGCGTATTCAAACACCGCCTGCCGCTGCTTTCAACTGCACGCACAAACTGATCGTTCTGCTTGCGATAAAATTGCGGAAAAAAGTGCGTTGTTACGGTAATATACCGCCTTTTCACACTTGATTAGTCGACGATATGCCACAATCATCCCGTTACAGCGACGAGCGCGTAGAGAAGCTTCTCGCGCAGATGGCGCAGATTCTTGAAAAAGACAAAGCGCCAACCGACCTTTCCCTGATGGTTTTAGGGAACATGGTAACTAACTTGATCAACACCAGTGTCTCTCCGGCGCAGCGCCGTAGCCTGGCGAAATCATTCGCGGAAGCGTTGCAGTCTTCCGTACGCGATGACAACGCCCATTAAATTGCAGATCTGACTTCATAATATGGTAACCAACCGGCAGCGCTACCGCGAAAAAGTCTCCCAGATGATTAGCTGGGGGCACTGGTTTGCGCTTTTTAACATCATCTTTGCGCTGATTTTAGGTAGCCGCTATCTGTTGGTCGCTGACTGGCCCGCTTCGCTCGCGGGTCGCATCTATGCGTATACCAGTTGGATTGGCCACTTTAGCTTTATCGTGTTCGCCGGTTACCTGCTGGTTATTTTTCCGCTGACCTTTGTGGTCATGTCTCAACGCTTACTCAGGGTGCTATCAGCGATTATCGCCACCGCTGGGCTGACGTTGATCATGGTCGACAGTGCGGTGTTTAACCGCTTCCACCTGCACCTTAATCCGGTGGTGTGGGAGTTGGTTATCAACCCCGACCAAAGTGAAATGGCGCGTGACTGGCAGCTGATGTTCATTAGCGTGCCGCTGATTTTCCTGGTGGAGATGTTGTTCGCCACCTGGAGTTGGCAGAAGCTGCGCAGTCTTAATCGCCGCTCGTTCGGTAAGCCGTTGGCTGCGCTGTTTATTTCTGCCTTTTTTGCCAGCCACTTGATGTATATTTGGGCCGATGCGAACTTCTATCGCCCGATCACCATGCAGCGTGCCAATCTGCCGCTCTCTTATCCCATGACAGCACGACGCTTTCTGGAGCGTCATGGCTTGCTGGATGCGCAAGAGTATCAGCGCCGCCTGGTACAACAAGGCGATCCTGAAGCGCTGTCAGTGCAGTATCCGCTCAGTGACATTACCTTCCGCGATGGTGGCACACGCCATAACCTGCTGTTGCTGACTGTGGATGGTTTGAGCAATGAAAACCTGGATAAATCGCTGCCTTCACTGAATCAATTCGCCAGTGACAATGTCCGATTCACGCAGCATTACAGTGCCGGGTTGCAGCCAGAAAAAGGTCTGTTCGGTTTGTTCTATGGCATCTCGTCCAGCTATATGGATGGCGTACTGGCGGCAAGAATGCCTTCGGCGCTGCTCAGTGCCTTGAACTCTCAAGGCTACCAGTTTGGCCTGTTCTCGTCTGATGGCTTCAGCCAACCGCTGTATCGCCAGGCCCTGTTAGCCGATTACAGCCTGCCGGATGCCGATACGCAGCCGAACAGCAGCAACGTTAACCAGTGGCAAAACTGGCTGAACGGCCAAAAAGGCAATGGCTCTCCGTGGTTCTCATGGATTGCCTTAAACGGCGTGACGGTAAATGGTGACAGTGCCAAAGTGCGCCAGCGCAGTTATCTGCGCCAGGCTGCGGGCGTTGATGAACAGATCGCCGCAGTATTGCAGACATTGCAACAGCGCGACTTGCTGAAAAATACCGTGGTGGTGGTGACGGCACAGCGAGCGGTGACGTTGAATGGCAATGATGACAATCCTGGCAATCGTGCAACGCTTCAAGTACCTCTGGTGGTGCACTGGCCAAATACGCCTGCGCAGACCATTGATCGTCTGACCGATCAGCAGGATGTGATGACCACGCTGATGCAGCGTCTGCTGCATGTGCGCACTAACCCGGCGAACTATTCACAGGGTGAAGATCTGTTCGCTGCCCAGCGTAGTCACAATTGGGTGGCGAGCAGCGAAGATGGCAGACTGGTGGTCACCACACCAACAGTGACGCTGGTGCTGAATAACAATGGCAGTTACAGCGCCTATGATGCACAAGGCAAACCGTTGAAAGATCATAAGCCGCAACTGGCTCTGCTGTTGCAGGTGTTAACGGAAGAGAAGCGTTTCACGGCAAACTGATTAAATATGAGGCAGTTAAAACCTGCGCATATTGCATTCGGTAGTGGAACCAGTAGACTACTGCCTCACGTTCGGCACGTAGCGCAGCCTGGTAGCGCACGGTCATGGGGTGTCCGGGGTCGGAGGTTCAAATCCTCTCGTGCCGACCAAAATCCCAAAAAAGCAGCCTATATGGCTGCTTTTTTTTTGCTTAAATTTCCCTTTTGGCTGCCTGGTGTTGTAAAGGCACCACTTTCCTTAAGCACGATGGGGCTGCTTTTAGCCGTAATGCTCGTCAGTTAAGAACTCTGGTTGCTTATTGATTAGTGGCCTTTTGTTCCAGTGCGGGCTCTGCCGCCACTACTGCCCCCTCTGGGCCGTCCTCGCGCCGCTAAAGCGGTACCTTCGACTTCCACGTCGTGCCAGACGGCGTTATCGTCAGCCGCTTAACAGACATTCATTATGGTCTCTAAGCCGCTCTTTCCCGCTAGTAGGCGCGTCCTACAAAGTGAGAATGTCCTGTTTGTCTGCTGTTCTTTATTACTGACACTCAATCACTTCCCGAAAGCAACCAAAACGAAGCGGGATCACATTTCTCATCAAATATGACAGCATTTCACCTAATTGAAACAAAACTGTCATACAGTTTAATTACTCTTATCCTTCCTGTTTTTCGATGGACAATGATTATGGTCATCAAGGCAAAAAACCTGCAGGATGCGGAAGAACTCCTGCACTCAGGTATCAATAAAGTTGAACTGGCTTACGATATTGGCAGCGACGATTTCTTCCGTCTGGCCTCTCAGTGGTGTGAGCGCGGTGCGCGCATCACGAAAGGCAATCAGCACTTTGTGGTGCAGATCAAAGGCATGTCGATTCCGCCAAACCGTTAAAAGTCGGCAGTCCCTTTGACTTGCTCTCCTCGCAGCTGACTGGTAAAACTACGTTTTTCCGTCGGCTGTGATGCTTTATGTTTGCTTCTGAAACCCCACTTGCATTGCCCTCTCCCCCGTTTATCACCGCGGCTGCCATCCAGGCGGAAAAAGTGTCGATCGCTTGGTGTCAGTTTGATCAGCTCGCATGGCATAAAGACCTACATCAGCAATGGCAATTGCCGCTGCCGGTATCCCTTGAGAGTGCGGTAACCAAACGCAAAGCTGAGCATCTGGCAAGCCGCTGGCTGGCACAGCAGATGCTGGCACGCTTTGCGCTGCCGGATTTTGTGCTGCGCAATGCCCCCGACCGATCCCCAGTCTGGCCTGCGGGTGTTCAGGCTTCGTTGTCCCACTCTCAGCAGATGGCAGTTATCGCCGTGACGCAGGCACCGCTGTGCATTGGCATAGATGTGGAACAGGTGATGGCGGAACAAACTGCGCTAGAGACGGTGGATTTACTGATGAGTGACAAGGAGCGCAGGTTGCTGGAAACACTGCCGCTGCCCTTTGCAGTCGCCGCGACCCTGCTGTTTTCAATGAAAGAGAGCCTGTACAAAGCGCTCTGGCCGCAATTGCATCAGCCTATGGAGTTCCTGCAAGCCGAGCTGGTTAATCTGGATATGTCGCAAACGCAGGCGACGCTGCTCCTGACGCAAGACTTCTCCGCAGACTTGACCGCGCATACCCCTCTGCAGGCCCAGTTCTGGCTGCGTGATGATCGCGTCATTACGCTGGTCACCCACCCGCTCGCAGACAATAAAAAACCGGCTCAGAAATAAACCCGAGCCGGTGACAACACAAGACGACAGAAGTGTTCCAGGGAGACAGAGACGAGGAATCTCTGTTGGAATTCACCTTACCCGTCAGACAACACTTTGCCCAATAAGGCTTTTCGCTAAGCTATCCCGCGTGGCGTTAATGGCCGGTGTCGGTGCGTTTAACCGCATCCAGTGTTGCCATTTCGCGCTCGTTGCCGGTCAGTTCGCTTAACTGGCCTTCACGCATCTCCAGTAAACGATCGGCATGAATGAAGTAGTGATCATCATGGCTGATAGCAAACACGGTTTTGCCTGACGCCTGCAACCACGGCAGTAATTCACGGTAGAAGATGCGGCGGAAGTGCGGATCCTGATCCGCGGCCCATTCATCAAGCAGCAAGATGTCACGCTCTTCTGCCGCCGCTAACAGCAGTGCAAGGCGTTTACTCTGTCCTTTAGACAGTTGCAGATTGAGTACCTTATTCCCCTGCAACTTCAGTTTGTCTTGCATCTTCAGGCGTTCAAGCCACTGCTGCACCAGCGCCGGATTGGCAGGCTGACCACCGTGGCTGATAAGACGATCAAACAGATGCACATCCGTAAACACCGCCGAGAAATGTTTACGATAAGCATCAAGATTATGACAATCCACCTCTTTCCCATCCAGCAACAGGCTACCGGACTGCGGCTGATACAGGCCAGTCAGTAGCATGGCCAGCGTCGATTTTCCGCTGCCGTTACCACCAATCAGAAACACCAGCTCACCCCGACGCAGCGTCAGATTAATCGGCCCCACCTGGAAACCGTGCTCGCCATAATGGAAGCAGACATCACGCAATTCCAGGGTTTGCCAGTCACGGGTTTGCGGCAGCGACTGGAACTGAGCATCGTAAGGCGCAAGGTCGAAGCTATTGATTTTGCGGTACGCCACTTGGGCGCTCAACAGGGTTGGCAAGGCCCCAACGGCCGCCAGCAACGGAGTGCGTAAGAACAGCAAGGTTAATGAGTAAGTTGCTGCGACCGCCGTGTTCGCCCAGCCCAGCCCATTCGCCATAAAGAACACAATGCCGATCGCACCCAGCATCATGATATTTGACCAGTTAACCGCACTCAGATGGTAGGTATCGGCACGCACAATATGATGGCGATAACCCTTAGCATTCTCCTGATAAACCGTGTCATAAATCAGCTGCGCACGTTCGCGGTTAAGCTGCAGTTCTTTACGCCCTTCGATGATGGTCTGGAAATCGCGGTACAGGTCATCCTCAATTTCACGCAGCTTAGCCATGTGCTGATAAACACGCGACACCAGCAACCAGCCGCCCACCAGCGTCACCACCAGCCACAGCGAGGTGATCATCAGCATTTTGGGCGAAAGCCACGCCATATAGAGTGCAGAACCCAGGGTGATAATGATGCCCTGAATCAATTCAGGCAGCCGGACAAAGGCGATGGTGATGGCGCGGACATCGCTGGTGAGGCCGGCCAGCAAATGCGCGTTGCCAATCTGTTCAATACGCTCGATACGGGTATCCAGAATACGCTTGATGAATTCGCCACGCAGACGCCAGACAAAATGATGCCCCAGTAAGGTCAGCGCCAGCTGCGAGCCCAGCGTCACGGCCATGAGCAAAAACAGCTGGCCAAGGAAGCTCGGCAACACCGCAATGGAGGTATTCACCGCGACGATCAGCTCGTTATTGATATAGGCGATCAGCCCGATGCCCAGTGCAGCACTTAACAGGGTGAGAAGAATGACACCAATAAAAGGCCAGCGATACTGGCGATAAACCACATGCAGCAATGCCATTAACAGATTCCGGAGGTCAATAAAGCAGCCTGCAGTTTAATGGCGCATCAGTTGATAGCAAGAATAATTCTCATCCCACAGCCGGTTAATGGGCGCGGCGGAAAGTCAGGTTGTAACGGAAGGCGCCCGCATCAGGATGAATGCCCGGTTTAAGCGGTAAAATACCGTGATAGCGCAAGCGTGAGGGTCCGCCCCACACCACGATATCGCCATGTTCCAGCAGGACACGTTGCGTGGCATCGCCGCGCTCAAAACCACCAAACTGAAACACGGCGGGCAATCCTAATGAGACGGAAACGATCGGCTGGCGCAGGTCCTTCTCATCTTTATCCTGATGCAACGTCAGCTTTGCCCCGGGTTCGTAGCGATTGATCAGGCAAGCGTCCGGGTTAAAGTCGGCAAAACCGGCCTCGCGCGCGGTCTGCTGTGCAAGTTGCAGGAACAGCGCAGGCATCGGCGGCCATTTGTGACCACTGCTGTTGTCCTGCTCAGTGTATTGGTAGCCGCGCGAATCGCTCGACCAGCCTAAATTCCCACAGTTGGTCATCGCCACCGACATACGGTGACCACCCGGCGTGATGCGATGGGCAAACGGGTTCTGTTCAGCGATGCTATGGATTGCATCCAATAGCGCATTGGCCTCATCGCGTGCGCGGCGGCGCAAAATCACCGCGCCTTCCGCCAGCGGCTCCTGCCAGGGCGCCTCTTCACTAAACAGATCCAACATATGCGCCTCCCAGGCTTACTTGTCTTCCTGATCGATCAGGAACGATTTAAATTGCGGCGACATCCAGTGCGTAAACCCCTCGCCCTGTTTGGTGATGAGGTACACCGCCAGATGCTCTTTTAAAGCTAATGCTTTAGCCCGTTCTGTACCCAGCACCATTAAACCGGTATCCCAGCCGTCGGCTTCCAGCGCGGTGGTGGCTATCACCGTTGCCGAGACCAGTTTATGGTCGATTGGACGCCCTGTCGCGGGGTCGATCACGTGGGAAATTCGTTTTCCATCCAGTTCATAATAGTTGCGATAGCTCCCCGAGGTGCTGATACCGTGCCCTTGCAAATCCACACGCGCTTCCACTGCATTTTCCCGATCGGTGGGTTTCTGGATAGCCACACGCCAAGGCTGATTGCTGGCATTTAAGCCGCGACTGAGTACTGCGCCCCCCACTGAGACCAAATAATGGGTGATGCCCTGTTGTTCCATCAGCCGGGCCAGGTGATCGGTGGCATACCCTTCCCCCATGGTCGAGAGATCCACATAAAGCGTAGGCAGATCTTTTTGCAGCCACTGCCCATCAACCGTCTGGATAACGTGCAGGTGTTGCAGGCCCGTCTGCGCTTTGGCAGCGTTAATCTCCGCGTCCGTTGGGGTATGCGCAGGCTGTTTTACTGGCCCAAAGCCCCACAAATTCACCAACGGCCCAACGGTGATATCCATCGCGCCGCTAGTCTTCTTTCCGATGCGCAACGCTTCAACCACAATATCTGCCATATCAGCACTGATCGGCTGGGGGTCGCTACCTTGATATTGGTTAAAGCGCGACAGCACTGAATCTTTTTTCCATGTTGAAAGCGCGTGGTCATCCTGATCTAACTGCTGCTGAATAACCTGCTGCAATGCGTCTTTACGTTGAGGTTCGACGCCTGCCAGACTGACACGCCATACCGTGCCCATGGTTTTACCTTCCAGCACCATTGCCGAACGCGTTGGTGCTTGGTCGCAGCCACTCAGGCCAACTGCTAACGCACTAATCAGCAGAATATTCTTAAAGTACATCCATACCTCATCTGTAACGCATTCATTCATCCTGTTTCAAAGCATAAACAACTTGTAAAACAGGCTAAAGCTGCTTGATGTTAAACCAAAGCTGACTCAGGATATCTCGTTCCCGCACGACAACGAATACAGGAACGCCAGATGATGATTTATATGATTGTTGCCGTATCCGCCGGCCTGTTTATTTTTGGGGCTTATCGCTGCTGGCAAACTTATCGCCATCGCCTTATCCAGCACTACCCTTCCCGTCGGCGTTAAATTTTTGCACCACTAACTATCATTCTGCACCGCGTCAGCGCTGACGCACTATAGCAAAGCCGCGAAGAGTCGCGTGGCGCTGAGAGCGGTGATCTGGCATGAATTCTGCACTGTTGAGACAGGGTTGAACATCAGCGAGGTGCGGAATGGAAAAGAACAAAACAGAACAGAAATGGCAGCAATGGCTGCGTTTCTCAGCGTTTACGCTAGCAGGCGTAGCGATGGAAGGTAGCGCGCCGGCGCTTAGCATGCCGGCGCAACCCGCGCCCAAAGCGAAGAAATGGCGATCGATGCAGTAACGCCTACAACCCCAAATCACTCAAGCCCGGATGATCGTCCGGGCGTCTTCCCACAGGCCAGTGAAACAGGCGTTGCTCTGGCTTGATCGGCAGATCATTAATGCAGGCGAAACGCTGAATCATCAAACCGTCTGCCCCAAAATGCCAGTTCTCATTACCGTAACTGCGGAACCAGTTGCCGCTGTCATCGTGCCATTCATAGGCAAAGCGCACCGCCAGTTTGTCTTCATGCCACGCCCACAACTCTTTGATCAGGCGATACTCTAACTCTTTCGCCCACTTCCGCTGCAGAAATGACACGACTTCAGCGCGACCGTTAACGAATTCGCTGCGGTTACGCCACCGCGTATCTTCACTGTATACCTGCGACACACGCTGTGCATCGCAGCTGTTCCAGGCGTCTTCTGCCATACGCACTTTTTGCAGCGCAGTTTGTTGATTGAATGGGGGCACCAGCATGATTTTCTCCTCTGCATGTAGACAGGTCTGTCTACTTGATTCATCCTGCCGTATGTAGACAATTCTGTCTACCTGTAAGATCGGAAAATTTATATGCTTGCTCCGTTAGAACTTGATGCCAGCACCACCGCCCGTGAACGGATTCTTCTCAGCGCTCAGCAATTATTTTATCAACAGGGCATCCGTGCCACCGGCGTGGATAAGGTGATTGCTGCAGCTGGCGTGACGAAAGTGACTTTTTATCGCCACTTCCCGGCGAAGAATGCGCTCATTGTGGCGTTTTTGCAGTTACGTCATCAGCGCTGGATGTCAGCATTTAAAATGTCTCTGACGCAGGATAACGACCTGATTAGCGCCCTGCCCGCGACCTTACTGAGTTGGTTTAATGACGCGGATTACCGTGGCTGCGCCTTTATTAATACGGCAGCAGAGTTGGGGAATTCGCTTGAAGAAGCCAGCATGCTGATTCGTCAGCATAAACAAGACATGGCGCAGGCGATTGCAGAGAGGCTGACGCCTGATCAGCAGTGCAAAACCGCGCAGATTGTGCTGCTGGTCGAAGGTGCTATCGTTCAGGTGCAGATTGGAGAAGATGCGGCAACGATTGTTGGGGTATTAAAAGAGGCTTTGGCGCAGTTGCTTGGTTCAGCGTAGCGGCGGCCCTTGGGCCGCCGAAGAGCGCACCGAAGTGCGCTGCTACAGAGTCGGTATTAGAACTGGTAAACCAGACCCAGCGCCACAATGTCGTCAGTGTTGATGCCAGCCGCATTGGTGAAGTTGTTGTCGTCCAGCAGGTTGATCTGGTAATCAACATAGGTCGACATGTTTTTGTTGAAGTAGTAGGTTGCGCCCACATCAACATATTTTTTCAGGTTCTGATCGCCATAGTTCTCTACGTTGCCGCGAGAAGAGATGAACGCCAGGGATGGACGCAGACCGAAGTCGAACTGGTACTGAGCAACCAATTCCCAGTTATCAGCGGTATCAGCGTAGCCGTAAGCGGTGCCATCGCTTGAACCGAAGCGAGTTGCGTTGTTGGTACGGGTGTACATTGCCGCCAGGTAAATATTGTTGGCGTCATATTTCAAGCCGCCGGTGTAGGCTGCCGCTTTATCACCACGTCCCAGGATAGCGCCGGTGTTCTGGTTGTTAGTACGGTCAGACTGGAACATCGCCGCACCAATACCAAAGCCCGCACCCAGATCATAGGTGGTGCTCAGGCCGTATCCATCACCGTTCTCACCCAGCACGTCACGACCGGTGGTCGATTCGGTTGGGTTGTCATTTTTGCCTTGATACTGTACTGCGAAGTTCCAGCCGTCCACCAGACCAAAGAAGTTGGAGTTACGGTAGGTCGCCATGCCGTTACCGCGCTGGAACATGAACTGATCCGCGCCGTAAGTATCACCACCAAACTCTGGCAGTACGTCAGTCCAGCCTGCAACGTCATAGATTACGCCGTAGTTACGGCCGTAGTCGAAGGATCCAGCATCGCCGAATTTCACACCAGCAAAGCCAACACGGGTAAAGCTGTTGGCGGTGCCTTCAGCTTCAGAGGTGTTCAGGGCTGCCTGGTATTCCCACTGGCCATAGCCAGTGATTTGATCAGAAACCTGGGTTTCGCCTTTGAAACCAAAACGCAGGTAAGACTGGTCACCATCTGAGCCAGAGTTGTCAGAGAAATAGTGCAGACCATCGACTTTGCCGTAGAGGTCTAATTTGTTGCCATCTTTGTTATAAATTTCAGCTGCGCTTGCTGATCCTGCAACCAGCAATGCAGGGATCATCAGGGAGATAACGCGACGTTTCATTTTATTACCCTCTGTAATGTGCCTTTATTTATGCCACTGCGAACTGAACGATTAAAAATTCAGCCGGCAAGCCATTGTTATTTTATACGGGGCAATAATCTATCACGAAAATGATACTAAATTTCCAAAAGTGTTTCATTGTATTTATTAGTTATTTCTAGATGTAAATAATGGGGAACTTATAAGCAGCACAGATCAACAAAAAATAGAGCACACATTGATAAACCAATTTTTATACATTTAAAAACAACAACTTAAATACACAACCTCCTCCGCACTGAATGATAAAACAAATGGCTACTCAGCGCATACAATTACTCCCGCTATCATCATTTATTTCATTATTACCTTCATTCACCCCGAATGAGTTGTTTTACCCTAATTCCCGCCGGACATGATTGTCCGGCTTTTTTTTGCCTGCCATTCTTCGCTCAAAATTAATACCAAGTAAAGATAGTTTACTACCTTAAATTAAGATCCCTTCCGCTACACATTATTTGTTAATTTTAGCACTTTTTGTTAAATAGTTAGCAATGAAACTGCAATGTTAATTTTTCCATACAACAAAGTTCGCTTAAATATTACCCGGCCTAAGAGGTTAATATTCATGCGTTAATTCTCTGCCTTTATTCAGTCGTTTAAGAAAAAAGTTCTGGCGCATTTGTGACCATTCTTTGATTCAAAATTATTGATTCTGGCGGGCATGAAGGAGAGGAAAGAATTTAACTTAAGTCACTCACGCGATGATCGGGTCATGCCAGGAAAGTTCTGGAAAAGCATAACGGCAGGCAAAATATCGGTAATATGCCTGTTTCTGACGATAACGGCTGCGACCAGACCGCCCCAGATCTAAGGTGTGATGCCCGCTTTAGTGCTAAACTTCGTCGCTCTAACAGTTAATGATAAAACCACTTTTTATGACAGCACTGGACGCCGCACAGCACAACAATTTGCATCAACGAGTTAATCTGGGTACACGCATCGTTTTCCTGATTGCCGGGTTAAGCATGTCCGCATGGGCCCCCCTGGTGCCCTTTGCTAGCCAGCGCCTGGCGCTGAGCGGTGCATCACTCGGTGGCTTGCTGTTGTGTCTTGGCATCGGTTCGCTTGCCGCGATGCCGGTGACGGGCGCACTGATTGCGCGCTTTGGTGGCCGAAGTGTCATGCTATGTTCCACGTTAGTGGTGCTGGCAATATTGCCGCTGCTCGCCATCCTTGATCAGATATGGCTAATGGCCGTCACCCTGATGATCTTTGGTGCCGGACTGGGCATGCTGGACGTCGCGATGAACGTGCAAGCGGTCGAAGTAGAAAAAGCAGCACGCAAACCGATGATGTCGGGTTTTCATGGTTTTTTCAGCCTCGGCGGGATTATCGGAGCGGGAAGCGTGAGTTTGCTGCTGAGCAGTGGATTGACGCCATTGCAGGCGGTGGCGGTGGTGATGGTTTTGATCGTCGCGTTACTCTTGATCTGCCTGCCAACTCTAATGACAGAACGCCTGCATCAACCTGATCAACCCTGGCTGGTAATCCCGCGTGGCTGGGTCGCTTTCCTCGGCCTACTGTGTTTCATCCTGTTCCTCGCGGAAGGGGCGGTGCTCGACTGGAGTGCTCTGTTGCTACTGCAAAGCCCGGAAATGAGTGTGGCGCATGCGGGTTTGGGCTACGCCATCTTCTCCATCGCGATGACGCTGGGCCGTCTGACAGGGGATAAAGTCATCCAGCGCTTTGGCCGTTATCCGGTGATGTTGACTGGCGCACTGGCAGCCGCAGCTGGGATGACGCTGGCGGTAATACTTCCCTGGCCACAGGTTGCCTTGCTGGCTTTCCTGTTAGTCGGCTTCGGTCTGGCAAACACCGTGCCGATGCTGTTTAATGCGGCGGGGAATCAACACGATATGCCGTCGAATCGGGCGATTTCTGCCATGACAACTTTAGGCTATGCAGGTATTCTTTCAGGTCCGGCTTTAATCGGATTTATTTCCCAGTGGCTCAGTTTGAGTGGCGCATTTTTGTTTATCGCCCTACTGCTGCTGGCCGTTGCCGCCAGTGCTCGCCTGGTGGCGCGCTAATTGCAGGATCCTGAGACACTATGCTGCCTTATAAATTTCCTCTGACCTCCGGTAACGTTACCCGCTTCTTCGTGGTGTTTAACCTGGTGCTTTTTCTGGCGCTGGGCGCGATGGTGCACAACAGCGTCAATGCCTGGATAACCGAGAAGCGCTATGCGATGACCGACTTAGCGCGCGCCATTCAGAAGCGCATCGACGCTTCTCGTTTCGCCACCTGGCAGATTTATGAAAATCTCGCTACAACTGCCGCCGGTTCTACCCCTAACAGCAATCTGCAGGAAACCCGATTACGCCCGGATGTCTACTACCTGGAAAAGACGCGCCGTAAAACGGAAGCGTTGATCTTTGGTTCACACGACAGCAGCACACTGGACATGACCATGCGCATGTCCAACTATCTCGATACGCTGTGGGGCGCTGAGAATCCCACCTGGTCCATGTATTTTCTCAATGGTCAGGACAATAGTCTGATCATGATCTCCACGCTGCCGCTGAAAGACATGGCAACACGCTATAAAGAGAGCGCGATTAATACGCTGGTCGATAGCCGCCGTGCCGAAATGCTGCAACAGGCGAATGCACTGGATGAACGCGAAAGCTTCTCGCCATTGCGTCATTTTGCCTGGCAAAACGATCACTACTTTACGCTGCGCACCACCTTCAACCAGCCGGGTCACTTAGCAACCGTGGTGGCGTTTGATTTACCCATCAACGATCTGATCCCACACAGCATGCCGTTGGAGAATTTCCAGCTGATTCAGGATGCGGCGCAGACAACCAGCACCAGTAGTGAGGATGCCAGCAGCGAAAGCACACATGTCACGCTGGCGAATCCTAATCTTGAAATTGCCGCATCATTGCCAAGCACCTCACTGCAGCTGGTTTATCGTGTGCCGCTGACCAGTCTGGCGCTGGATACCCTGCACAACCTGATGTGGCCACTGTTGATTAACCTGGTGCTGTTCCTGCTATCTATTGCTGGCATCACCCTGTTACGCCAGCAATCGCTGCGCCCCAACGAGAACCAGAGTGCGGAACTTGACTCGCTGCGGATGTTAAATGAAGAGATCGTGGCCAGTTTGCCGGTTGGCCTGCTGGTATATGATTTCGCCACCAACCGTACGCTATTGAGTAACAAGATTGCCGAACACCTGTTACCGCACCTGAATCTGCAAAAAATCATCAATATGTCCGATCAACATCAGGGCGTGTTACAAGCAACAATCAACAATGAAGTGTATGAGATTCGCCACGCGCGTAGCGTGCTCTCCGCCCATACGCAGTTGTTTATGATGCGCGATCAGGACCGTGAATTACTGGTCAATAAAAAGCTGCAAAAAGCGCAGCAGGTGTTGGATCGTAATCATCAGATGCGCCAGCAGTTGATGCAAAATTTGGGTCACGCGTTAAACCGCCCACTGGAGAGCATGGTGGCGCAGTTAGTCCAGCTCAGTCAGCGTGATGATGATGAGACAGTGCTGGATCTGCTCGACGAAAGTCAGGGTCTGGCACGATTAGTGGATGACATCGTCTTGCTCAACCGCTTGGAAGCGCACGACTGGTCACCGGATGCCAGTGTGTTCAACTTGCAAGAGCTACTGGACGAAATCGCCTTAGAAAGTCTGCCACTGATGCGCCGCAAAGGGCTGTCACTGGTGATGAATAATCACCTTGCCAGCGACGAGATGCGTTTTGGCGATCGCCGCGCGCTGCGTAAGGTGCTGACCACGCTAATGCACTATGCGCTGACGACCACGCAGTGGGGCAAGATTACGCTGGAAATCAAAGCCAGTGAAAGCAAGCCGAACAGCGTACTGCTGCAGTTAGTCGACACCGGCTCCGGACTGAGTGTGGACGAACTGGCGAATGTCGATTTCCCTTACCTGGGTGAAACCACGCAAGACCGCTTTGGCCAGGCCTCAGGCATGGCATTCTTCCTGTGCAAGCAGTTGTGTAAGCAAATGGGTGGGCAGCTTGAGATCATTGCCAAACCCGATATCGGTTCGCGCTACAACATTCAATTGCCGCTGGCGCTGGAACAGCAAGGCGAGCAGGAAGAGAAGCTGCTGGAAGGCGTCACTGCACTGGTCGATATCGCGGTGGAAGACGTACACAAAATTGTTTGCCGCCATCTGGAAAACTGGGGAGCAAATTGCCTGACCTCTGACGAACGTCTGTCAGGGCAGGAACATGACGTGCTGGTCACCGATGATCCAACACGCCTGAGCGGCTGGTCATTACTGCTGGCCGATGACGAAATGGGATATCGCGTTTTAAACGAGCAGCAAATTCGGGTCAACTTCAACCTGAGCAATGCGCTGCTTGATGCGTTGCTCGCGCTGATTGAGAAACAAATGGCGCATGATTTGATAGAGGAGAGTAGCGAAGATGAAGCTGCCACCCCGCTATTAAGCGGCGGCTATTTCCAGCTGTTTACCGAGACAGTACCGCCTGATGTGAAGAGACTGTATACTGAAGCCGCGGAAAAGGATTATCCCTCGCTTGCTCAGACAGCACATCGCCTGAAAGGCGTATTTGCCATGTTAAATCTGGTACCAGGTAAACTGCTATGTGAAGCGTTAGAACAACACATAAAAGTATGTGACGATTTAACCATTAAAAATACCACCAGTGAAATTGACGCTTACGTCAACCAACTGCTGCAGCAAGGTAACCAATAAGATGAATAACTTGAACGTAATTATTGCCGATGACCATCCGATCGTTCTGTTCGGTATCCGTAAATCTCTGGAACAGATCGAATGGGTCAACGTTGTAGGTGAGTTCGAAGACTCAACAGCACTGATCAACAGCTTGTCCAAACTCGATGCGAACGTCTTAATCACCGATCTCTCCATGCCTGGCGAGAAGTACGGTGATGGCATCACCCTGATTAAATACATCAAACGTCACTATCCGGATCTCTCAATTATCGTTCTGACCATGAACAATAACCCAGCGATCCTGAGTGCCGTGTTGGATTTGGATATCGAAGGGATCGTGCTGAAACAAGGCGCGCCTACCGATCTGCCAAAAGCGTTGGCGGCCCTGCAGAAAGGCAAGAAATATACGCCGGAAAGCGTGGCAAAACTGCTGGAGAAGATCAGTGCCGGTGGTTACGGAGACAAACGCCTGTCACCGAAAGAGAGTGAAGTACTGCGTCTGTTCTCTGAAGGCTTCCTCGTGACTGAGATTGCCAAAAAGCTCAACCGCAGTATCAAAACCATCAGTAGCCAGAAGAAATCAGCGATGATGAAACTGGGCGTGGATAACGATATCGCGCTGCTGAACTACCTCTCATCTGTTAGCGCCACCCAGATCGACAAAGACTAATCATAACAGGCGCACTTCGGTGCGCCAGTTTGTCTTAGTGCGCATGAATGCGCACCCTACAGGTGATGGCATCCCCCTTCGCACTCGTAGGGTCACCATTTATGGCGGCCAGCTTACCCTTCCCTGCTTTTCCTGACCCGCTCAGCGTAAATCGCTAAGGTTGTTTTCAACACATCCAGCGTGACCGGTTTAGACAGACAGTTATCCATACCCGCATCCATACAGCGCTGCTTCTCTTCTGCCAAAGCATTAGCTGTAACACCAATCACCGGGAATGCATGTCCCAGCTGGCGTAAGCGCTGAGTCAGTCGGTAGCCATCCATATTCGGCATGTTGACGTCGCTCAGCACAATGTCGATATGGTTACGACTCAACACGTTAAGGGCATCGACACCATCCTGCGCGGTTTTGGTTTGGTAGCCCAACGTGCCCAACTGCTCTGACAACAGCATGCGGTTAATGGGGTGGTCATCGACTATCAGCACCATGATGTCATCGTAGTTTGCGGCTTCCTGCACCAGCGGCAGCTGCGGGGTGCTGGTGGTATCACTGTTAATATTGATGCGATAGATACGGCCTAACAGCAGCGGCAGGTCATGTAAGGTCGCGGTACTGTGCACCCATTGGCCTGGCGCGCTTTCCAGCGGCATATCGATATGCGCACCGCAAATACGAATGCGGGCGCCCACGGGATGCGCAGGCAAGTCATCATGATCGCTGATAATGACATCATCACTTGACGCCTGCCCCTGATAGTCAGCGACCTGGATGCCCTGCTGTTGCAGTAAACGTTGCAGGAACTTGGCGAGATAATCATTGCGCAGGTCAAGCCAGATGGCTTTTTCCTGCAATCCATCCAACAACGGAGGTGCCGGCTGCTGGCCCGCGTAAATCGGAATACGCACCACAAACTGGCTGCCCATGCCTGGCTCGGAGTCGACCTCAATATCACCATCCATCATGTTGATCAGCTTTTCGCAGATAGCCAGCCCCAGCCCGGTTCCCTGGAAGTTGCGCTGTACGCCGGATCCAACCTGGAAGAACGGGTCAAACAGGCGCGTAACCTCTTTGGCGGGAATACCCACACCCGTATCACGCACACGGAACGCAAGATATCCCTCCCTCACATAGGCATGCAGAATAATGCAGCCGGTATGGGTGAATTTGATGGCATTATTCAGCAGGTTAGAAATCACCTGTTGCAGACGCATCGGATCGCCTTCCAGCGTCAGCGGCACGTCATTCTCAATAAACACATACAGCGTCAGGCGCTTACGCACCACCAGCGAGAGATAGTTACCGGCAATGTGATTGATGACTTCACGCGGAGAGAAGGGACGCGGCTCGATCTTCAACTGCTCAGATTCAATTTTCGAGAAGTCGAGAATATCGCTGATGATCTTCAACAACAGGCTCGACGAGTTATTCATCGCCGTCACCAGTGAATCGACACCTTTCGGCAATGCCTTGGTTTGCAATAAATCGAGGTTACCAATAATACCGTACAGCGGTGTGCGTAACTCGTGGCTGACGGTGGCAAGGAACATGGATTTAGACTGGCTCGCCTGTTCCGCCGCATGTGCCATTTCCTGCAGCGACTGCTCCATTCGAACACGAGCGGAAACATCAACCAGCACGCAAATCGCCACGTTTTCGTTGCGATAGCGCGAATGGACAAAGCTGATTTGCAGGTTAGTGTTGGTGCCCGTCAGTACGTCGACGAAGTTGACCTGCTGGCCGCCGATGATCTCGTTCAGGCGCTGGCGATCTTCCTGCGTCAGCAGTGTCAGATAGTTATGCGCCAGTTCATTACTGAGAATATTGGTGCCATCACTGGTGCGCAGAATACAGATGCCCACCGGTGCCGAAGCGACAATTTTACGGTTGAACTGCTCATGCTCTTCCAGCCGATGCGCATTGTCTTCGGCGGGCAGGAACATGCGGCGCTCGAAAATCCACGCCAGGGTGAACAGCACCAGCGCGCTGAGAATATTCAGCAGCAGTGCGTTAATCAGCATGAGCTTAAGCTGATCCATCAACACATCGGTCGAGAGTGACCACACCACGTTGAGGTTGGATGGCGGCAACGGTTTTTTCAACACCAGTTGACGGTAACTATCCAGATAACCAAACCAGGTGCTGTCATCCGGCAAATCGTCGAGTGAATAGCCAGGACCACCGCGGCGCGAACTGAGTAGTGGTCGATAGTTTTCATCCGTGATGGTCGCCACCAGCGGCAATCCACCGGGCTGAATGAACTCGTCCAGACGAATATTTTGTTCAACGCCTAACAGCGCCTGCAATTTATTAGCCACGTAAACCGGCATCACCATATAGAAATTGCCCACGCCAGGCTGGCTGCTGGGGGTGATCCAATACATGGGGTTACGCCGCTCTTCTTCATTACCACTGCGATAGTGCAGCACGCGTTCGCGCAGCGCCTTCAGGCTGCGTTCGCGGTCAACGGAGTTGTTGTTGCCAATGGTGAAGTCCGCCAGGCACTGATTCTCGCCACCAATAAAGAACACCCGGTTCAACTCATAGGCGGAGGCGAAGTTGCTTTTCCAGTAATTAATGAAGTAGCTGAGCGAATCGAGCGAGTTGCGCCAGGTGTTGCTCATTGAGGTGCAATCACCGTCTGAGAATAACGGCGTGAACTGCGGTAATGTGCCTTTGCTGGTGGGTAAACCGTTCAGCACATCCAGCCCATTAGCACTGTTACTCAAGCGATTTTCCGTGATGTACTTCAATTCGCGCATCACATCCGCGGAATGACGGACATACCACTCGGCCTGACCATAATTAGTCGCAAACTCCTGACGAACCGCGTTCTCTTTCTCATGCAGCACGTTAATGATGAAAAAGGTGGTCAGTAAGGCACCCAGCGCCCAAAGCAGCAACGCCAGTGCGCGAAAAAGATAGCGCGAGATGCGTAGCGTGGTACGGAAGGAGACGAGATATTTCAAAAGAGGCTCACTGGCGGCAAGGTGTTGTCAGGATGTTGAAAAGTCCTCATACACTAGCTTTATCGGGGTTAAAAAGCCAGCCAGCACGCGACTTTGGGAGTAAAACTCAGATAAAAAAACGGCAGGTCAGTTACCCGACCTGCCGTTAAATAATCCATGAGATGGATTACTCTTCGTCGTCCGCTTCCGGCACGTCATCGCTGTCCACTTCTGGTGCGATGTCATCTTCACCTTCCGCTACGCTACCGTCGATGGCGTCGAGTTCTTCCTCTTCCACCGGCTCAGCGACACGCTGCAGACCAACAACATTTTCGTCTTCTGCGGTGCGGATCAGGATCACGCCTTGCGTGTTACGACCCACCACGCTGACTTCTGACACGCGTGTACGCACCAGTGTGCCCGCATCGGTGATCATCATGATCTGATCGCCATCCACCACCTGTACCGCACCAATCACTGGCCCGTTACGTTCGGTGACTTTAATTGAGATCACACCCTGAGTGGCACGTGATTTGGTTGGGTACTCGCTGTTAGCGGTACGCTTACCGTAACCGTTTTGCGTCACGGTGAGGATAGCGCCCTCTTCACGCGGCACAATCAACGACACCACTTTGTCATTCTCAGCCAGCTTAATACCACGCACACCGGATGCGGAACGTCCCATGGCGCGAACAGCAGTCTCAGCAAAGCGCACCACTTTACCCGCGGCAGAGAACAGCATCGCTTCGTCGCTACCGTTGGTCAGCGCAACGCCGATCAGCTCATCATCTTCACGCAGATTGATAGCGATGATACCGGCGCTACGTGGACGGCTGAACTCCTGCAGGGCCGTTTTCTTCACGGTACCATCAGCGGTTGCCATAAAGATGTTGAAGCCTTCAGTGTATTCACGCACAGGTAGAATGGCGGTGATACGTTCGTTGGCTTCCAGCGGCAGCAGGTTGACGATTGGACGACCACGCGCTCCACGGCTCGCTTCTGGCAGCTGATAGACTTTCATCCAGTACAGACGGCCACGGCTAGAGAAGCACAGAATGGTGTCATGGGTGTTGGCCACCAGCAGACGATCAATAAAGTCTTCTTCTTTAATACGCGCAGCAGATTTGCCTTTGCCACCACGACGCTGAGCTTCATAGTCGGTCAGCGGTTGGTATTTGACATACCCTTGATGCGACAAGGTGACCACAACGTCTTCCTGATTGATCAGGTCTTCGATGTTGATGTCAGCGCTGTTCGCGGTGATTTCGGTACGGCGTGCATCACCAAACTGATCGCGCATTGCCACCAGCTCTTCGCGGATCACTTCCATCAAACGCTCAGCGCTTTGCAGAATGTGGATCAATTCTGCGATCTGGTCCAGCAACTCTTTGTATTCGTCGAGCAGTTTTTCATGCTCAAGGCCGGTCAGTTTCTGCAGACGCAGATCCAGAATCGCCTGGGCTTGCTGTTCAGTCAGATAGTACTGACCGTCGCGAATACCGAACTGCGCTTCCAGCCACTCAGGACGGGCGGCATCATCACCGGCACGTTCCAGCATGGCGGCAACATTACCGAGATCCCATGACTGCGCCAACAGGCCCGCTTTCGCTTCGGCTGGGGTTGGTGCACGACGAATCAGTTCGATGATCGGGTCGATGTTAGCCAGCGCAATCGCCAGACCTTCAAGGATGTGTGCACGGTCACGTGCTTTACGCAGCTCGAAGATGGTACGGCGCGTCACCACTTCACGGCGATGGCGCACGAAGGCTTCGATGATGCCTTTCAGCGTCATGATCTTCGGCTGGCCCTGATGCAGAGCAACCATGTTGATGCCGAATGAGACCTGCAACTGCGTCAGCGAGTAGAGGTTGTTCAGTACCACTTCGCCCACCGCGTCGCGTTTGATCTCGATAACGATACGCATACCGTCTTTATCGGATTCATCACGCAGACCGCTGATGCCTTCAACGCGTTTTTCTTTTACCAGCTCGGCAATTTTCTCGATCAGGCGCGCTTTGTTCACCTGATATGGAATTTCATTGACGATGATGGTTTCGCGGCCGGTCTTGGCGTCGGTCTCGATCTCGCCGCGCGCGCGGATGTAAATCTTGCCGCGACCCGTGCGATAAGCTTCCTCGATACCACGACGACCATTGATGAACGCTGCGGTTGGGAAGTCCGGGCCGGTGATGTGTTCCATCAGACCTTCAACGGTGATCTCTTCATCTTCGATGAACGCCAGACAGCCGTTTATCACTTCCGTTAAGTTGTGCGGCGGAATATTGGTCGCCATACCTACGGCGATACCGGACGAACCGTTTACCAGCAGGTTAGGAATTTTGGTCGGCAGAACTTCAGGGATCTGCTCAGTGCCGTCATAGTTCGGGACGAAATCGACGGTTTCTTTTTCCAGGTCAGCCAGCAGCTCTGAGGAAATTTTCGCCATACGCACTTCGGTATAACGCATCGCTGCAGCGGAGTCGCCGTCGACAGAACCGAAGTTACCCTGACCATCTACCAGCATGTAGCGCAGGGAGAACGGCTGGGCCATACGAACGATACTTTCGTAAACAGCGGAATCACCATGTGGGTGATATTTACCGATTACGTCACCCACCACACGGGCCGATTTCTTATAAGGTTTGTTCCAGTCGTTACCGAGTTCGCTCATGGCAAACAGCACACGGCGGTGCACCGGCTTCAGGCCATCACGCACATCGGGTAAGGCTCGGCCAACGATGACCGACATGGCGTAATCGAGGTAAGAGTTTTTTAACTCTTCTTCGATATTGACCGGTGTAATTTCTCTCGCAAGGTCGCTCATGGAGCCGCTATCCCTCTACATAATCCCGGATTTTAATGGTGCGAAACTATATCACATTGCTTGCCCACGGTGAACGTTAAGCAGGGTTTAATCCCGCTTTTCCTTTCAGGTGAGAGATGCGCTGGCGAGACTTAAGCGTTTATACTGAGGGAATATTTTGTCAGGAGTCTTGATTCAATGAGTGAACAACCGCAGGAAAGCCGCCAGAACGTCGACCACGCTGAGATCGCTAAGTTTGAAGCGGTGGCATCACGCTGGTGGGATTTAGAGGGTGAATTTAAGCCGTTACACCGTATCAATCCCCTGCGTCTTGGCTGGATTGCTCAGCACAGCAATGGCTTGTTTGGTAAGAAGGTGTTGGATGTGGGTTGCGGCGGCGGCATCCTGGCTGAAAGTATGGCGCGTGAAGGTGCCAATGTGACTGGACTGGATATGGGTGCAGAGCCGTTGGAAGTGGCGCGTTTACATGCGCTGGAGAGCGGCGTCAGCGTCAATTATGTGCAGCAAACCGTGGAGGACCACGCCGCCAGCCATGCCGGGCAGTATGACGTGGTGACCTGCATGGAGATGCTGGAGCACGTGCCCGATCCGCGTTCGGTGGTGCTGGCTTGCGCGCAGTTAGTGAAACCCGGCGGCGAAGTGTTTTTCTCGACGATTAACCGCAATCCAAAGGCCTGGCTGCTGGCGGTGTTCGGAGCCGAATACGTGATGCGTATGGTGCCGCGTGGGACGCATGATGTTAAGAAGTTCATCCGTCCGGCTGAACTGCTGAACTGGGTCGATGAAACGCCATTGCGTGAGATGGGTATGATTGGCCTGCACTACAATCCGCTGACCAATCAGTTCCGTCTGGGGCGTGGCGTGGATGTGAATTATATGGTGCATACGCATCGCCAGGATTGAGTTTTTGCGCGGGTGCGGTGGGATTGGCACGTTGCCGCTGTGAGATCGGCGAGTTGTCGCTGTGGGATCGGCGAATGGGTGCTGTGGGATCGGTGAGTTGGCCAGTCACCCCCCGCCCGATCGCAAAGGAATCATGCATCCATGCAGATCGGCCGCCGCATCCCGGCGGCGGACGCTTTGCTCTTCGGGCGGGAGGTTACTGGCCCTTAGAGTTGATCATGGCTTTTATGAAAGGCCTAAAGCCGCACCCAGCAGGTCTATACTTCACGTTCAGGTTCAGGTTCAGGTTCAGGTTCAGGTTCAGGTTCAGGTTCAGGTTCAGGACGTTAATCCCTAAGCTTGTGGGAAAATCCCCTTAAACGCGGTTTTCTTTCTCGGTTCGCTCATCAACGCCTCTAGTGCCTCGACGCAAGCCAGGTAGTGCGGCGTTTTTTTGTGTGCCAACACTGCGGCTTCATCGGCGTAAGCTTCATAAATAAAGAAGCGCGTGGGTACACTGCTGTCCTGTAACACGTCAAAACGGAGATTACCCGGTTCCTGCAATGCCCCTAAATGATTCAGCTCGAAAACTCGCAGAAATTCGTCGATACAGTCGGGTTTTACGTTGATTTCGACCAGCGTCACTTCCATCAGTTCGTTCCTTTCATCGTCATTCGCAGAGTGGCAATCCTGGCCAGGCTGGTTGAATAAAACTCTTGCAGCGATCACAGTTCGCACTTTCATCCTCTGGCTAACCCCTTCATCTGGAGGTGAAAACCCGCACGCACAGCTATCTTTGCAGTAACACCCGTTGGGCCGTCGGCGTGGAGCACTCGTTCCGTATTGACAGGAGTTTCGTGATGACACACGCCCCGCATTTAATGGCGCTAGACGCTGGCACCGGCAGTATTCGCGCGGTGATTTTCAATCTGCAAGGTGAGCAGGTCGCCGTGGCACAAGCGGAATGGCGCCATCTCGCGCTGCCCGACGTGCCGGGCTCGATGGAGTTTGACCTTAGCCACAACTGGCAACTTGCCTGTCAGTGCATCCGCCAGGCGCTGCAACAGTCTCAACTGCCTGCCAGCGCGATTCGCAGTGTGGCATGCTGCTCGATGCGCGAAGGGATTGTGCTTTACAACAAAGCAGGCGAAGCGATTTGGGCCTGCGCTAACGTGGACGCACGCGCCAGCCGTGAAGTGAGTGAGCTGAAGGAGATCCATCACGGCGAGTTTGAGCGTGAAATCTACCAATGCTCGGGACAAACCCTGGCTTTAGGCGCAATGCCCCGCCTACTGTGGTTGGCGCACCATCGCCCAGAAATTTACCGGCAGGCCGCCACCTTAACCATGATCAGCGACTGGTTAGCGAAATGTCTCAGCGGTGAACTGGCAGTGGACCCGTCCAATGCGGGCACCACCGGCCTGCTGGATTTACACACTCGGCAATGGCGACCTGACCTGCTGGAGATGGCGGGATTGCGTGGCGATATCCTGTCCCCGGTCGCCGAAACCGGTACCAAGTTAGGAGAAGTTACTGCCGAAGCCGCGCGTCAATGTGGGCTGGAGAAAGGCACAGCAGTCGGCATGGGCGGCGGTGATGTGCAGTTGGGTACGCTCGGGTTAGGCGTGGTGAATGCGGGTGAGACCGCCGTACTGGGAGGCACCTTCTGGCAGCAGGTGGTGAATTTGCCCCAACCGCAGGTTGACCCTGAGATGAACATCCGCGTGAATCCACATGTGATCCCCGGCATGGCGCAGGCGGAAGCCATCAGTTTTTTCACCGGGCTAACCATGCGCTGGTTCCGCGATGCCTTTTGCGGTGAAGAGAAATTGCTCGCAGAACGCTTGGGTGTTGATTGTTACAGCCTGTTGGAAGAGATGGCCGCACGCGTGCCTGCCGGTTCATGGGGTGTGATGCCGGTGTTCTCCGATGCCATGCATTTCAATAAGTGGTATCACGCCGCTCCTTCATTTATTAACCTCTCCATCGATCCCGAACGCTGTAATAAACAAACGTTATTCCGCGCCCTGCAGGAGAACGCTGCCATCGTCTCTGCGTGTAATCTTGATCAAGTGGCAGCGTTTTCCGGCATGCGCACCTCACAACTGGTGTTTGCCGGTGGCGGGGCCAAGGGAAAACTGTGGAGTCAGATACTGAGTGATGTCACCGGATTGACGGTGAAAGTACCGCAGGTCAAAGAAGCAACGGCCCTGGGATGTGCGATAGCGGCTGGCGTGGCGGCTGGCGTTTACGACAGCTTGCAGGAGTCAGGGCAAGCACTGGTACGGTGGGAGCGTGAATTCGAGCCTAATCCACAACACCATCAACTCTACCAGCAGCAAAAGACGCGTTGGCAACAGGTCTACGCGGACCAACTGACCTTGGTGGACAGTGGGTTAACCACCTCAATGTGGAAAGCACCGGGTTTGTAATCTTACGGCTATCCAGATCAATTTCCTTTTAGACGCGTACCAGCCTTTTTTGTAGGCTGCTTAGGTCACAAAAAATTCATAAGTCATTTTAGATAAGTTCGCTACTGGCGGCCTTGTCAGGGCTTTTTTGACCTCAGAAAAATCCGGAACGGACAAGGTTGAGCAATAAACACGCGCTCGATCAAATTATGAAAAAAAACTGCTTTGCCGTTGACACCAGTTGCAGCCCTTGTGGGATGGGGATCCAGGATTTTCGCTACCCCCCAGGACGGATTTTTTCGCGAAAATCAACTCTTGTGATGATCAGAATGCTGACTAGAATACTCACCATATTGTTGTTCAAACTTCCCGCACCCCCTATATATAGTGTTTATCCACAGGCTTACTCACAACGAGCGGCTTGTGCATAGACCTTGTGAATAGATGGGGGATAACTATGTATTTCATGGACAGGTAAACACGCGACATGAACCAAAGTCTGCTCGTTACTAAACGCGATGGCCGTCAGGAACGCATTGATCTCGATAAGATTCACCGAGTACTGGATTGGGCAGCTGAAGGGCTGAACAATGTCTCCGTGTCTCAGGTTGAGCTGCGCTCCCACATTCAGTTTTACGATGGTATCCGTACTTCGGATATCCACGAGACCATCATCAAAGCGGCTGCAGACCTGATCTCCCGTGATGCTCCGGATTACCAGTATCTGGCTGCACGTCTTGCCATCTTCCACCTGCGTAAAAAAGCCTACGGCCAGTTTGAGCCGCCAAAGCTGTATGACCAGGTGGTGAAAATGGTTGAGATGGGCAAATACGATCGCCATCTGCTGGAAGATTACAGCGTTGAAGAGTTCGCGCAGATGGACGAGTTCCTCGACCACTGGCGCGATATGAACTTCTCATACGCGGCGGTAAAACAGCTGGAAGGGAAATACCTGGCACAGAACCGTGTCAGCGGCGAAATCTACGAGAGCGCGCAGTTCCTGTATATTTTGGTCGCGGCTTGCCTGTTCTCTGGTTACCCGCGTGAAACGCGTATGGATTACGTGCGTCGTTTCTATGATGCCGTTTCTACCTTCAAGATCTCATTGCCAACGCCAATCATGTCCGGCGTGCGTACACCAACCCGTCAGTTCAGCTCTTGCGTCCTGATCGAGTGTGGTGACAGCCTGGATTCTATCAACGCCACCTCCAGCGCTATCGTGAAATACGTTTCTCAGCGCGCCGGTATCGGCATCAATGCCGGTCGCATTCGTGCGCTGGGCAGCCCGATTCGTGGCGGTGAAGCTTTCCACACCGGCTGTATCCCGTTCTATAAGCATTTCCAGACGGCGGTGAAGTCGTGCTCACAAGGCGGCGTGCGTGGCGGTGCGGCGACTCTGTTCTACCCCATGTGGCATCTGGAAGTCGAAAGCCTGCTGGTACTGAAAAACAACCGTGGTGTTGAAGGCAACCGCGTGCGTCACATGGATTACGGCGTACAGATCAACAAGCTGATGTACACACGTCTGCTGAAAGGTGAAGACATCACGCTGTTCAGCCCGTCTGACGTGCCGGGTCTGTACGATGCGTTCTTCGCCGACCAGGACGAGTTTGAACGTCTGTACACCAAATATGAGAAAGACGACAGCATCCGTAAACAGCGCGTCAAAGCGGTTGAGCTGTTCTCACTGATGATGCAGGAACGTGCTTCAACTGGCCGTATCTATATCCAGAACGTCGATCACTGCAACACTCACAGCCCGTTTGATCCGGCTATCGCGCCTGTTCGCCAGTCCAACCTGTGCCTGGAAATCGCGTTGCCGACTAAACCGCTGAATGACGTGAATGACGAAAGCGGTGAGATTGCCCTGTGTACGCTGTCTGCGTTTAACCTTGGTGCAATTGATAGCCTCGACGATCTGGAAGAGCTGGCTACCCTTGCGGTACGTGCGCTGGATGCCCTGCTGGATTACCAGGACTACCCCATCCCGGCGGCAAAACGCGGCGCAATGGGCCGTCGTACGCTGGGTATTGGCGTCATTAACTACGCTTACTATCTGGCGAAGAATGGCGTGCGTTACTCTGATGGCAGCGCCAACAACCTGACGCACAAAACCTTCGAAGCGATTCAGTATTACCTGCTGAAAGCCTCGAACGAGTTAGCGAAAGAGCAAGGTGCCTGCACGTGGTTCAAAGAGACCACCTACTCACAGGGCATTCTGCCGATCGATACCTATAAAAAGGATCTCGATGCGGTATGCAACGAGCCGCTGCATCTCGACTGGGAAGCACTGCGTGAGTCGATCACCACTCACGGCCTGCGTAACTCCACGCTCTCTGCCCTGATGCCGTCTGAAACCTCTTCGCAGATTTCAAACGCCACCAACGGTATTGAACCGCCGCGCGGCCACATCAGCATTAAAGCCTCGAAAGACGGCATTCTGCGTCAGGTGGTGCCAGAGTATGAGCGTCTGAAAGATGAGTACGAACTGCTGTGGGAAATGCCTTCTAACGACGGTTACCTGCAACTGGTTGGCGTCATGCAGAAGTTTATCGATCAGGCTATTTCGTCAAACACCAACTACGATCCAAGCCGTTTCGCCAATGGCAAAGTGCCAATGAAACAGCTGCTGAAAGATCTGTTGACCGCGTATAAGTTTGGCGTGAAAACCCTGTATTACCAAAACACCCGTGACGGTGCGGAAGATGCGCAGGACGATCTGGCCCCATCCATTCAGGATGATGGCTGCGAAAGCGGCGCCTGTAAGATCTAATCCGGCAAACGCCCTATCATGTCAGGGCCGACACACGTCGGCCCCTCTTACTTTTGGACTTAGTCATGGCTTACACCACATTTTCGCAGAACAAAAATGACCAGTTGTTAGAACCGATGTTCTTCGGCCAGTCAGTAAACGTTGCGCGTTTCGACCAGCAGAAATATGACATCTTTGAAAAGCTGATCGAAAAGCAGCTCTCCTTCTTCTGGCGTCCAGAAGAAGTTGACGTTTCACGCGATCGTATCGATTATCAGGCGCTGCCGGATCACGAGAAACATATCTTTATCAGCAACCTGAAATATCAGACGCTGCTGGATTCGATTCAGGGCCGTAGCCCTAACGTGGCGCTGCTGCCGCTGATTTCGATTCCAGAACTGGAAACCTGGATAGAGACTTGGGCGTTTTCTGAAACCATCCACTCGCGTTCTTACACCCATATCATTCGTAACATCGTCAACGATCCTTCACTGGTATTTGACGATATCGTCACCAACGAGCAGATTCTGGCGCGTGCGCAGGATATCTCGAAGTACTACGACGACCTGATCGAGATGACCAGCTACTGGCATCTGCTGGGCGAAGGCACGCATCAAGTGGCCGGCAAAACCGTCACTGTTAATCTGCGTGCCTTGAAAAAGCAGCTGTATATCTGCCTGATGAGCGTGAACGCACTGGAAGCGATTCGCTTCTACGTCAGCTTCGCCTGTTCATTTGCTTTCGCCGAGCGCGAGCTGATGGAAGGTAACGCGAAGATCATCAAGCTGATCGCACGCGACGAGGCACTGCACCTGACCGGCACTCAGCACATGTTGAACCTGCTGCGCACCGGTGAAGACGATCCAGAAATGAAAGAGATCGCCGCCGAATGTCGTGACGAGTGTTTTGACCTGTTCAAGAAGGCCGCCGAGCAAGAAAAAGAGTGGGCAGATTATCTGTTCAGCGGCGGCTCGATGATTGGTCTGAACAAAGACATTCTGTGCCAGTATATCGAGTACATCACCAATATCCGTATGCAGGCGGTCGGCCTTGACCTGCCGTTCCAGACTCGCTCAAACCCGATTCCATGGATCAACTCCTGGCTGGTTTCCGACAACGTGCAGGTTGCGCCGCAGGAAGTTGAAGTGAGTTCTTACCTGGTTGGCCAGATTGATGCTGAAGTGGGCGAAGACGACTTCAACGACTTCCAGCTGTAAGCATGAGCCGTTCTGTTGTTATTCTGCGCAGTTCCGGCTCCCGGCTGGAGTGCGCAGAAGATCATCCCAATCTGCTGACCACGCTTGAAGCGCATAATGTGTGCGTGGAGTTTCAGTGTCGTGAAGGCTACTGTGGCTCCTGCCGCATGCGCTTGCTGAAAGGCGAAGTGGCTTACGCGGAAACCCCGTTGGCGTTTATTCAACAGGGCGAAATTTTGCCCTGCTGTTGCCGCGCTAAAGGGGAGATTGAAATAGAATTGTGATGACCCAGGTCGCCATTAATGGCGACCCTACATCGTAGAATGCGCATTTATGCGCACCGGGTTGCATCAAGATACCTGGCCACAGTTGTGCACACCGGACAGGTTTACAACTTCACCGTCTCTAACACATCAATCCAGCCATGCCCGGTACTGACTTCGCTACCGTGCAACCAGCGTCGCAGCATGTTCATTGCCATCATTGCCACTACCTTCTGTCGCGTTTCCACGTTATGACGTCCGTGAGTGAACTTGACGCGTTGGCCCCAGCTGGCTTCTGGCGTATGCAGCGCGACAGACACTTCGCCCTCTTCCAGATTTCCCACTGAAAGCGCCAATACGGTGCCATGATGCGCGGCTAACTCTTTTGTGCGTTCAACTTGCGCTTCCAGCGTCTCCGCCTGCGGCGGCAAAATCTCAGCGGCACTGAGCGGCACCTGAGCTGACGCCAGCTGCCAGTTCAGCAATCCAGCGGTATATTGTTCGCTTAGTGCCAGGCGGAAACCCCGTTCTTGCAGTTCTCGGGCTAACAACGCAGGTAACCCTTCAGTGCCATGAAAAATCGTGCATTCTGCCAGCAACAGTTTCACTTGCTGCCACGCCTGCTCCATCGCCACGCGCTGGCTGGCTGGACCGGTGAGTTTGATTTCGATGATCGGCATCGAGGAGCGATAGCCCATCACCACGCCTTCTGGCAGCGGCAAGGGTTCAAGCTCTGCAGCGATATCACTTTCGCCACGGCCAAAGGTCGTCAGACGCAAGCATAGCGGCGGCTCGGGCAAATCAAAACGTGCTTTCAGGCGTGGAATGATCTCCTGCTCAACCATCACTTTGAATTCAGAGGGTACGCCCGGTGTGAAGAAAATCCAGCAGCGATTGAGTTGCAATGCAAAGCCGCATGCGGTGCCGACCGGGTTATCAATCAGCTCGGCATTGGCAGGAATTTCGGCCTGCTTGCGATTGCTGGGCGCCATCACACGGCCACGGCTGGCGAACCAGGCTTCCATTTTTTCCAGCCACGCCTGCTGAATCACCAGTTCAGTCCCACAAGCGGTGGCGGCTGCCAACGCGCTGAGATCGTCACTGGTTGGCCCGAGGCCGCCATTGACGATCAGCACATCGGCGATTTGGCTGCGGCTCTGTAGCGCATCCACCAATGAAGACATGGCATCACCCACCGTGCTACGGCTGGTCATCGGCAAACCGTTCTGGAACAGCACATCCGCCAGCCAGGCCGCATTGGTATCGACTATCTGCCCGTGTAACACTTCATCGCCCGTTGAGAGCATTTCGACACGTATCACGTTGTATTCTCCTTATCCCTGTCGCATTACTGTAGAAAGCACGCAGGCGAAACACAATCGCAAAGGTTGCGAAACAAAGATTTGAAACAAATGGGCGTTAAAGCGGCAGAAAAAAGAGGAAT
Organism: Pantoea vagans; assembly: GCF_001506165.1. NCBI lineage: Bacteria > Pseudomonadati > Pseudomonadota > Gammaproteobacteria > Enterobacterales > Erwiniaceae > Pantoea > Pantoea vagans. The sequence goes on along the minus strand of NZ_CP011427.1, from coordinate 1,186,752 downwards.
CGGGCGCGCTAAAACTCGCGCCCTTGCGGATTAACGTCGCGCCAGCAGTAAACCGACAAACAGACCTGCAGCGGCACCGATGCCGATACCCTGCCATGGTTTGTCATGCACATATTCATCAGCGCGGTAGGCGGCTTTTTTGGCACGGTAGTAGTAGCTGTCAGATGCCTGACTGACACGGTTTTTCACGTCTTCCAGCGCCTGTTCCGCCTTCAGTTTTAGCTCGATGTACTTTTGATCGGCGGGATCACCCGACGACTTCAGCACTTCTTCCAGCGTTTCCGTCAGCAAAGCCAGATCGTCATCAAGGCGAGTTTCAAATTGGTCTGAAGATGACACGTTGTACTTCCTCCATGTTCATAACTTATCGTTGTTTAACTATAGTCATTAATTCGCACCTTGCTGGGCAACGTAGACCAGGAATGCACCTGGTTTTAACTGACTCAGTGCAAAGTTATGTTAAGCCAGGCGTGGCGACGAGAAATCTGCTTCGCTTATTTGATTAATCTGATAAATTTTCGTCAGACTGAATTTTTTAATTTCGCGACTGTCGTAACCCCCTGTAGCCTGACGCCTAGCGTCTTACGAAAGTCTTAACACACCAGAGCAGCTAAGGATTAGATTTCCGGCATGAATCGTAGAAAATTTATGAAAGCGTCCATGGCCCTCTCTGCCGTCAGCGGCATGACCGGGCTCTCCTCGCTGTTTGCGCAGTCCGCCTGGGCCGATGATGGTATCGCCGACGGTACCGCAGTGCGCTTCGATTTCGACTCACTGAAAAAGAAAGCCTCCGCACTGGCGAAACAGCCCTGGGGCGGCGCACCCGGCCCCCTACCCGACACGCTGGCCAATTTGACACCCCAGGCCTACAACGAAATTCAGTACGATGCGAACCACTCGCTGTGGAACAACATTGCCGATCGTGAGTTGGACGTGCAGTTCTTCCACGTGGGAATGGGCTTTAAACGCCGTATTCGCATGTTCTCTGTAGATGCGGACAGCCGCGAAGCACGCGAAATTCACTTCCGTCCGGAACTGTTTAACTATCACAATGCCAATGTGGATACGCAGCAGTTAGTCGGTAAAACCGATTTGGGCTTTGCGGGTTTCCGTGCGTTCAAAAAACCTGAACTGGCACGCCGCGATATCGTGTCATTCCTCGGTGCCAGCTACTTCCGTGCCGTGGATGAAACCTATCAGTATGGATTGTCTGCGCGCGGCGTGGCGGTGAACACCTTCAGTAATGGCCATGAAGAGTTCCCAGACTTCACCGCCTTCTGGTTTGAAACGCCAAAAGCCGAGGACACCACTTTTGTGGTCTACGCCCTGCTGGATGGTGCCAGCGTGACCGGTGCGTACAAGTTCACCATCCACTGCGAAGAGAAACGTGTGGTGATGGAGGTGGAAAACCACCTGTTCGCGCGTAACGAGATTCGTCAGCTTGGCATCGCGCCAATGACCAGTATGTTCAGTTGTGGCACCAATGAGCGTCGCATGTGCAACACTTACCACCCACAAATCCACGATTCCGATCGTCTGGCGATGTGGACTGGCAAAGGTGAATGGATTGCCCGCCCATTGAATAATCCGCAGCGTTTGCAGTTCAACGCCTATCAGGATGAAAACCCGCGTGGTTTCGGCCTGTTACAGCTGAATCATGATTTCAAAGATTATCAGGACGTGATCGGCTGGTATGACAAACGTCCAAGCCTGTGGGTTGAGCCGATTGGCAAATGGGGCAAAGGTGCCATCAACCTGATGGAGATCCCTACCACCGGTGAAACGCTGGATAACGTGGTGTGCTTCTGGCAGCCCACCGAGCCGGTGAAAGCGGGTAGTGAATTCAACTTCCAGTACAAGCTCTACTGGAGCCAGTTACCGCCCGTTCGCAGTGGTCTGGCGCGCGTGGATGCAACGCGTACCGGTATTGGTGGATTCCCAGAAGGTTGGGCGCCGGGAGAACACTTCCCTGACCAGTGGAGCCGTCGCTTTGCCATCGACTTCGTGGGTGGCGATCTGAAAGCCGCTGCGCCGAAGGGCATTGAGCCAGTGATCACGGTCAATTCTGGCACCATCAAACAGGTAGAGATTCTCTACGTTGAGCCAATCGACGGGTACCGCATCCTGTTTGACTGGTATCCAAACAGTGACTCAACCAAGCCGGTTGATATGCGTCTGTTCTTGCGCACCAAAGACGAGACGCTCAGTGAAACCTGGCTGTATCAGTACTTCCCGCCGCCGCCCGATCAGCGTAAATACACCGACGATCGGCAGATGACGCCGGGCTGATAACCACGGCGAGGAGCAATCCTCGCCGTTATTGTTTTTGCATACCGATGTGTGGGATGTTGTCTTCCATATAGACGTCCCCCACCGCTTTGAAACCGAGTCGGCCGTAGAAACCTTCCAGATGTGCCTGCGCGGACAGATAGATGCCACGCTGCGACCAGTGCTGTTCACAACTCTCCAGTGCCTTCTCCATCAGGCGATAGCCGAGCTTCAATCCACGCGCTTCTTCCGACACAATCACGCGGCCAATGATCACCGGAGCCGTTTCCTCTACCGGGGTTAGCACGCGCGCATAGGCCATCAGTTTACCGTCAAGAAAACCCAGGATATGGCGATTGTCTGCAGTAAGATCCTGCCCATCAATGTCTTGATACGGGCAATTTTGTTCGACGATAAACACATGATTGCGCAGCGATAGCAAAGTATATAACTGCTGTGCGCTGAGTTCACTGTGGTGGCAATCAAGCCATTGCATTTCCATGGTGCTTCCTTGTCTGAGCGAAAAAAATGATCTCACGAGATTAACACAGTGCGCAGCATGCGGGCTGTAAGCGGGCCGACAAATATGGCAGTTAATTCGGCGGAGTCCAGGATATCGTCGTTAAGCTGATACTGCTCACTGACTCGCCCTTTTGTCGCCATAAATGGCGCCCCTACAACGACGCTGCACGGCTCTTTGCTTATTCGACAGGCAAAAAAAATCAGGCCCGGGGGCCTGATTCTCTCTTCGTGACGTCAAATCACATAAGTGGCTGTGCCATCTGCACCAGCGAAATAAGCGGCTGCGGATAGACACCCAGCAGCAACACCAGAATCGCGGAAATCAGCACCACCACACCACCGGCGGTAAAGGCCCAGTTGGCTGGTGTATCGCGGTCACGGGTGTGCATCTCAGGAGGGCTGAGGTACAGGCTCACCGTGACGCGCAGGTAGTAGTAAAGACCAATCGCACTACCCGCGACGACTGCCGCAGTCAGCCACCACAGATGCCCATTCACACCGGAAGCAATCACATAGAACTTACCAATGAAGCCTAGTGTCATCGGGATACCCGCCAGCGACAGCATCATCACGGTCATCACCGCTGACAGAATCGGACGGTGCCAGAACAGACCACGGTAGGAGTATAGCGTGTCAGCATCCGGACCACGGTACGGGCTGGACATCAGGCTCACGACACCGAACGCGCCGAGGCTGCTGAACAGGTAACCCGCCAGGTAAACACCGGCAGTTTCCAGTGACAGCTGATGAGTTTTCACCGCAATCAATGCCACCAGCAGATAGCCCAAGTGGGCGATCGAGGAGTAGCCGAGCAGACGCTTGATGTTGCTCTGCGAAATCGCCATCAGGTTACCGAACAGAATCGATACAAAGGCGATAACCCCGAGCACTGTGCGCACCGCTTCGCTGTCAGTCACTGGCGCGTACAGGAACAGACGCATCACCACACCGAAGATAGCGATTTTACTGGCGGTCGCCAGGAAGGTGGAGACAGGTGCAGGCGCACCCTGATACACATCCGGCGTCCACAGGTGGAACGGCACCAGTGACAATTTAAAGCCGAGGCCAATAATCATCATGCCCAAGCCAACCAGCAGCAGCGGCTGTTGAATCATGCTGTCATTCAGACTCTTGCCTAACTGCACAAAGCTCAGGCTACCAGAGTCGGCATAAATCAAGGCAATACCGAAGATCAGGAACGAGGACGCAGCCGCTGAAAGAATCATGTATTTCAGCGCGGCTTCCAGTGAGCGTTTCTGGCGGAAGGCATAACCAATCAAACCAAACAGCGGCAAGGAGAGCAGTTCGATACCAATGAACAGCGCCGCCAGATGATTTGCACTTGCCAGCACGATGCCGCCCAGAGCGGCGATCAGCACCAGCAGATAGAACTCATCTTTGTTGTCCGGGAAACCGGCCAACCACGGATAAGCAAAGGTGCAGGTAGCCAGACTGGCGAGCAGCACCAGCGCGGTGTAGAACATCGAATAGCCGTCAACGCGCAGCAGCGGCGTGACATCCATAGCACCTACGTGACCTACAAACCACAGTGAAAACAGCGCCAGGTTAAGACCAATTACAGTCAGCGTGGCATTAACAAAGTGATTGCGTCGCCACGCAATGGACAGCATCACCACCACCACCGTCAATCCGACGATCAACAGCGGCAGTAACGCAATCAGATGTTGAGGAGTTATTGTCATGGCGAATTACGGCCTTGTAGTTGAAATTGAAGCGGTAAACCACTGCTGAATATTGCTCATCGCAGCATGGGACGTGTCGAGGATCGGCTGTGGATAGATACCCAGCAGAACCAGCAGCACCACCAGAACCCCGATAGTCATGAATTCACGCGGTGACATGCCCGGCAGCGGATCTTTTGACTTCGCCTCACCGTAGTAAGCGCGCTGCATCATGATCAGTGAATACACCGAAGCGAACACCAGACCAAAGGTCGCAATCACGATAATGACCGGGACCACCTGGAAGCTACCGGTCAGAATCATGAATTCACCGACAAAGTTACCGGTGCCCGGCATACCCAGGTTGGCGACCGCGAAGAACAGTGACAGGCCTGGAATCCATTTGATACGTCCCCACAAACCGCCCATCTGACGCAAGTCACGCGTGTGCAGACGCTCATACAACTGGCCACACAAGATGAACAGTGCTGCGGCGGACAGGCCGTGAGCAATCATCTGGATAACCGCGCCCTGGAACGCCAACTGGCTGCCAGTGTAGATAGCAATCAGGACGAAGCCCATGTGCGAAACGGACGTGTAAGCAATCAGGCGCTTGATATCGGTCTGAGAGAACGCCATCCAGGCACCGTAGAAGATACCGATGATACCGAGCCACATGGCAATCGGTGCAAACTCTGCCGAAGCGTTCGGGAACAGTGGCAGGCTGAATCGCAGCAAACCGTAGGCGGCTGTTTTCAGCAAAATACCGGCGAGGTCAACGGAACCCGCCGTCGGTGCTTGGCTGTGTGCATCCGGTAACCAACCGTGCAGTGGCACCACCGGCATTTTTACGGCGAAGGCGATGAAGAAGCCCAGCATCAGCAGATATTCAACCGTATGCGACATTGGCGTTTTCAGTAGCTCTTCGTAGCTGAACGTCCAGACGCCAGTGGCGTTGTAGTGCACAAACACCAGCGCCAGAATCGCAATCAACATCACCAGACCAGACGCCTGGGTATAGATGAAGAATTTGGTCGCCGCCGAGATACGGGTTTTACCGTCAGAGGCTTTGTGACCCCAGAGCGCGATGAGGAAGTACATCGGCACCAGCATCATTTCCCAGAAGAAGAAGAACAGGAACATGTCGATGGAGAGGAACACGCCAATCACGCCACCGAGGATCCACATCAGGTTGAGGTGGAAGAAGCCCTGATACTTCTCAATTTCGTTCCAGGAACAGAGTACCGCCATCAAGCCGAGCAGACCGGTCAGTACCACCATCAGCAGTGAAAGACCGTCGATAGCCAGATGGAAGTTAATGCCGAAGCGAGGAATCCATGGCACCGAGAAGGTTGACTGCCACTGCGGGATCCCGGCAGCCTGCGTTAATGAATAGCCTCCCTGCAACCAAAGCTGCAGGCCAAGCGCCAGCGTCAGGCCCATGGTGATCATGGCGATCCAGCGTGGTACTTTCGCACCGAGGCGTTCTGCTAGCCAGCAGAGTAAGCCCCCAACAAAGGGTATGATTATTAGCCAAGGTAATAACACGGCATACTTCCCTATTATTCGTCTCTGTTCGAGCTATCTTGCTTGCCGTTTTTGTCCCCGGCAGTGCTCGCAATTCTCACGTACTCAAGTACGCTCCGGTTGCTGCACGCTGGCGGTGACAAAACTGGCTGCGCCGATAAGGCTCGTGCATCAGACAATTTTGAACATTCTTCATCAGGGGCGTTACAAAACGCTTCGCCCCCGCTCATCAATCTTTAGATCACCAGCATCAGCGCCAGCACCACCACGGCGCCAACGCTCATGGAAGCCACATACCAGCGCAGGTAACCGTTCTCGCTCACCACCAGACCTTTATTACCCATACGCGAGATCAGCGCTGGCAAGTTCATCAGTGAGTTCAGCGGATCGCGCTTCAGCAGCCAGGCAATGCCGAGATAAGGTTTTACGAACACCTTGTCGTACAGCCAGTCGAAGCCCCAGGCGGCAAACCACCATGTGCCAAAGAAACGGCCCGGCGCGCTGTTGGCAATGCTGGTCACCAGCTGACGTTTACCCAACCACAGTGCCGCAGCAATCAGGATGCCGACGATCGCGACCACACCGGAGGTGATTTCCAGCGCCACTTTGCCGCTTTCGCCAAATTCGTTCTGAGGCAACACGCCCGCCAGTGGCGGTGTGATCATCGCACCGATAAAGGTGGACAGAACCAACAGCACAATCAGCGGCAGATGGTGAGTAATGCCTTTGCCCGCGTGCGCATGAATTTTCTCTTCACCGTGGAACACGATAAAGATCATGCGGAAGGTGTAGATCGAGGTCAGGAATGCACCGACCAGACCCGCCACCATCAGATTGATGTGGCCATTCGCCAGCGCACCAAACAGGATTTCATCCTTACTGTAGAAACCTGCGGTGATCAGCGGCAGTGCCGCCAGCGCTGCGCCGCCGACCAGGAAGCAGGTATACACCAATGGGATGCTCTTACGCAGGCCGCCCATTTTGAAGATGTTCTGCTCGTGGTGGCAGGCCAGAATGACCGAACCCGAAGAAAGGAACAGCAGTGCTTTAAAGAATGCGTGCGTCATCAAGTGGAAAATCGCCGCGTCCCATGCCTGCACGCCAAGCGCGAGGAACATGTAGCCGATCTGACTCATGGTTGAGTAAGCCAGCACGCGTTTGATGTCGGTCTGTACCAGTGCCGCAAAACCCGCCAGTACCAGGGTAATCGCACCGACAATCCCGACCAGATGCAGCACTTCCGGCGTTAACAGGAACAGGCCGTGTGAACGGGCAATCAGGTAGACACCCGCGGTCACCATGGTGGCGGCGTGGATCAATGCAGAAACCGGGGTTGGACCCGCCATCGCATCGGCCAGCCAGGTTTGCAGCGGCAGCTGTGCAGATTTACCAACCGCACCACCCAGCAACATCAGCGTTGCCCATTGCAGCATGTGGTTGTCAGCGGCAAAGTGCGCCGGTGCCAGTTCCACCAGCTCGCGGAAGTTCAGCGTGCCCAGCTCGTTGTAGAGAATGAACAGTGCGAAAGCAAGGAACACATCACCGACACGAGTAATAATGAACGCTTTCATCGCCGCTTTGCCGTTCTCGGGATTGCTGTAGTAGAAGCCAATTAGCAGGTATGAGCACAAGCCCACGCCTTCCCAACCGAGATACATCAGCATCAGGTTGTCAGCTAATACCAGCACCACCATGCTCGCGATGAACAAGTTGGTGTATGCGAAGAAGCGCGAATAGCCCTCTTCGCCACGCATGTACCAGGAAGCAAACATGTGGATGAAGAAACCGACGCCGGTGACCACGGAAAGCATGGTCAATGACAAGCCATCCAGCACCAGATTGACTTTGATATCAAAGGTGCCAACGTGCATCCATGTCCACAATGCTTGTGTGAACGGCTGCTGGCCGTGACTGAAGAAGTCGAAGCCGACATAAATGGTAGTCAGTGCAGCAAGACCCACCGATCCCATTCCTACCGTTGCCGACAGGTTCTCCGACCAACGGCCACGGGAAAACGCTAATAGCAGAAAGCCAATCAGCGGAAATAATACGGTTAAATAGAGAAGATTCATCCGCGCATCTCGCTCACTGTGTCAATGTTCAACGTCTGACGACGACGATAGAGCTGCAGCAACAATGCCAGGCCAATACTGGCTTCCGCCGCCGCAAGGCTGATGGCAAGAATGTACATGACCTGGCCGTCAGCTTGTCCCCAGTAACTGCCCGCGACCACCAGTGCCAGCGCAGCAGCGTTGATCATGATCTCCAGACCAATCAGCATAAACAGCAGGTTGCGACGCAGCACCAGTGAGGTCAGGCCAAGGACAAACAGCACAGCGGCCAACATCAGGCCGTGTTGTAACGGGATCATGCGTGATCCTCCTTATTCGCATGTGCATCAGCATGGCGATTGCTTAACACTTCGCCCTGACGCTCTTCACGTCCGATATGGAAGGCTACCACCAGACCGGCCAGCAGCAACATTGAGGCCAGCTCAACCGCCAGAACGTATGGGCCAAACAGGCTGATACCGACCGCTTTCGCATCAATGACGGTGCCATCAATACCTTGATCCTGCGCGGTGCTGATGGCGTAAATCATGACCGCCAGCAACAGCAGAGAAACGATGCCAGGTCCAATCCACAGCGAAGGCTTCAGCCATTCACGCTCCTGATCCTGCTGGCTTTTGCCCAGGTTCAGCATCATCACCACGAACACGAACAGCACCATAATGGCACCGGCGTAGACGATGATTTCCAGCGCACCGGCAAAGTAAGCTCCCATCGAGAAGAACACGCCCGCAATCGACAGCAGTGAAACAATCAGGTACAGCAGCGCATGTACTGGATTGGTGTGCGTGATGACGCGCAATGTCGTCAACACCGCCACCAGTCCGCAAAGATAAAACGCAAATTCCATACCTGGCTCCTTAAGGTAACAAGCTTTTGACGTCGATTGGCTTGGCTTCGTTTTCCGCTTCGCCTTTCTCTTTCCCGTCGATCGCCATACCCGCCATGCGATAGAAGTTGTACTCCGGATATTTACCCGGACCGGAAATCAGCAAGTCTTGCTTCTCATACACCAAGTCCTGACGCTTAAATTCACCCAGTTCAAAATCCGGGGTCAGCTGGATTGCGGTGGTTGGGCAAGCCTCTTCACACAAACCGCAGAAAATGCAGCGTGAGAAGTTGATGCGGAAAAATTCTGGATACCAACGACCATCGACAGTTTCTGCTTTTTGCAGTGAGATACATCCCACTGGGCAGGCTACCGCACACAGGTTACAGGCAACGCAGCGCTCTTCGCCGTCCGGATCGCGCGTCAACACAATACGGCCACGATAGCGCGGCGGCAGATATACCGGCTCTTCTGGATACATCTGGGTTTCGCGTTTGGCGAAGGCATGCATGCCTATCATCCAGATACTGCGCACTGTCGTGCCGAAGCCAACGACAATATCTTTTAAAGTCATCTCAAAACCCCTTACTGCGCGCTGTACAGAATCACTGCGGCGGTCGCCAGCAGGTTCAATAACGTCAACGGCAGACATACTTTCCAGCCGAACGACAGCACCTGGTCATAACGTGGACGCGGCAGCGCAGCACGAATCAGGATAAACATCACCATAAAGAACGCCGTTTTCAGGGCGAACCAGATGAATGGCGGCAGGAATGGACCGTGCCAGCCACCGAAGAACAGCGTGACAATCAGCGCTGAAACCGTGGTTATGGCCACGTATTCACCGACAAAGAACAGGCCGAACTTCATACCGGCATATTCAATGTGGTAACCATCAGCCAGTTCCTGTTCCGCTTCTGGCTGGTCAAACGGGTGACGGTGACAAACCGCAACACCCGCGATGCAGAAGGTCACAAAGCCAAAGAACTGCGGAATGATGTTCCACAAATGCGTCTGGCTTTCGACGATGGCGTTCATATTGAACGAACCGGCTTGCGCCACCACACCCATCAGCGACAGGCCAAGGAACACTTCGTAGCTCAGCGTTTGCGCCGACGCACGCATCGCACCCAGCAGCGAGTATTTGTTGTTACTCGACCAACCGGCGAACAGCACGGCGTAAACGGCCAGACCTGCCATCATCAGGAAGAACAACAAACCGATGTTCAGGTCTGTCACCATCCAGGTCGGTGAAACCGGCACAATGGCAAACGCCAGCAGCAGTGACACAAAGGCAATCACGGGTGCCAGGGTAAAGATGAAGCGATCGGTGAACGGCGGAACCCAGTCCTCTTTAAAGAACATTTTGATCATGTCGGCGGCCAGCTGCAGCGAGCCGCCCCAACCCACACGGTTCGGACCGTAACGGTTCTGCCATAAGCCGAGCAGACGACGCTCGGCGAAACTCATGAAGGCACCACAACCCACCACCACCAGCAAGATCACAATGGTTTTCAGGATCTGGATAAGGATGTCGATAACGTCCGGTGTCAGCCAGCTCATTGCGCGGCCTCCTGCAATTTGTCAATTTGCGCGCCCGAGAGGAATGGCGGCACACCCGGCATTCCCAGCGGCAGCCCCACCTGCCCTGCTTGCAAGGAAGCAGAGAAACGGACCGGCAGGCGCAAGGTTTCACCGGCACACACCAGCTCAACTGCAGAACCGTTGTTCACACCCAGTTTTTCCGCATCAGCAGGGTTAATCACCAATGTGGCAGGTGACATACGCTTCTGGAAGGTCGGTGAACGCTGGGTCATCTCTTCACTACCAAACAATTGGTAGTAAGGCGCAACGCGGTATTGACTGCCTTCAACAAAGCTTTCTGGTACCGCAGTGAACCAAGGCAATGAGCCTTCACCGGCTTCGAACAGACGCACACCCGGATCGCCATGACGCAGTTTGCCACCCACTTCAGCCTGGAACTTGTTCCATGCCTGCGGGGAGTTCCAGCCTGGCGCCCAGGCAAATGGAATCTGCGAGCGCGGTGCGCTTGGCTGGTTGTTACCTTCCATCGAGAAGGCAAACATGGTGTCTTTATCCTGCGGCTGGCGCGGTTCGTGCACGCTGATATTGGCACGCATGGCGGTACGGCCACTGTTACGGTGCGGTGAACGCGCCAGTTTCTGACCACGGATACGGAAGCTGGCATCCGGTGCCGCGTCTTTAATACCTTTCAGCTGCGGCAGCGCCGCAACGGTGGCGTCAATGACGTGATCAAGCAGCGTCCAGTCGATTTGACGGCTTTCTACCGTGCTGTGCAGCGAGTGCAACCAACGCCAGCTCTCCAGCATGACAACGCTGTTGTCGTAGTAAGCGGGATCGTAAACCTGGAAGAAGCGCTGAGCACGGCCTTCCTGGTTGATCGAGGTGCCGTCGCTCTCCGCAAAGCTGGCAGTTGACAGCACGAGGCCGGCTTTCTCCAGCGTGGCGGTACGTTGATGATCCACCACAATGACGTGTGCGGTGTTGTGCAGTGCTGCATCAACGGTGGCTTTTGGCGCGTGACGGTAGAGATCGTTCTCTAAGACGATCAGCGCTTCCGCTTCGCCTTTATCCAGCTGTTCCAGTGCGCTATCCAGCGATTGTCCGCCCATCAGGCCGAGACCAAAGCTGTTCGCTGCGCCAGCGAGGAAGGTGATACCTACATCGGCACCGCGACCTTTCAATGCTTTCGCTACGTTGGCGGCCGCTTCAATCATTGCAATGCTACCGGAGTGAGTACCGGAAATGATCAGCGGTTTTTTCGCCCCCGCTAATGCCTGTACCACCACATCCAGCTTGCCGTTCAGCTTAGTGTCGAAGCCATTTACCGCAGGTGCAGTTTCATCCAGCGCATTAGCGATAGCAAAACCAAGGCGCGCTTGGTCTTCTACCGGTGCACGATAGCTCCACGCGGCGATGTCATCCAGCCGGGTTTCATCGACGTTGGTGACAAACAGCGGATGTTTGGCGTGCTGGCCAATGTTGAGGATCGCCGCGATCTGCCAGTCGGCCACTTTCTGTGCGGCTGCCATTTCACGTGCTTTGCCTTTCACTGCCTGACGCACAGACAACGCCACGCGCGCACCCACTTGAGTCAGGTCTTCACCCAACACCAGTACCGCATCGTAGCTTTCAATTTCGCGCAGAGAAGGCGTGTAGATTCCGCCCTCCTGCAGCACTTTCAGCATTAACTCGACGCGAGCCTGTTCGCCTGCTGGCATACCGGTTGAGAAGTTCTCTGCACCGACCAGTTCACGCAGCGCAAAGTTGCTTTCAATGCTGGCGCGCGGTGAACCAATACCGATCACTTTTTTCGCCTGACGCAGTACGTCAGCTGCCGCATTGACCGCTTGTTCAGCATTGAGGCTGACCCAATCGTTGCCGCGTTTCTGTACTGGATGACGTGGACGATCCTTGCGGTTCACATAGCCGTAACCGAAACGCCCGCGATCGCACAGGAAGTAGTGGTTAACGGTACCGTTGTAACGGTTCTCGATACGACGCAGTTCGCCGTAACGTTCGCCAGGGCTGGTGTTACAACCCACGCTGCACTGCTGGCAGATGCTTGGCGCGAACTGCATATCCCATTTACGGTTATAGCGTTCTGAGTGGGTTTTATCCGTGAACACGCCGGTTGGGCAGATTTCGACCAGGTTACCGGAGAATTCGCTCTCCAGCGTGCCATCTTCCGGGCGGCCAAAGTAGACGTTGTCGTGGGCACCATAGACGCCCAGATCTTTGCCGTCTGCGTAATCTTTGTAGTAACGCACACAGCGATAACAGGCGATACAGCGGTTCATTTCATGCGAGATGAACGGGCCGAGATCCTGATTCTGGTGAGTACGTTTGGTGAAGCGATAACGACGGAAGCTATGGCCGGTCATTACCGTCATATCTTGCAGGTGGCAGTTACCGCCCTCTTCGCACACCGGACAGTCGTGCGGGTGGTTGGTCATCAGCCATTCCACCACGCTTTCACGAAACTCTTTGGCTTCGCCATCGTCGATGGAGATAAAGGTGCCGTCCGACGCCGGTGTCATACAGGACATGACAAGGCGACCGCGGGTATCTTCGGCATTCTGGAATTGCTTCACCGCGCACTGGCGGCAGGCTCCCACGCTTCCCAGCGCCGGATGCCAGCAAAAATAAGGAATATCAAGGCCCAGAGAGAGACACGCCTGCAACAGGTTGTCCGCTCCGTTCACATGATATTCTTTACCGTCTACATGGATTGTAGCCATAGTGAACATGCTTCCGTAAGGCTCGCCCTAAGACGAGCGTTAAACATCTAATTCTGTCCCCTAAGCCGGGTCGGCTCAGGGTGAATTCCGTGTACGGCGGCTGATTACCAGCGCGCTTTCAGCAGGTTGGGCTGAATACCACCGATCGATCGGGTATTGCCAAACACCTGCGGCGCAATGCCGGCTTCAAACTCTTCACGGAAATATTTAATCGCGCTCTGCAATGGCTCAACGGCACCTGGTGCGTGGGCACAGAAGGTTTTACCTGGACCGAGCTGGCGGCAAAGCTGCTGCAGGGTTTCGATATCACCCGGCTGGCCTTTTTTCTGCTCCAGCGCACGCAGGATCTTCACGCTCCACGGCAATCCATCACGGCATGGCGTACACCAGCCACAGGATTCACGCGCAAAGAACTCTTCGAGGTTACGCACCAGTGAAACCATGTTGATCTCGTGATCGACCGCCATCGCCAGCGCGGTACCCAAACGGCTTCCGGCTTTGCCGATGCTGGCAAATTCCATTGGCAGATCGAGATGCTGATCGGTCAGGAAGTCGGTGCCCGCACCGCCCGGCTGCCAGGCTTTGAATTTCAGGCCATCGCGCATGCCACCCGCATAATCTTCCAGAATTTCACGCGCGGTGGTGCCAAATGGCAGTTCCCACACACCTGGGTTTTTCACGCGGCCAGAGAAGCCCATCATTTTGGTGCCGGTGTCTTCGCTGGTAGAGATATTTTTGTACCAGTCAACGCCGTTGAGGAAGATCGCAGGCACGTTGGACAAGGTTTCCACGTTGTTAACGCAGGTTGGCTTGCCCCAAACGCCCGCACTCGCCGGGAATGGCGGCTTAGAGCGCGGATTCGCGCGGCGGCCTTCCAGCGAGTTGATCAGTGCCGTTTCTTCACCGCAGATATAACGCCCTGCGCCGGTGTGCACGATCAGCTCAAAATCGAATCCGGTGCCGAGAATGTTTTTACCGAGGTAGCCGGCTTCGGTGGCTTCGGCAATCGCGCGGCGCAGATGAACAGCCGCTTCGATGTACTCGCCACGCAGGAAGATGTAGCCACGGTAAGCCTTCAAAGCGAACGCACTGATCAGCATGCCTTCCACCAGTTGGTGCGGCATCTGCTCCATCAGCAAGCGGTCTTTATAGGTGCCCGGCTCCATTTCATCGGCGTTACACAGCAGGTAACGGATGTTCATGGATTCGTCTTTCGGCATCAGGCTCCATTTCAGGCCGGTGTTAAAGCCTGCACCACCACGGCCTTTCAGACCGGAGTCTTTCACCGCCGCCACGATTTCGTCCTGGCTGAATTCTTTTAAGGCTTTTTCCGCACCGACATAGCCGTTTTTACTGCGATATTCATCGATCCACACCGGCTGCTTGTCGTCGCGCAGACGCCATGTCAGAGGGTGCGTTTCCGCAGTACGAATGATCTGTTTAATGGTCATTGATACTGCTCCAGCAGGTTGGCGATGCCTTCCGGCGTCAGATGAACGTGGGTATCTTCATCCACCATCATGGTTGGGCCTTTATCACAGTTGCCCAGGCAGCAGGTTGGCAGCAGCGTGAAGCGGCCATCGGCTGTGGTCTGGCCTGGCTTGATGTTCAGGTTCTGCTCAAGTGCAGCCTGAATGCCCTGGAAACCGGTGATGTGACATACCACACTGTCGCAGTAACGGATCACATGACGGCCAACCGGCGTGCGGTAGATTTGGCTATAGAAGGTGGCGACACCTTCCACGTCACTGGCTGGAATGCCCAGCACATCAGCAATGGCATTAATGGCACCATCTGGCACCCAACCACGCTGTTTCTGCACGATCTTCAACGCTTCAATCGAGGCGGCGCGCGCATCTTCGTAATGGTGTTTTTCGTGCTCGATAGCGTGGTGCTCGGTCTCGCTCAGCACAAAGACCTCATCAGGGTCGATAGTGTGAATAGCAATTTTTTGATCGTGCATGATTAGCGGTCCACGTCTGACATAACAAAATCGATACTACCGAGGTAAACGATCAAGTCGGATACCAGGCTGCCGCGGATCACGGATGGGATCTGCTGCAGGTGCGGGAAGCTTGGCGTGCGCACGCGGGTGCGGTAGCTCATGGTGCTGCCATCGCTGGTCAGGTAGTAGCTGTTGATCCCTTTGGTCGCCTCGATCATCTGGAAGGATTCGTTGGCCGGCATGACGGGGCCCCACGACACCTGCAGGAAGTGAGTGATCAGGGTTTCGATGTGTTGCAGCGTGCGCTCTTTTGGCGGCGGCGTGGTCAGCGGATGATCCGCTTTGAACGGGCCTTCCGGCATGTTTTTCAGACACTGTTCCAGAATACGCAGTGACTGCCACATCTCTTCCATTTTCAGCTGAACGCGGGTGTAGGCATCACTGATGCCAGCACCAACCGGGATCTCGAAATCGAAGTTTTCATAGCCTGAGTATGGACGCCATTTACGCACGTCGAAGTCCAGCCCGGTGGCACGCAGGCCAGCACCGGTGGTGCCCCACGCCAGTGCTTCGTCCATGTTGTAAGCTGCCACACCTTGTGAACGGCCCATCAATACGGTATTGCGCAGTGCCGCTTTGTCATACTCTTTCAGACGCTTTGGCATCCAGTCGAGGAATTCGCGCAGCAGACGCTCCCAGCCTTTCGGCAGGTCATGTGCCACGCCGCCAATACGGAACCAGGCGGGGTGCATGCGGAAACCGGTAATCGCTTCGACCACGTCATAAATTTTCTGACGGTCGGTAAAGGCGAAGAACACCGGCGTCATTGCGCCGACGTCCTGAATGAAGGTGGAGATGTACAGCAAGTGGCTGTTGATGCGGAACAGCTCAGACAGCATCACGCGGATCACGTTAACGCGATCCGGCACGGTGATACCGGCCAGTTTTTCCACCGCCAGTACGTAAGGCATTTCGTTCACACAGCCGCCGAGATACTCGATGCGGTCGGTGTACGGAATGTAACTGTGCCATGACTGACGCTCGCCCATCTTCTCAGCACCACGGTGGTGGTAACCGACATCCGGTACGCAGTCGACGATCTCTTCACCATCCAACTGCAGGATGATACGGAATGCACCGTGCGCAGAGGGGTGGTTAGGACCCAGGTTGAGGAACATAAAGTCCTCATTGGTGGTACTGCGCTTCATGCCCCAGTCTTCAGGCTTGAAGGTCAGCGCCTCCATCTCCAGATCTTCTTTCTGTTTAGTCAGTTCAAACGGATCGAATTCGGTCGCGCGCGCCGGGTAATCTTTGCGCAGCGGATGGCCTTCCCAAGTCTGTGGCATCATGATGCGCGTCAGGTGCGGGTGGCCATTGAAGGTGATACCAAACATCTCCCAGGTTTCGCGCTCATACCAGTTGGCATTGGCAAAGATTTTGGTGATGGTCGGCACATTCAGATCGTTTTCAGACAACGCCACCTTGAGCATGATGTCACGGTTGCGTTCAATCGAAAGCAGGTGATAGAAAACGGAAAAATCCGCGGCAGGTAAGCCTGCGCGGTGGGTACGTAAACGCTCATCGAAACCATGTAAGTCATACAGCATGACATACGGCTTCGGCAGCTTACGCAGGAATTCGACAATTTCCAGTAACTGTTCACGCTTCACCCAAACCACCGGAATGCCGGTGCGGGTGGCCTGAACGGTAAAGGCATCCGGCCCAAAACGGTTACGCAGCTCGCCGACCACTGGATCGTCCAGGTGATCGCGGGTTTGCCATGACGGCTGTGCGAGATCTTGCGTGGTTAAATCTGTCATACGTTACTCACCATTCCGGCCTGTTATCAGGCACTCAAAAGAAGGCGTCAGGATGGCGGCGCACATTAAATTGTGATGTTCTGCTGCGGCCGCTGTGCCATCCGTGTACGGGAAGCTTAGACTTCGTCTGGCGTTCTCAGGTTAGTCACGGCAATGCGCTCGCCGCGTTTTCTTTCACGCTCTGGCTGCATATTGGCGCGATAAACACCCTGATCACCCACCACCCACGACAATGGACGGCGCTCTTTACCAATGGATTCACGCAGCAGCAGCAGCGCTTGCATGTAGGCTTCTGGACGCGGCGGACAGCCAGGGATGTACACGTCGACAGGCAGGAATTTATCCACGCCCTGTACCACGGAATAGATGTCGTACATGCCGCCCGAGTTGGCACAGGCACCCATTGAGATCACCCACTTTGGTTCCAGCATCTGGTCATACAAACGCTGAATAACCGGCGCCATTTTGGTAAATGGCGTACCGGCGATCACCATAAAGTCAGCCTGACGAGGAGAGGCACGCATAACTTCCGCACCAAAACGCGCCACGTCATGCACCGCAGTGAATGACGTGGTCATTTCCACGTAGCAACAGGAAAGGCCGAAGTTATAAGGCCAGAGAGAGTTTTTACGACCCCAGTTCACCATGTCATGCAGGGCGTGTTCGAGCTTGCCCATATAGACGCTGCGATGAACGTGCTGCTCCAGGGGATCGGTCACAATCTCCTGTTTCTGCAAAGGATAACGATCGTTATCACCGCCGCCGTTCGGGTCTACGCGTGTCAGCGTGTAGTCCATGTTATTGCCTCGCTTTTACTGCTTATGAGGGTTGGTGTGGTTGTGACTAACCGGGATTGATTTGACCACGACGCGACGACGCGCAGGGGCCCAATCCAGCGCACCAATGCGCACCAGATAAACCAAGCCAGCCAAGAGCACCAAAATGAAAATTGCGGCTTCGACAAAGCCCACCCATCCGCTTTCGCGGATTGAGGTCGACCATGCGTATAAATAGAGGGCTTCGACGTCGAAAATAACGAAGAACATCGCAACCAGATAGAATTTAGCGGAGAGGCGTATATGGGTATCACCAACGGATTCGATACCCGATTCAAACGGGGTGTCTTTGTGACGCGCTCGTGCACGGCCACCTAACAGCCAACCACCGGTCAACATAAAGGCGCACAGGCCAAACGCGATAACAATAAAAACAATAAATGCCCAGTGATGAGCGATCACTTCTGTAGTTGTCGACATACTCTTTGCTTACTCATCAAAAGTGGCGTTGGCATCCTGCACTGTTGCAGCAAACACACCACATCGATTCAAGGGAAGGATAAAAACCTTATAAACTATGCTGTCATTATCAAATAAGCAGCACTTTTATGGGGTTTTTTACTCCTTTCTATAACCTTTTGTCAACTTTGACAAAAGCATTCAAACATTAATTAACACCAGAATCATATTATTAACAAATGAACCCCTTCATGCCAGCTAAATCGCTTCAGTTTGTGAGGTTAATTTTAGTGTAGCGGGTATTCACATGCATGGATCGTGCATTTAACAATCATATTTTGACAGGTCTTGCGGGGATTTCCCCCCCCTTAGAGGGGGTATTTTTTTGATCTAAGACACAGAATGGTGTTTTTTGCCGGAAAAAACGCCGATCGGCACAGGTAAATGCCCTGGAAAAGATGGCACGAAATGATAAAAAGATTCCACTCTGGTTAAAAATGGAACGCATTTCATTTTTTCGGAAACAAGGGAAATTATGTAACTTAAATAGCGTCAAAAAACGCAAGTTAACAGGCATAAAAAAAGCCTTAGCTGATATTCATCAGTCTAAGGCTTTTTTTTCTATGTTTTAACAATTGAACGGCATTCCATTTGCGAGGAATGACCCGTTATTGCCATCCTTACTCTTCGTCATCCAGCAGCAGAGAACCGTCTGGATTTGCACTCAGATTGTAAGGATCATTGGTCGACTGCATCGCATTGAAGATGGCCAATGCCAGTTCATTATCGCTGTCTGGATTGCGGCATAACAGATACTGTGTGTCCGGCAGAACCGGCAGACCTTCCGCCGCACCCATAACACGCAATTCTGGGCTCATCATCTCTACAGGACGCGCTGTAACACCTAAACCGGCTTTAACAGCAGCACGCACCGCAGCCAGCGTTGAGGCAACATAAGAGATGCGCCAAGGGATACCCGCTTCGTTGAGATGGTCGATCGCCATGTCACGATAAGGGCTTGGCTCATCCAGCAGAACCAAAGGAATGGCTTCGCCGCGCTGGAAGATATAATCCGCCGCGCAGTACCACAGAGTCGGTGATGTACGCAGGACTTGATAGGTGAAATTGCCGGGGCTGGACGTGGTGACGACCAGGTCGACTTCACCCTGGTTCAGCATTTCCATCATGAACGGGTTGCGCTTAACGCGCACATCAATGGCCAGCTTAGGATACACCGACGTTACGCGGTTAAGCAGAAACGGCAGAATGGTATCGGAAGTATCATCAGAGGCACCGATAGTCAGTACGCCCTGGATATTGCTGTACATCAAAGAGGTGCAGGCTTCGTCGTTAAAACGAAGGATCTTTCTGGCATAGCCCAGCAACTGGATGCCATGCTCCGTCAGCAGTTTATTACGTCCATGTCTGGCAAACAGCTCTTTACCTACCAATTGTTCCAGACGTTGCATCTGCTGACTTACTGCCGATTGCGTTCTGCATACTGCTGCAGCTGCTGCCGCAAAGGTATTCAGGTCAGCAACAGCGACAAAAGTACGAAGCAGATCGAGGTCGAGATTCAGTATCGGACGATTTGCATTAGTCATGTTTTTTCTTCACTTATAAGATTTTTTAAAACTACTACCCTGGTGTATTACCCTACTTATCAAAGAGATAAGAGGTAATGGTGCTTAATGGCAGCCCTGTGTGGAGGATGCCATGAAAAAAACGTGTCAGGCGGATACCGACGGATATGTCACTCTGCAATCAGAGCAGCGCCGTCTATTTAAGACAGAACAACTTCTGGTCCGAAGACGTATGTCGTACAAGTGCTGGAAGCTGCGTAGTTGTCTATTTTCCCGCAAAAAGGCCCTGCGGGTCAAAAAGGGATAACATCATGTTATGCTGATGCGAAGCGGTAAAGTGCATCAAATAATAAATTATACTTAATCATTTTTACGCTTTAAAGGGAAATGTTTTTGTTCAAAACATCGCAATTTTTGACCAAAACGCTTTTCCAGCCTATCCTGCCACAACCCTGCGCGTTTTTTAACCACCCCGATTCTGAAACCCCATACCAGGCGTTAAAGTTACAGTACAAATGCTATTTAAGACGCAATTATCGCCTTAATCATTCACTTGTTAGCGCCTCATTCTGCTGTGAAAAAGTGAATAAGAATGCACTGTATACCCTGACACCAGCTATTGCTTCATCACCGGTGCACACTTCTTCGGCATCCAACAAGATTCCTTTAACTATTTCATCATGTGGCTAATGAATTTTCGCACAGGATGTGAATAAAAAATTTCTTAATCACCTGCTTTACCTATGGATAACGCGCTTTACAGCGGTCATCAGTTTACCCAGAATTTAATATCACACTTACTCAAGTTTGCAGGCTTATAAACCAGGCCAGCTCACAACGGATGCGTTTTACTCTACGTACGCCGGGAATAACTGGCAAACTCGCCAAAACCCAGCGCTACCCTTCTTTTGTGACGATGAGAGGAGTAAATTGGGCAGGTTTGTTTTTGGTGGCAGGTTAAAGGACTCTGCCCATTAAGGCGGTAATAATGAATTTTCAAATTGATAAATCTGGCAAGCTGGAAAATGTCTGTTATGACATCCGTGGTCCGGTACTGAAAGAAGCAAAGCGTCTTGAAGAAGAAGGTAACAAAGTCCTCAAACTGAACATCGGTAACCCTGCCCCGTTTGGTTTTGAAGCCCCTGATGAAATCCTGGTCGATGTGATTCGTAACCTGCCAAGTTCGCAGGGTTATTGTGATTCAAAGGGACTGTACTCGGCGCGTAAAGCCATTATGCAGCACTACCAGGCGCGAGATATGCGCGATGTTACCGTTGAAGATATCTACATTGGTAACGGTGTGTCCGAGTTGATCGTGCAGGCGATGCAGGCATTGCTGAACAGCGGCGATGAAATGCTGGTTCCGGCCCCGGATTATCCCCTGTGGACCGCGGCCGTTTCCCTGTCGAGCGGTAAAGCGGTGCACTATCTGTGCGATGAGTCTGCGGGTTGGTTCCCAGACCTGGATGATATTCGTAGCAAAATCACGCCGCGTACGCGTGGCATCGTGATCATCAATCCCAACAACCCGACCGGTGCGGTGTATAGCAAAGAACTGCTAATGGAAGTGGTTGAGATTGCGCGTCAACACAATCTGATTATTTTTGCCGACGAAATCTACGACAAGATTTTGTATGACGAAGCACAGCACCATTCGATTGCTGCGCTGGCACCGGATCTGCTGACGGTGACGTTTAATGGCTTGTCCAAAACCTACCGCGTTGCCGGCTTCCGTCAGGGCTGGATGGTGTTGAACGGTCCGAAAAAGCATGCCAAAGGCTACATCGAAGGCCTGGAGATGCTGGCATCGATGCGTCTGTGTGCCAACGTCCCGGCTCAGCATGCCATTCAGACTGCGCTGGGAGGTTATCAGAGTATCAGCGAGTTTATTGCACCGGGCGGTCGTTTGTATGAACAGCGCCAGCGTGCCTGGGAGTTGATTAACGACATTCCGGGTGTGAGCTGCGTTAAGCCACAAGGTGCGTTGTATATGTTCCCACGCATCGATCCTAAGAAATTCAATATCTTTGATGACCAGAAGATGGTGCTGGATTTCCTGCTGCAAGAGAAGGTGCTGCTGGTTCAGGGTACTGCCTTCAACTGGCCATGGCCGGACCACGTACGCATCGTAACCTTGCCGCGCGTTGATGACCTCGAAATGGCCATCAGCAAGTTTGGTCGCTTCCTGCAAGGCTATCGCCAGTAACAGGTGATGCGTATACCCAAAATAATTCGAATTGCAGTACAAAAGTGCCTTACGGCGCTTTTGAACAGCGCTTGCGCTGGCCCGCAGGGTGAGGCCGAAGGCCGAATCACGCGGCAAGTGGGTGAATCCCCAGGAGCTTACATGAGTAAGTGACTGGGGTGAGCACGCGTAGCAAACGCAGCTGCGGTTCGAAGTATGACGGGTATATACTGTTCTCATTTCGGGGAGTGTAAAACTCCCCACCGTGCAACAGGAACCCGTCATGACCCGTAGCCACTTTTTCGCCCACCTTTCCCGCCTTAAACTGATTAACCGTTGGCCGCTGATGCGCAATGTGCGCACTGAGAACGTCTCTGAACACAGCCTTCAGGTCGCGATGGTGGCGCATGCCCTGGCGATCATCAAAAACATGAAGTTCAGCGGTAATCTCAACGCGGAACGTATTGCGATGCTGGCGCTCTATCACGATGCCAGCGAAGTCTTAACCGGTGATTTACCGACGCCAGTGAAGTACTACAATGCACAAATTGCCCATGAATATAAGAAGATAGAGAAGATTGCGCAGCAAAAGTTGATTGATATGCTGCCGCCTGAATTGCAGGATGCCTATCGACCCTTGATTGATGAGCATTTGCACAGCGAAAGTGAGCAGGCAGTGGTGAAACAGGCGGATGCGCTTTGCGCCTATGTGAAATGCCTGGAAGAGTTATCGGCAGGTAATAACGAATTCTTGCTGGCAAAGGCGCGTCTGGAGAAAACCCTGTCGCAACGCCGCTCACCTGAGATGGATTACTTTGTGGAAGTCTTTATCCCTAGTTTCAGCCTGTCGCTGGATGAGATTTCCCAGGACACGCCGTTGTAAAGACGGGACTTCAGGATTGGCGATGACGCCGATTGAAGCTGCATAAGTGCTGGCGGTCCTCGCGCCGCTTACGCGGTGCCTTCACTTCATTCGACGGCCTTACGGACCGGTGCCGATGGAACATCCATGTTCCAGCGCCACCTTTCGCCCGCGTCCTGCGGGCTCTCCTGGCATACTCATTCCATTCAGCGCTGCGGATTGCCCGCCCTTATACAGCCCCAGTCGGCTTCTCGACTTATGTGCGTGTAGTAAAAAATTAAGCGTTGAGAGAAAGTGTAAAGGTGCCGTTTTCCGCCTGCGTCACCACCAGCGGTTCCAGGGTTTTTACCTGATAAGTGACTTCATGCAAGCGCGGTGCATCTGCTGGGGCATTTACCGCAACTACAGCGCTACCCGCTTCCAGACCGGCGATAATCCCTGCTGGCGCATCTTCAACCACCACGCATTCGCTGGCGGCCAGACCCAGGCGCTCAGCACCCAGCAAATAGGGCTCCGGATTGGGCTTGCCGTGTTTGATATTCTCCGCGGTAATAAACACTTCAGGCATCGGCAGCCCGGCTGCTTTATGTCGCGCATGCGCCACCGGAATCGAGCCCGATGTCACGATCGCCCAAGGAATATGCAGCTCATTTAAAGTTGCCAGCAGAGCTTTCGCCCCGGGGATAGCTTGAACCCCTTCGGTATCCTCCGCTTCCAGACGCTCAAGCCAGAGGAACTCGGCTTGAATCGCCTCTTCAGACTGGCCAGCCATAAAGTGGCGCAGTGAATTGATGGCGGGTTTGCCGTGTATGAAGTCCAGAACCTCTTCCGCTGCGATACCGTGGCGTTCGCCCCACAATGACCATGAGCGAATCACCACAGGTAATGAATCCACCAATGTACCGTCTAAATCAAACAGAAAACCTCTGTACTTCACACGCTGCTCCTTATTCAGGCATTGAGAATCTGCGCAATTTCATTCGCGCTAAGATGATACTGACGCGGACAAGTGTGCCACACCGCCAGCATACGTTGGTATTTTTCCCACATCGGGGTTTGCGCATTGAAGCCGTGCGTGCCGGAATCGAAATGGGTATAGCGCCCTTCCACATTCACCATAAAGCGCACGTAACCGAGATAGCGCGCTTCGGTAGCGGCATCAAAACCGAGAAACGCCAGGCGGCGCTCTTCGAGGGTGTGAGGTTCTTTCAGGTTCGACCAGGAGACATGCAGTGCGTGATGCATTTCCATGATGTCGATAAGCTGGCGGCAGGTGGCTTCGGTTAATTCGCCAAACTCTTTATCCAGCTCGCGCAGCTGCAAGCCGTAGCCGCGTTCGATAATGGTTTGATAACGACGATAGCGCTCGGCATTATCCGGCTCCAGCATGGCCATCATTTTGTACTGATTGGAAAGGATGAGTCGCTGTGCGTGGGTCATTTCCATGGTTCTCTCCCGGGCTATTACGGCCGCTTAAGATTTAAACAATGTAGAAATGATTACACAAGGAAAGTGATGCGTGTGCGTTCACACCACTTTTCTTTGATTTAGACCGGGGTCAAGCACACATTCTCTGCGGAAGCGTCGCGTGCGTCGTTTAAAGATCGTCCAGGAAAGTACGATCGAGTTGCTTAAATGCGCGTTTGAGCACATCTGCCAATGCCTGATAGGTGGGCTTACCATCAACCGGTGCGATAGCCTGTCCCGCTTCTTCCAGTTTGCTCCGCACTTCGTGGAACCAGTGCAGCAGCGTGGGGGGTAATGGTGTGACTGAGCGTTTACCCAACCACCACAACCCTTGCATCGGTAAACTGCAGGCAAAGAGCGCAGTCGCGATCGCCGGGCCGAGCTGGCCGCCCATGGCGATTTGCCATGTCAGGGTAAATATCGCTAAAGGTGGCATAAAGCGAATGGCAAAACGCGTTGCCGTCACCACACGATTTTCAGGGAACATTGGTGCCAGACGTTTGTCGGCTGGCCAGGTCTTCATGTAGTGCTGGCCGCGCTGAAATAAGCCGAACCAGCCTGGATTACTTGCATCATTCGCCATGATAGACCTCAACTAATTCTGTAATGTTTAAAATAAACTGATAACTACACAACTTTACGTGACACGCTTCAAAAATTTTTGTCTTTGCGGGTGACACCAGATATTCTGACGCCGATTTAGCAACATTACCGGAAGCTTCAGCTCAATTAAAGAGCGGTTTAGAGCCATGTTTCGCTAAGCGGATTTAAAAAATCTGCGTAAAATTACCAAAAATTTTTTGCATGTCGGTCTCTTTTTGACTACCGCATGATGTTAATCATTAATCTACCAGCATTCATGGGCTACGCTGTTAGTCTGATTGCGTTATTTTTAGCCACTATTTAATCAATAGGTACTTCCATGTCGACGAAGTTAGTACTGGTTCTGAACTGCGGCAGCTCCTCTTTAAAGTTTGCCATCCTTAACCCTGCTACCGGTGACGAATATTTGTCAGGTCTGGCAGAGTGTTTCCATTTACCTGAAGCACGTATCAAGTGGAAACTGGAAGGTAGCAAACAGGAAGCTCCTCTGGGCGCAGGCGCGGCACATAGTGAAGCGCTGAACTTCATCGTTAAATCCATTCTGGCACAAAAACCAGAGCTTTCGGCACAAATCGCTGCAATCGGCCATCGTATTGTTCACGGCGGCGAGCAGTTGACTCAATCTGTCATCATCGACGAATCCGTGATTCAGGGCATTAAAGACGCCTCTTCTTTTGCCCCGCTGCATAACCCGGCGCATTTGATCGGCATCGACGAAGCCATGAAGAACTTCCCACATCTGTCGGATAAGAATGTGGCGGTTTTTGATACAGCATTCCATCAGACAATGCCTGAAGAGTCCTATCTTTATGCACTGCCGTACAAATTGTACAAAGAGCACGGCGTCCGTCGCTATGGCGCACACGGCACCAGTCACTACTATGTGACACAGGAAGCCGCAAAAATGCTCAACAAGCCGGTCAATGAGCTGAACATCATTACCTGCCACTTGGGCAACGGTGGTTCTGTTGCGGCAATCCGCAATGGCCAGTGCGTGGATACCTCAATGGGGTTGACCCCGCTGGAAGGCCTGGTGATGGGAACCCGCAGCGGCGATATCGATCCCGCTATCGTGTTCTTCTTGCATGACGCACTAGGCATGACCGTTGATGCAATCAACAAGTTGCTGACCAAAGAGTCTGGCCTGTTAGGTCTCACCGAAGTCACCAGCGATTGCCGCTATGTTGAAGACAACTACGCGACCAAAGAAGATGCCAAGCGTGCGATGGATGTGTTCTGCCACCGCCTGGCGAAATACATCGGTAGCTACACTTCACTGATGGAAGGCCGTCTGGATGCCGTGGTCTTCACCGGCGGTATTGGTGAAAATGCGGCGATGGTGCGTGAGCTGTCACTGGCGAAACTGGGCCTGTTGGGCTTCGAAGTGGATCACGAGCGCAATCTCGCGGCACGCTTCGGCAAATCTGGCTTTATCAACAAAGAAGGCACTCGCCCGGCTGTGGTGATCCCAACCAACGAAGAGTTGGTCATCGCCCAAGACGCCGCGCGTCTCACTGCCTAACCACACTTCTCTCCGTCAGCCCAGGCTGACGGAGTTGTTTTAGCTCGTCTGCAACACCTGAGAGGTTTCTATAGTGTCACGTACAATCATGCTCATCCCCACCGGCACCAGCGTCGGCCTGACCAGCGTCAGCCTCGGCGTGATCCGTGCCATGGAGCGCAAAGGCGTCCGCCTGAGCGTGTTCAAGCCAATTGCCCAGCCACGTGCGGGCGGCGATGCGCCCGATCAGACCACCACCATCATCCGTAAAAACTCCGCCATTCCTGCCGCTGAACCGCTGCAGATGTCGCGCGTTGAGTCGCTGCTGGGTTCAAACCAGCAAGACGTGTTGATGGAAGAGATCATCGCCAATTACCATGCCAATGCTCAGGATGCTGAAGTGGTGCTGGTGGAAGGTTTAGTGCCGACGCGCAAGCACCAATTCGCTTCCGCGCTGAACTATGAAATCGCCAAAACCCTGAATGCTGAAATTGTCTTTGTCACCGCACTGGGTAACGATTCCCCTGCTCAGCTGAAAGAGCGTATCGAACTGACGCAAAGTAGCTTCGGCGGCAGCAAGAACAAAAATATCACCGGCGTGATCATCAATAAACTGAATGCGCCCGTGGATGAGCAAGGCCGTACCCGTCCTGACCTGTCTGAAATCTTTGATGACTCAACCAAAGCCAACATCGCCAATATCGATCCTAAGCAGCTGTTTGCCAACAGCCCGCTGCCGATTCTGGGCTGCGTGCCATGGAGCTTTGATCTGATTGCGACGCGCGCCATCGACATGTGCCGCCATCTGAATGCAGACATCATTAACGAAGGTGAGATCCAAACGCGTCGCGTGAAATCCGTGACCTTCTGTGCCCGTAGTATCCCGCACATGCTGGAGCATTTCCGCCCAGGCTCGCTGCTGGTGACATCGGCTGACCGTCCTGATGTGTTGGTTGCGGCTTGCCTGGCCGCGATGAACGGCATTGAGATTGGTGCGGTGCTGCTGACCGGCGGTTACCAGATTGAAGCGCCGATCGCTCGCCTGTGCGAACGTGCCTTCCAGACTGGCCTGCCCGTGTTTATGGTGAAAACCAACACCTGGCAGACCTCCCTCAGCCTGCAGAGCTTCAATCTGGAAGTTCCGGCGGATGATACCCAACGCATTGAGAAAGTGCAGGAGTACGTCGCCAGCTACATTGATGCAGACTGGGTTGAATCACTGACGGCCACCTCTGAACGCAGCCGTCGCCTGTCACCACCGGCATTCCGTTATCAGCTCACCGAACTGGCGCGCAAAGCGGGCAAACGTATCGTGCTGCCAGAAGGCGACGAGCCGCGCACCGTGAAAGCGGCCGCGATTTGTGCCGAGCGCGGCATTGCTTCTTGTGTACTGTTGGGCAATCCGGATGAGATCCAGCGCGTTGCCGCTGCTCAGGGCGTCGTACTGGGCCAAGGCATTGAGATTGTTGATCCAGAAGTAGTACGTGAAAACTATGTGCCGCGCTTGGTTGAACTGCGTAAGAGCAAAGGCATGACTGAAGTGGTAGCGCAGGAGCAGCTGGAAGATAACGTGATGCTCGGCACCATGATGCTGGAACGTGGTGAAGTGGATGGATTGGTGTCTGGTGCGGTTCATACCACGGCCAACACCATTCGTCCGCCGTTGCAGTTGATCAAAACCGCACCGAACAGCTCGCTGGTCTCTTCCGTCTTCTTCATGCTGCTGCCGGAGCAGGTGCTGGTTTACGGCGACTGCGCCATCAACCCCGACCCGAATCCAGAGCAGCTGGCAGAGATCGCCATTCAGTCCGCCGACTCCGCCAAAGCCTTTGGCATCGATCCACGTGTGGCGATGATCTCTTACTCCACCGGTAACTCAGGTGCAGGTAGCGACGTTGAGAAAGTGCGTGAAGCCACGCGTATCGCTCAGGAAAAACGTCCTGACCTGGTGATTGATGGTCCACTGCAGTATGACGCCGCTATCATGGAAGACGTGGCCAAATCTAAAGCACCAAACTCCGCAGTTGCGGGTCGTGCGACCGTGTTCATCTTCCCGGATCTGAACACCGGTAACACCACTTACAAAGCGGTACAGCGTTCTGCAGACCTGATCTCCATCGGGCCGATGCTGCAAGGCATGCGTAAGCCAGTCAACGACCTGTCTCGTGGTGCCCTTGTGGATGACATTGTCTACACCATCGCTTTGACCGCGATTCAGTCTCAGCAGGCAGAAGGCTAAGGCTTTCTCCCCTGAGAAAAATATATACCCAAAATAATTCGAGTCTCCTCATGGGGCCTTGAAGTATGAAGGGTATAAAGGCGCCTTTCGGCGCCTTTATTTCATCCCAGCTAAGCTCAGGACTGGCTTCGCGTGGCATCGCTGTTGCGGCTCAGCCATAGCGATACAGCCTTCAGCGAATCATCGGTGAATTCATCACAGCGCGCGGTAATCTCTTCCGGCGTCATCCAAAACACCTCGTCCACCTCTTCTTCCTGCATGGCAAACGGGCCATGGGAAACGCAGCTGAACAAGCCACCCCAAACGCGGCAGTGTTGGTCTTCGAAGTAGAATTTACCGTGTTCGGCAAAGGGTACAGCGGCGATACCGAGCTCTTCTTCCGCTTCACGGCGCGCGGATTCCAGCAGGTCTTCACCACTCTGCACGACACCACCTGCGGTGGCATCCAGCATACCCGGCATGAAGTCTTTGATTTCCGTGCGACGCTGCACCAGAATTTTACCCATACCATCATGCACCACGATATAGGTCGCACGATGGCGCAGATTCTGCGCACGCATCTGCGCACGGCTGGCCTGCGCAATGACCTCGTTCTCTTCACTAACGATATCAACCCACTCAATACCGTTATCTGCCGTTTGATCCACCATCCGTAACCCTTTCTGTTTTCGGCGTGCCCAGCACGCGCCTGTTTGCGATGCCTTATTAGAATGTGCGGTAAGGTAAAGCGTTCTTTTGGCCTCCGCAAGGCTCTTCGTGCTTAGCGCGATTTACCTGATTCGGACAACCATAGCTGGACGGATGCACGCTGCCACTGGAACTCGGCATAATGCTGCAATTTCACTGGCAGCATATCGCCATGTAACGCCAGACGGTTAATCATCACCGCCAGGTCGGTATCCGCAATAGACCACTCGCCAAACAGGTTTTGCTGCCCTTCCGGCAACAGACGCTGTACCGCGGCAATCAGCTTGCTCGCAGCCTGCTCTCCTGCCGCCGACAACGGCGCAAACCGTTCGCCCGCAAACAGTACCTCTGTGGGACGCTCGGCGCGCAGAGCCATAAGATCACTACGCAACCACGCCTGCACTTCACGCGCATGGGCACGCTTTTCGCGGTCACGCGGGTAAAGACGCTCAAATTCCGGCGCAGGAAAACGCTCTTCAAGATATTCCGCGATCGCCGAAGATTCATTGAGGACCAGGTCATCAATTTGTAGCGCAGGCACACGGCAGGTCAGCGACAGAGCACGATAGTCATCATCAAGCTGCGCATTCTGCGACAAATCCACTCGCTTTAAGGTGAAGGGGATGCCTTTCTCAGTGAGTGCGACATAAACCGACATCGCATAAGGGCTGAAAAAGGACGCATCGGTCCACAAGGTGATGGTGGGATAATTCATCGGATGCCTCAAATAAGCGTCAGGTGTGCTTCCTGTTTACCGATTTTTATCTGCTAAGGCAATGGTGCGCTGGTCGGATCTTTATCCTTAAAGCCATCACAAACTTTCCCTTTTTCTTCATTAGCGTAAGCCGGGTCACGCTACACCTGCGCTTCTCTTCTATGATCAATTCTGAGCAGAAAATAAATTACAAGGAGGCTCACAATGCACCTGCTTATTACCGGCGGCACCGGACTGATTGGTCGCCACCTGATTCCTCGCCTGCTAATGCTCGGACATCAGGTTAATGTTGTGACTCGTGATGTCGCCACAGCGCGCGAGAAACTTGATCCGCGCGTATCACTCTGGTCTGGCATCAACCAGCAATCCGACCTCAAAGGCATTGATGGCGTTATTAACCTGGCGGGCGAACCTATCGCCGATAAACGCTGGACCGAACAACAAAAACAACGACTGTGTGAAAGCCGCTGGCAGATCACCGAACAGATTGTTTCGCTGATCCATGCCAGCAGCCATCCACCGCATTTTTTGATTTCCGGATCTGCCACTGGCTTTTACGGCGATACCGGCGATCTGGTGCTGACTGAAGACGATCCTGGGCACGATGAGTTCACTCATGCCCTGTGCGCCCGCTGGGAGCGCCTGGCCTTGAACGCGCAGAGTGAACAGACTCGCGTCTGTTTGTTGCGCACTGGGGTGGTACTGGCAGCAGAAGGCGGTGCGCTGGCAAAAATGAAGCTGCCTTTTAAGCTGGGCGTAGGCGGCCCGTTAGGCAGTGGCAAGCAGTATTTGCCGTGGATCCACATTGATGATCTGGTGAACGCCATCATCTGGTTGATTGACAATAATAACCTGAATGGGCCGTTTAATATGGTGGCACCCTATGCGGTGCGTAATGAGCAGTTCGCCGCGATCCTGGGCCACGTGATGCATCGCCCGGCGTTTATGCGCACACCCGCCAGCGCCATCAAACTGATGATGGGTGAATCGGCCGTGTTGGTGCTGGGTGGGCAACATGTGTTACCAAAACGGCTGGAGGAGTCGGGCTTTGGCTTCCGCTGGTACGATTTACAGGAAGCTTTACAGGATGTGGCGGGATGAAATGTCCCGGTGCGTAGCTCTACGCACCGGGTTTGCTTCAACTGCGTTGCTCCGCAACGCGTGACTTCACGACTTTCTCTTCACGGGTATGCCCCGGTTGCGGCACGCGAATGATGAAGGTCAACACGCCGGCAAACACATACAGCGCGGTGTAGGCCCACACTACCCCCACAATATCGAAGAACGGCAGCATCACTGACGCGATGGCGGGTGCGACAAAATTACTCAGGCCCGCAGACAGGTTGTAAATCGACACCGCCGCACCTTTATGATGGGGTTCCAGCGTGGGGAACACCGCCGTCATGGGCACAAACGCCGCCACAAAAATGCCCAACATCACCGCAGGGATCAGCGCCACCCAGAAGTTATGCCCGACATACAGCGGCAGGTAGTAGAACATCAAACTGGAGATGGCCATACCGAGGCAGCCAAACCAGCGCACCTGACGGATCCAGCCCAATTTCTCGCCGGTAATGCCCCAGAAGATGTTGGTGAAGATGGTGACAAAGAAGAACACCGCCCAGATCTGCAGCCACTCAGAGATGGTGAAGCCGAGACGATCGACAAACAGCAACGGCATGATGATGGCAAAACCAAACAGTGAAAGCGTGTTGATGATGCGGATCAGGCAAGCGTAGAACACATGCTGATTGGTGAACAGAATGGTCACCGCACGCGACATCTCCGTCATTTTATCACGCATCGGCAGGTTGACACGGGAGCGATCCACCGGCACATTGCGCAGACTAAAGTAGGCCAGCACACCGCCGCAGGCCACCCAGATGATCGCCAACCATAACGTTCCCGTTTCACCCAGCATCGGAATAGTCAGACTTGGCAGATAACTGCCCACCACGCCAATACCCACGGAATACATCGCCCAGAACCAGCCCGTGGCGGCAGCCAGTTTCTCACGCGGTAAGACCTGCACCAGCATCATCATAAACGAGTAGATAAACAGCGGATAAGCCAGCCCACGAATGCCGTAGAACAGCACCATCAAGGGATAGTTGCGCAGGCCGAGACCCAGCGTCATAAACAGCGCATGCATCACGATCCACAGCACAAAACCGATCATCATCGCGCGCTGTGGGGTGATCAATTCGGCCACCACACCAGAGGCCCAGGCCGCCAGCGCGGCCGCCAGGCCATAGAAAGTAAAGACCACGGCAGACTGCGCAGGCGAGAAGCCCATATCGGTAATATGGCGCGACAGGAATGCCATTTCGAAGCCATCACCCGCCATGAAAATCGCGATAGCGAGGAAGCCCCAAAACATCTTCTTCGGTAAGCCAAACCAGTATTCGTTCGATTGCATCACCATCATCCTCTGTTCGTTATGCAGGCAGCAACTGGCGTACCCATTGCTGTTGAATGTAAAGTTCGCGGAACGCGCGCAAGCGCTGTTGCAATACCCCAGCTTGCGCCGTATCGGGCTGATAACGCGCTTGCACAGCCGGTTTCAGGCACACCTCTTGTTCATATCCGCCATCCGCCAGCCACGCCAGACGCGCGGCACCCAACGCGCCCGAAGCACTGGCTGGATGGGTCACTATCGGCAGTTGCAGCACATCAGCAATCAGTTGCGCCCAAAGCGTGCTGCGCGCGCCACCGCCGGTCAGGCTGCATTGTTGAATGTGATGCTGAGCATCACCCAACACAGCGAGACCATCCGCCAGTCCAAACGCCACGCCTTCAATCACGGCATAACCCAATAAGGCACGAGGGGTTTCGTGGCGCAGATTAAAGAAGGAACCGGATGCATCGGGATCGTTGTGCGGAGTCCGCTCACCGGAAAGGTAAGGCAGAAAAAGGGGGGCCTGGCGTCGCTGTTCAGCCGAGAGCTGTGCCATCTCCTCCATTAACTGACTTTCGCTGACCGCCAGCAGATTACATAGCCAGCGCAGGCAACTGGCTGCACTGAGCATCACGCTCATCTGATGCCAGCGTCCCGGCAGCGCATGGCAGAAAGCATGCACGCCGGATTGGGGATCGGCCTGTAAACGGTCATTCACCACGAAAATCACACCGGAGGTGCCCAACGAAATAAAAGCATCGCCGGGATTAACCGCCCCGACACCCACCGCGGATGCGGCATTGTCGCCACCACCGCCCGCCACCGTCACCGACGTGGATAAGCCCCACTCACTCGCCAACGCCGGTTTCAGACTGCCGCTGACGGCGCAGCCTTCCACCAGTTCTGGCATCTGTGCACGCGTCAGGCCGGTGATCGCCAGCAGTTCATCAGACCAGTCACGCTGCGCCACATCGAGCCACAGCGTGCCGGCGGCATCGGAAGGTTCACTGACAAAATGTCCGGTGAGACGCCAGCGCAGGTAATCCTTCGGCAACAACACCTTATCGATACGGCTAAAGATCTCTGGCTCCTGCTCTGCCACCCAGCGCAATTTTGGCGCGGTGAAACCCGGCATGATCATATTGCCGCTGATCGCCATCATCTGCGGATAGCACTTGCTTAGCACTTCACACTGCGCGGCACTGCGCGTGTCGTTCCACAAGATGCACGGACGCAGCACCTTGCCGTCAGCGTCCAGCAGCACCGCACCATGCATCTGGCCCGATAAGCCGATGGCGCGCACCGCTGACCATGCCGCCGGTGACTGCTGCCGTAAACCGGCCAGCACGTCGGTGCAAGCTTGCCACCAGCGTTCGGGATCTTGTTCTGCCCAATGAGGATGCGGGCGTTGCACACTCAAGGTTGCATGCTGTGATGCCACGATCTCACCCTGCGTGTTGATGATCAGAGCCTTGAGTTCAGAGGTGCCAATATCGATACCGAGATACATAATGCGCCCCTTACACCGCTGCCAGTTCGGGCTGTTTCAGCCACTGCTGCAACCCTTCGACACGGCGAGCAACCAGCGCGTGAAACGCCTTATCGTTGGCCAGCTCCGCAAACAGCGCGCTATCACTGAGGAAAGCCTGTAACGGTTCGCTGCTGGCGAACTGTTGACGCAGCGCATCCGCCTGAAGCGCACCGTCTTGATAGGTGTACGGCAAATCCTCATTGGCCCAGCGCTGCATAAACAGGAAGAACAGTGCTGGAATGGCTGCCGTTGCCGTGGGTTGCACACCACGCTGGTAGCACTCGCGCAGCGTCGGCGTCACCATGCCAGGAATCTTCGATAAGCCATCAGCGCCGACACGCTGATTGGTGTCTTTGATATAGGGATTGCTAAAGCGAGCCAGCACCACATCGCGGTAATCGGCCAGATCCAGAGGGCTGGGTGACAGTGAAGGGATCACATCCTGGGTCACATAGTCGTGTGCCAGTTGGTAAATCGCCGGATGGCGCGTGCTGTCATCGATATAGTTGAGACCGATCAGCGTGCCTGCCCAGGCAATCGCCGCATGGGTGGCATTGAGGATGCGGATTTTTGCCTCTTCCCAAGGCAGTACCGACTTCACCAGCTCCACACCGACGTTTTCGAGCGCCGGGCGACCCGCAATAAAGTCATCCTCGATCACCCACTGAATAAAGGATTCTGCCATCACTGCCGCACCATCCTGCTTACCGGTGGCGGCTTTTACTCGCTCCGCCACATCGGGTGTTGGGCGGGGTGTGATACGGTCCACCATAGTGTTCGGCGAAGTGGTGTGTGTACGCACCCATTCTGCCAGTGCGCTGTCGCCCTTGGCGGTCAGAAAGGCAAGGAACCCCTCACGGAAGCGTTCACCGTTGTGACGTAAATTGTCGCAGTTGAGCAGCGTCACTGCGGCACCGCCCTGCGCCACCCGCTGCGTCAGGATGCGGCTAAGTGCGCCATAAATCGTCCGAATATCGCCGCCGAGATCGGCCTGCACATCCGGCTGACTGAGATCCAGCTGGTGCTCTGGCGTCAGGTAATAGCCCGCTTCGGTCACGGTGAAACCAATCACGCGCGTTTCAGGCTGAGCGCCCTGCTGCACCAGCGCACTGATTTCGCTATCCCACGGCAGGATTTTGCGCAAAGAGGTGATGGTTTCATAAGCCCGTTCCCCTTCCGGCGTTACGGTTTCGAGTACGTACTCTCCTTGCTGTGCTGCAAGCTGGTTCAACAGCGGCACTGCATCATTGCGAATGTTACCTAGTGCAATGCTCCAACTGTCATCCCCCTGCTCACGCAGTTTGTGCAGATACCACGCCTGATGTGCCCGATGAAATGATCCCGCGCCGATGTGCATCCACACTGATTGATTGGTCATAATCGCCTCAATTAAACATTTGCCACAAGAAAGGGCATTTGCCCGATATCGCGTAGCATAGGCTGCCATCCGACGATCGATCTGCGAAGCGCATCACAATTAATACTTTTGCTCTTTTTTAGGGCTTTTGCTCAGTTAGTGCTTTTCGTCAAACACGCGCTAAGATGACGCATCAGTTTTAACGGAACCACGTAATGAGCAGAGAAGAGAAAAAACAGGAGCTGGCCGCACGTGCCGCGTGGATGTATTACGTGGCGGGCGTGACGCAACAGGAGATCGCTCAGGCATTAGGCATCTCACGCCAGGTGGCGCAGCGCCTGGTGTCTAGTGCGCGTGAGATGGGAATGGTGAGCGTGAAAATTGATCATCCTGTTACGCACTGTCTGCAACTGGCGCGTGAGGTGCAGGAGAAGTTTGCGCTGGATTTATGCCGGGTGGTGCCATCGGCGAACTTAAATGATGACGCCATTCAGCAGATGCTGGCCGTTGAAGGTGCGGCGGTGATGTCGCAGTTTATCAATGAGGAAGCGCCACAGGTGTTCGGTATTGGTTCTGGTAAAACCCTGCGCTCAATGATTGATGCGCTGCCATGGGTGGATCGCCCACAACATCAGTGCGTTTCCATGATTGGTGCGATCGCGCGCGATGATTCCGGCACACGTTACGACGTGCCGTTGAAGATGGCCGAGAAAATGCAGGGCAAATACTTTTTCATTCCTGCACCGCTGTACGCAGACACGCCGCAAGACAAGGCGATGTGGGTTCAGCATCAGGTGTATCAGCGCGTCACCGATCGTGCCTTGCAAGCAGATGTGGCGTTTGTTGGCATCGGTGAAGTGATGCCCGGCTGTCCGTTAAATGCCGAAGGATTTATCACCGATACCCAAGTGGAAGCGCTTAATGCGCGTGGAGTGGTAGGCGAGATGCTGGGGCATTTTTTCAACCAACAGGGTGAGCGAGTATGGGGAGAAACCGATGAGTTGCTCACCAGCGTCCTGCTTGAGAGTCAGACCGAGCGCAAAATTATCGGCTTCTCTGGCAGCGAGCGTAAGTACCCGGCGATTCGTGCTGCGTTACAGGGTGGCTGGGTGTCGGGATTGGTGACGGACGAGGATACAGCGCTGAAGCTATTGCGGGAGTGACTCATTGCGGCGAGACGGATCGGCGCGATTTATCACGCCGGTTTTCATGCCGGCACATCTGCCAGGTGCGCATAAATGCGCACCCTACGGGGCTGTAGGGTCGCCATTTATGGCGACCTGCTAGCATTATTTCAACGAGCCTTTCAGGAATTGCTGTAAACGTGGACTTTTCGGGTTGCCGAACAGTTCATCTGGCGAGCCCTGCTCTTCAATCTTGCCTTGATGCAGGAAAATCACATGATTGGAGACATGGCGCGCAAACTCCATTTCGTGCGTCACCACCACCATGGTTTTCCCCTCTTCGGCCAACTTCTGCATGATACGCAGAACCTCGCCCACTAACTCAGGATCAAGCGCAGAGGTCGGTTCATCAAACAGCAGCACCTCAGGTTCCATCGCCAGCGCACGAGCAATGGAGACACGCTGCTGCTGACCACCGGAAAGATGCACCGGATATTTGGCGCGCGCACGTTCGTCGATGCCCACTTTATCCAGATATTTAATCGCCCGCTCACGCGCTTCCGCTTTGCTCAGTCCCAGTACCTGAATAGGCGCTTCGGTGACGTTATCCAGCACCGTCATGTGGCTCCACAAATTGAAGTGCTGGAACACCATGGTCAGACGGGTACGCAGTGAGCGCAGTTGCTCTTTGTTAGAGACCTTCAGCTGGCCATCGGTGTCGCGCACCAGGTTGATCTGCTCATTGTTCACCGCAATGGTGCCTTCGCTCGGTTTCTCAAGGAAGTTAATGCAGCGTAAGAAGGTACTTTTCCCGGAACCGGACGAACCAATGATGCTGATCACATCGCCAGCATTGGCCTGCAGTGATACACCTTTCAGAACTTCGTGTTCACCGTAACGTTTGTGCAGTTCGGTCACGCTTAATTTGTTGTCAGCCATAGTGATACTCAATGCGATGAAGAAGGTTTCACGTGCGCCAGGAAGCGGCGTTCTGCTTTGCGGAACAGGCTAATCAGCACGTAAGAGATAATCAGATACAGCACCGCAGCGATGCCAAACGCGGTAAACGGCTGGTACGTTGCCGAGTTAATATCACGCGCGATTTTCAGCAGATCCGGCACCGTGGCGGTAAATGCCAGTGCGGTGGAGTGCAGCATCAGGATCACTTCATTACTGTAAGCCGGCAGTGCGGTACGCAGTGACGACGGCAGGATAATGCAACGGTACATTTTGAACGGTGAAAAGCCATAAGCACGGGCTGCTTCGATTTCACCGTGCGGCACAGCGCGAATCGCACCGGCAAAAATTTCAGTGGTGTAGGCACAGGTGTTTAAGGTAAAGGCCAGCAGCGTACAGTTTAGACCGCTACGGAAAAAGGCGTTGAGTAACTCCGAACCTTTGACCACTTCCAGCGTGTACATGCCGGAGTAGAACACCAGTAACTGTACGTAGAGCGGTGTACCGCGGAATACATAGGTGAACAGCCAGACAGGTGTCGAAATAAAGCGGTTCGGTGACACTCGGGCAATCGCCAGCAGCACCGCCATGGAACCCCCGATCACCACGGAGAGAATCAGCAACCACAGGGTAATGGCGACGCCAGTAAAACGGTAACCATCGGTCCAGAGCAGCTGTTTCCAATACTCTTGAATAATATCGATCATAGCTCTGCCCTTTTCACACCCACCGTGTAGCGACGTTCAAGCCACCACAGCACGCCGTTCGACAGCGTGGTAAACACCAGATAAATCACCCCCGCGACAATCGCGAAGTAGAACGGCTGCCAGGTACTTTTCCCTGCCAGCTGCGTGGCTTTCACCACGTCTTCCAGCCCCAGCAGCGAAACCAGCGCCGTGGCTTTAAGGATAACTTGCCAGTTATTGCCAATACCCGGCAGCGCGAAACGCATCATCGCCGGGAACAGAATGCGGCGGAAGGTTTGCGAACCGGTGAAACCGAAGGCGGTTGCCGCTTCGATCTGCCCTTTAGGCACGGCGAGAAATGCACCACGGAAGGTTTCGGTGAAGTAAGCGCCGTAAATAAAGCCCAGCGTGATGATACCGGCCACCATCGGGTCAATATCAAGCTGATCCATGCCTAACGCATCGGTCAGGGTGTTCAATGCGATCTGCAGTCCGTAGAAAATCAGCAGCATCAACACCAGGTCGGGAACCCCACGAATTAACGTGGTGTAGCCTTCGAAAATCATCGCCAGCAGGCGATTACGGGAGAGTTTGGCGCCAGCGCCAATCAAGCCGAGCACCACAGCCAGCACCACCGAGCTGAGTGCCAGCTCAAGGGTCACCAGGGTGCCTTTGAGGATTACTTCAGAATAGCCATACAGCATGGGTTCGATCCTGTCGTGAAGGAAAATAACAAACGCTGCCCAACTAACGGACAGTCCTGACCAGGATGTGAATCACAGGGTAGATGGCGGCAAGCGTATGAACCCCGGGAGTTTACATAAGTAAGCGCCCGGAGTGAATAGTTATGACCAACCCTGCTGCAAATCAATCATCAAGGTCAGAAAACAGGACAATTAATCGCCGTATACGTTGAAATCAAAGTACTTCTTAGCAATTTTGTCGTAGGTACCATCTTTACGCATGGCATCAAACGCTTTATCGATAGCGGCTTTCAAATCGGCATCATCTTTGCGCAGGCCCATACCGGTACCGACACCGAAGATTTTGTCATCTTTCACCGCTGGACCAGCAAACGCATAATCCTTACCGACAGGCTGTTTCAGGAAGCCTTCGCTCGCCTGCACTTCGTCCTGGAAGGCCGCATCAATACGACCCGCATTCAGATCCTGATACACCAGATCCTGGTTCGCGTAAGGAGTGACGGTGACGCCTTTTGGACGCCAGTTTTCATTGGCGTAAGTTTCCTGAGTGGTGCCCTGCAGCAGGCCAATGTTTTTGCCCTTCAAGGATTCAATGGTCGGTTGTAAATCTGACCCTTTTTTCGCGACTAAACGCGCGTTAGCTGCATACAGTTTTTCTGAGAAGGCGATCTCTTCCTGACGTTTCTCCGTGATAGAGAGAGAGGAGATGATGGCGTCAATTTTCTTCGCTTTCAGCGAAGGGATCAGCGCATCGAAATCACTTTCAACGTAATTGCATTTGGTATGGATACGCTTACAAATTTCGTTCGCCAGATCGATGTCAAAACCCACTAACTGGCCTTGCGCATTTTTGGATTCAAATGGCGGGTAAGTCGGGTCAGTCCCGATACGCAGCGTCTTCGGTACTGCAGCGAACACGCTCGCAGCGCTGGTCATTGCCAGCAGCAGGGAAAGAGCCAGAACTCGCTTTTTCATAGGTAACCCTCAAGTAAGTGCTTATTGTTATATGGTGCGTGATGTGTGTTTGCGCTGAATGATTTGCAGGTTTCATGCCAGTTATGCAAAACGGCGAAAGCCTGCTCAGGCGCACTAAATACCGCGCCTTTTAGCAGCGCAAGCACCTAGTTTGTGAGGGAAATATAACAGCGGCGTGAGGAAGAAAAAGCGACATTGTTAACTTTTGGTGCACAAGATGCACGAAGAGTGATCGGGCACGCGAATTTGCACACGCTTAGTGCAATATTGCACCATTATGCGCCATGCCAGCGGGTAAACAGGTCTTCAGGAAGCTCAATATCGAACTGATCGATAACGCGGTTGACCGTTTGATCAATCAGATCTTCAATGCGCTGCGGGCGATGATAGAAGGCAGGAACCGGAGGCATGATCATCGCCCCCATCTCGGCGGCGGTGGTCATCATGCGCAAATGGCCAAGGTGAAGCGGGGTTTCACGCACGCACAGGACTAGTTTTCGTTGCTCTTTGAGCACCACATCCGCTGCTCGCGTCAGCAGACTGTCGCTGTAGCTGTGCACAATGCCTGACAGCGTTTTCATTGAACAAGGCAGAATCGCCATGCCCAGCGTCTTGAACGATCCAGAAGAGATGCTGGAGGCAATATCACGCACATCATGCACTACGTCTGCCAGTGACTGAACATCACGCAAGCTGTAGTCGGTTTCCAGCGTCAGCGTTTGTCGTGCAGCAGGGCTCAGCACCAAATGGGTTTCCACATCAGCCACCGGTTGCAGCACCTGCAACAGTCGTACGCCGTAGATCGCGCCGCTGGCGCCGGAAATTCCAATGATGAGTCGTTTCATAATTCAGCCTTGCTATTCAGATTGCGGCAATGATAGCCGCTACCTGAGCAAAAATACAAAAACAAACAGGGCGGGATTGCGCCCGCCCTGTTTTATGTGTGCACTCCGAAGATATTAACCTTCGTTATGCAGCTCCAGCCCTTCCACTTCATTCTGGCGCTGAATCGCTTTCGCATCATCATTACGCAGTGACTGCAGGTACTCAAGGTACTGCTGGTCAACGTCTTTGGTCACATAGACGCCGTTGAACACCGAGCACTCAAACTGAGCAATATCCGGGTTCTCTTCGCGCACGGCTTCGATAAGATCATCCAGGTCCTGGAAAATCAATGCATCAGCTTTGATCAGCTGGCGAATCTCTTCCACTTCACGACCGTGAGCGATCAGTTCCGTGGCGCTCGGCATATCGATGCCGTAGACGTTCGGGAAACGAATTTCCGGTGCCGCTGACGCAAGGTAAACGCGTTTTGCACCCGCTTCACGTGCCATCTCAATGATCTGCTCTGAGGTGGTGCCACGGACAATTGAGTCATCGATCAACAGCACGTTCTTATCACGGAATTCTGCACGGTTGGCGTTCAACTTGCGGCGAATCGCGCTGCGGCGCTGATGCTGACCAGGCATAATGAAGGTGCGGCCAACGTAACGGTTTTTCACAAAGCCCTGACGATAAGGTTTGTCGAGGATGCGAGCGATTTCCAGCGCAGCATCGGTCGAGGTTTCCGGAATCGGGATCACCACATCGATATCCAGGTCTTCCCACTCGCGAGCAATTTTCTCGCCCAGCTTGGTGCCCATGCGCACGCGCGCGCTATAGACAGATACCTTATCCAGGAACGAGTCTGGACGAGCAAAATAAACGTACTCGAACAGGCACGGATTGGTTTTCGGATTCTCAGCACACTGACGTGTAGAGAGCTGACCTTGTTCGGTGATGTACACCGCTTCTCCCGGTGCCACATCGCGAATGAACTCAAAGCCCAGGGTATCCAGCGCGACACTTTCAGAGGCCACCATATATTCGGTGCGGCCATCTTCAATCACACGTTTGCCCAGTACCAGTGGACGAATACCGTTTGGATCGCGGAACGCGACCATACCGTGCCCGATGATCATCGAAACCACTGCGTAAGCGCCGCGCACATGCTGATGCACCGCCGCCACCGCAGCAAAAATGTTGTCAGCTTCCAGCGGGTAATGCTGAAAACGGTCCAGCTCCTGCGCAAAGATATTCAGCAGGATTTCAGAATCAGAGGTGGTGTTAACGTGACGGCGACCCACTTCAAACAGGTGTTTACGCAGCTCGTGCGCATTGGTGAGGTTACCGTTGTGCGCCAGCGTAATACCATAAGGGGAGTTGACATAGAATGGCTGTGCTTCAGAAGCACTGGAGCTGCCCGCCGTTGGGTAGCGAACGTGACCAATCCCGATGTTACCCTGCAAACGCTGCATGTGGCGTGCTTCGAAAACATCGCTCACCAAGCCGTTTGCTTTACGCAGACGAAAACAGTTAAGCGCATCGATGGTACAAATGCCGGCGGCATCTTGCCCGCGGTGCTGCAGCACCGTTAACGCGTCATAGATCGACTGGTTTACTGGCATAAAACCGGTGATACCAACAATACCGCACATGTTGTCATTTCCTCATTGGCCGCACTCCCGGTGGCGTTACCGGGGTATAAAACTGGACGTGCTTTTCAGGTAATCGAAAAACCACCTGATGATGTAACTGAACTGGGGAATGAGTTGCGACTGTTGCCAGTCCGGGCTTTTAGAAAAGCCGGTGAATGTATCGAGGAAGAAGAGCATAGCGGAAACAATCAGCACGCCACGCAACGCCCCGAAACAGACCCCCAACACCCTGTCGGTTCCCGACAAGCCAGTTTTTTCCACCAGCGAGCCGATCACATAGTTCACGATGGCACCCACAATCAGGGTGGCAACGAATAACACCGCGATAGCGATGCCGTTGCGAACCAGTTCGTCGTCAAAACCTGTAAACCAGACTGCAAGGTAGGTGTAGTAATGACTGGCGACAAAAAACGCGCATCCCCAGGTAACGAGAGATAAGGCTTCACGGACAAACCCACGAATCAGGCTGACCAGAGCCGAAAAACCAACTACCGCAATAATGACGTAATCAATCCAGATCATGAACTCTTCCAGCCCAGTGCTTATGCACCCCTGCATCCAGTTCGGGGCGCATTCTAACAGAAAAAGAAAACGTTTGCGTAGGGTTTTCCGGTTCTGCATCCATAAAAAAGGCGATGAAAAAAACTTTCTTCGCCCTGAGTGTCATCAGCGATTTAACTGACTGATATTTAATAATTTTATTGCAACATTTTGGCAAGCAGTGAATGCTTTACCGCGCCTTTTACTGCTATCGGCGCGGCTTATCAAGCCATTAACGCGTACCATACGGTTTAACCACACCACCGAGGCCTGAAATGCTTTGTAGCTCGCTCAGTGAACTCTGAAGCTTCGCTTTTGACGCATCCGGTCCCACGTAAATTCGGGTGATTTGTCCCTGCACCGGCGTTGACGGCACGGTAAAGGCGCGATAGCCCGAGAGACGCAGCTGCGCCACGATCTCGCTCACCTTGGCCGCATTCTTCAGCGCGCCGAGTTGCACCACATACGCCTGGCCTGCAGGCGCCGCTTCCGGCTCACTCTGCTTCGGCGTTTCAACCGCTTTCGGCTGCTCAACCGGCTTCGGTTGCTCTACCGGTTTCGGTTTTACCTGCTCGACAGGTTTTGGCTTCGGCTGTTCTACTGGCTTCGGCTTGGGTTGTTCAATCGGTTTGGGCTTCGGTTGCTCAACCGGCTTCACCTGCTGATGC
Source organism: Pantoea vagans (assembly GCF_001506165.1). NCBI lineage: Bacteria > Pseudomonadati > Pseudomonadota > Gammaproteobacteria > Enterobacterales > Erwiniaceae > Pantoea > Pantoea vagans. The sequence continues at coordinate 1,143,313 of NZ_CP011427.1, read as the reverse complement.
ACCGGCGGTGGCGTCACCAGCGTCGGCTCACTGTTCTGCGCAGGCTGGGCACTGCCGTTGCTGGCATTACCCGTGGCTTTCGCATTCTCCGGATTCTGTGCCGCGCCGGCGCCTTCTGGCGGTTGCGCAGGCAACGGTTGCGTGACCGGCGGTACCATTTCGCTGTCTTGCTGATCGTCAGGTTTGGGCACCAGCGGGATCGCCGCAAACTCTTCCTTGTAGTGTTTTTTCTTGCCGTCCAACAGGCCCGGCAACACAATGACGCCAATCGCAACCAGAATAACGGTCCCGACTAAGCGATTTTGAAACTTACTTGCCACTGCCGTTCTCCGCTGCCATCGATTCCATAACCTGTGCGACGGTGTGGAAAGATCCGCACACCAGAATCACATCCTCAGGCGCTGCTTGCAGGCGCGCTGCTTGCCATGCCGCATCCACATGCGTGAACGCTTTACCTGCATCAAGATGCGCAATCAACTCATCGGCTGTTGCACCGCGTGGACCATCAAGTGGCGCGCAGTACCAGCTGTCCACCTGTGGCGACAATGCCGCCAGGGTGCCAGCGATATCTTTGTCGTGCAGCATGCCGACCACCGCCAGGACTTTCCCGCGCTTTGGCAGTTCAGCCAACCGTGAAGCCAGATAATAAGCGGCATGTGGATTGTGCGCCACATCGAGGATCACGCGCGGTGATTCGCTCACGGTCTGGAAGCGGCCCGGCAGAATCGCTAATGGCAGATGTTCGCGGATCACTGCCTCACTGACATTCAGACCAGAGGCGCGTAACGCCGTCAGTGCCGTTGCCGCGTTAGGCAGCGGTACCTGTGGCAATGGCAGGTCGCGCAACTCACCGTGCGCATCCTGTAGCGTCCAGCTGTTTTCCTGTTTTTGCCACTGCCAGTCGCGATTGATTTGCAGCAGCTGTGCGCCCTTCTCTGCGGCCACCTCTGCAATGGTGTGCGGCATATCAGGCTCACCCACTACCGCAGGCTTACCAGCGCGGAACACACCCGCTTTTTCACGTCCGATACTCTCGCGATCCGGCCCCAGCCAGTCAGTGTGATCCAGGGCAATACTGGTGATAACCGCAACATCAGCATCGACAATATTGGTGGCATCCAGACGTCCGCCCAGCCCGACTTCCAGGATCACCACATCAAGGTTGGCATCGCGAAACAGATTGAGTGCCGACAGCGTACCAAATTCGAAATAGGTCAGCGAAGTGTCACCGCGCCCGGCTTCGATGCTGGCGAAACTGGCGCTGTGCAGCGCTTCATCCAGCTCAGCGCCCTGCACACGTACACGCTCGGTGTAGCGCACCAGATGCGGCGAACTGTAAACACCCACACGGTATCCCGCGGCCATCAACAAGGTTTCCAGCGTACGACAGGTGGTGCCTTTGCCGTTAGTGCCGGCGACGGTGAAGATAAACGGAGCGGGTTTGAGTAAATCGAGGCGTGCAGCAACGCGTTGAATACGGTCCAGACCCAGTTCGATGGCCTGCGAATGAAGATGTTCTAGATAATGAAGCCACGTGGCCAAAGGCGACGTGGCTTGGGGAAGAGTCTTGTCCATGTGTCCCGTTAACTGATTGACGGTGCATTGGTGAAAAGGCGCATAGATGCGCCTTTTCGTTGCCTGATCAGGCCTCGTTGCTCTCCGGCTCAGCCGTCGTTGGCTGATCACCATCCTGCAGCGGCGCTGGCAGGTTCATCATTTTCGCCAGCAGGCTTGCCAGCTTAAAGCGCATTTCCGGACGACGGATGATCATGTCGATCGCGCCTTTCTCAATCAGGAACTCACTGCGCTGGAAGCCCGGCGGCAGTTTTTCGCGCACGGTCTGCTCAATGACGCGTGGACCCGCAAAGCCGATCAGGGCTTTCGGTTCTGCGACGTTCAGATCGCCTAACATCGCGAAGCTGGCTGAAACACCGCCCATGGTTGGGTCAGTCAGCACGGAGATGTACGGCAAGCCGCGCTCCTGCATTTTCGCCAAGGCTGCGCTGGTTTTCGCCATCTGCATCAGCGACTGTAACGCTTCCTGCATACGCGCACCGCCACTGGCTGAGAAGCAAATCAGTGGGCAGTTATCTTCCAGTGCTTGTTCAACGCCACGCACAAAGCGCGCGCCAACCACAGAACCCATCGAGCCGCCCATAAAGGAGAACTCGAAAGCTACAGCCACCACCGGCATACCATGCAGTGTGCCTTTCATGGTGATCAATGCATCTTTTTCACCGGTATCTTTCTGCGCGGCAACCAGACGATCTTTGTACTTCTTAGAATCGCGGAACTTCAGCAGATCCTTCGGTTCCAGCTCGCTGCCTAACTCAACCAGAGAACCTTCGTCCAGCATGCTGTGCAAACGCTCACGGGCGTGCATACGCATGTGGTGGTCGCACTTCGGGCAGACCTCAAGGTTACGCTCCAGCTCGGCGCGGTACAGCACCTGGCCGCAGCTATCGCATTTGGTCCAGACCCCTTCCGGGATACTGGCTTTGCGCGTTGGCGTGGTGGTGCTTTTATTCAGTATGCGTTCAATCCAGCTCATTGATGACCTTTCTGTTTAATGCTGACCTGGTCCAGTCTTCTTGTGGCTGCCGAAATCACCTTCAGCAGGCCGTAAATGTCGCTCATTAAACCACAACCCGTTCTCGCTGTGGACAAAAATCTGGTAACAGGCTTACTGTGGCTTCTGCTGACGCGCCTGGCGGCGATGACGCCACACTTCAATCACGCCTGGCAGTATTGAGACCACAATAATGCCCACAATCAGCAGCTTCAGGTTCTCTTGCACCACCGGCAAGTCGCCAAACAGGTAACCGGCGTAGGAGAAGAGCAGTACCCATAGCAGCGCACCCGTTACGTTGAAGAGCGCGAAGTGGCGATAAGACATGTGTCCCATCCCTGCCACAAAGGGGGCAAAGGTTCGCACGATTGGTACAAAGCGCGCAAGTATAATGGTTTTGCCACCGTGGCGATCGTAGAACGCGTGGGTTTTATCCAGGTAGCTACGACGGAAAATTTTTGAGTTCGGGTTACTGAACAGCTTCTCACCGAACAACCGACCAATAGTGTAGTTCACCGCATCGCCGAGGATGGCGGCGATCACCAGCAGCGTCACCATTAAATGCACATTGAGATCGTTGCCCGGCAGTGCGGCCAAGGCACCGGCCACAAACAGCAGGGAATCCCCTGGCAGGAAAGGCGTGACCACTAAGCCGGTTTCACAGAACAGAATCAGGAACAGAATGGCGTAAATCCAGATGCCGTACTGCGCCACGAGTTCGGCTAAATGCACATCAATATGCAGAATAAAATCAATAACGAAGTGGATAAACTCCATACGGCTCCCCTACATCCTTCAATTAACAGTTAATCCGCGAGGAACAAGGGTCCCAGCGCAGGCTGAGGTAACGCAAAATGGGATGGATAATCCACCGCCACCAAATACAACCCTTCTGCTTTAGCGGTTGCTGCCGCAAGAGTGCGATCTTTTGCTGCCAGCAACTCAGCCATCCAATTCTCAGGCTTGTTGCCACAACCAATTTCCATCAGGCTGCCGACGATATTGCGCACCATGTGATGCACAAAGGCGTTGGCTTTGATATCGACAATCACATACGGCCCCTGACGCGTGACGTTGAGGTGCATCACATTGCGCCACGGTGTGCGTGACTGGCACTGCACGGCTCGGAACGAGGTGAAATCGTTCTCGCCGATCAAACACTGCCCTGCACGCTGCATTTTTTCTGCATCCAGCGGATGATAAAAATGGGTGATACCGTTGCCCAGAATCGCAGGGCGCAGCCGCTGGTTGAAAATCACGTAGCGATAGCGACGCGCAGTGGCACTGAAACGCGCGTGGAACTCATCGGGCACTTCTTTGACCCAACGCACCGCAATGTCATCCGGCAAATTGGCGTTGGCGCCCAGCGTCCAGGCACCGTCAGCACGCTGAGAGGTGGTTTCAAAATGCACCACCTGCCCGGTTCCATGCACACCCGCATCGGTGCGTCCGGCGCAGAATACGACCACCGGATGATTCGCCACTTTCGACAGCGCTTTTTCTAACTTTTCCTGCACGCTGCGCACTTCATTCTGTCGCTGCCAACCGTAATAACGGCTGCCATCGTACTCAATGCCTAACGCCAGCTTAATGGTCTTAGCTTCAGACAACATTAATAGAAATACTCCTGCACCAATTTCTCAGCGGTTTTCACGGCCATCAATGCGCCGCCGAAGCGGATGTTGTCCGCCACTGACCAGAACTGCAGCAGTTCAGGCACGCCGTAATCGTTACGAACGTTGCCAATGCTCAGTGCATCGCTGCCCGATGCATCGCTGACCGGGGTTGGGTACTCACCGTCTTCGCTCAAATTGATGTCTTCAGCGCGGGCCAGCTCGTCACGTGCTTCTTCTGCTGACAGTGGGCGCAGATTTTCGATGTGCACCAGCTGTGCGCTACCGTAGAACACCGGTGCCTGCACGCTGCTGACCGCAATCGGTAAACCTTCGTCCTGCAACACTTTACGCACCTGATCCACCAGTCGACGTTCACTCTCTACGCTGCCATTGTTGTCTGCCAACTGTGGCAACAAGTTGAACGCCAGCTGGCGGCCAAAGTAGTGTTCATCAGCGGGGATGCCGTTCAGCAAACGCGCGCTCTCACCGGCCAGGCCATCAACCGCAGCTTTACCATGGCTGGAGACAGACATCAGGTTGGTGACCTGTAAACGGCTTAAACCGGCGCTATCCACCAGCGGTTTGATCGCGCTCAGCAACTGACTGACCAGCGCATCTGCCACTGTCACAATATTACGATTGCGATAGTCGGCCAGCACCTGCGGATTGACATCCGGCACCACCAGCGGCACATCCGGCTCCAGCGCGAACAGGTCGCTGCTGTCGATCACCAGACAACCCTGGCTCGCGGCTTCATCCGCATAACGTGCTGAGGCTTCACGCCCAGCAGCGAAAAATGCCAGCTGTGCCTGGGTCCAGTCGAACTCGGCGGCATCCTGCACCCGCAGGGTACGACCATCAAAACGTACACTCTCACCGGCGCTGTTTTCACTCGCCAGCAGATGCAATTCACCAACCGGGAACTGGCGTTCTGCCAGCAATTCCAGTACAGCGTTCCCTACTGCGCCTGTTGCGCCCAGTAGCGCGATATTCCAGCCGTCAGACATGTTGGTTTACTCCAGACAATGACACAAAAAATTGAGGCGGTGACATCACCGCCTGACATTTAAGACTTTTCCCGCGCGAAAACGCAGGGGATTGATTTAACTTTACAAACTGGCGCGAAAACCGAGTTTTTCCAGCATGGCAGCCGCGTCGGCGTCATCGCATTTCACCTGCAGCGAGGACCACTCACGGCGCTCTTCATACTGCTTGCGCAGGCGGTCAAACTCACCTGGCTGCGCGGCCACTTTCCGTAGTGGGGCATCATCGCGGCGCACATCATACACCAGATGCACCAGTCGTTTCAGCGTAGGCTGATCGAGCTTACCGTGCAGCGTGAGGGTGCCAAACTCGGGTGCAGGCAGCAGACTCTCCAGCGCCACCTGTTGGGGCTGGCCGATAAAGTCACACCAGGCTTCGAATACCTGCGTGGTTCCGCGCGCTTTCCCTTCCAGGGTATAGCCTGCAATATGGGCCGTGGCGATATCCACTTTATCCAGCAGATCCAGATTCAGATCCGGCTCTGGCTCCCACACATCCAGCACCACGCTCAGATCGCTGCGCAGCTTGAGCACTTCCAATAAGGCGGCGTTATCCACCACCGGGCCACGACAGGCGTTGATCAGGATGGTGTTCGGTTTTAACGCCATCAACAGCGCCATGTCCGCCAGATGCCAGCTTTTGTAGGGACCATCTTTAAACAGTGGCGTGTGGAACGTCAGGATATCGGCCTGTGCCACCACTTCATCAAGCGAATGGAATTCCTCTTGATCGCCGCGATCGGCACGTGGTGGATCGCACAGCAAGGTCTTCACGCCCCAGGCGGCAAGGCGTTTTTGCAAGCGCCCACCGACATTCCCAACGCCGACAATGCCGACGGTACGATCGCGCAACTCAAAACCATCACGCTCAGCCAATAGCAATAAAGAAGAGAATACATACTCCACCACGGCAATGGCGTTGCAGCCCGGCGCGGCAGAGAAGGCAATGCCTGCCGCCGCCAGCGATGCGTCATCAATATGGTCAGTGCCTGCCGTCGCGGTACCGACAAATTTCACCGGCGTGCCCGCCAGCAGTGCCGCATTGACTTTGGTGACGGAACGCACCATCAGTCCGCTGGCATCCTGTAATTCCGCTTCCGGTAATGGTCGACCCGGTACCGCCAGCACATCACCGGTACGGCTGAACAGTTCACGGGCGTAAGGCATATTTTCATCGACGAGAATTTTCACTGCGGCGGTCCTGTCATATTGAAATAAACGGGGCGTATTTTGTCACAAAGTCCGGGATTAGCCTAACCGGCTGCGATAGCGATCGGGCGTAGTCCCCGCCTGCTGTTGAAACATCACTATCAGCGCGGATGCCGAACTGTAACCGAGTTCATGTGCGATCCCCTGCACGCTACAACCTTGCTCAAGAAGCGCAATCGCGCGCAGAAAACGTAAACGCTGCCGCCATTCGCTGAACGACATGTTCAGTTGCTGTTGGCAACGCCGCGCCAGCGTACGCTCGGTGGTAAATACGCGCTTCGCCCATTGTGCCAGCGTGGTGTTATCGCCGGGGTTATCCTCCAGCGCGCGGAGAATCGGCGCGAGAAATTTGTCATCCGATAACGGTAAATAACTGGTGTGCACGGGCGCTAAACCCAGGCGATCGATCAGTACCTCGCACAATCGCCAGTCGGCTTCGGTCTGAGGCTGTTCCAGCGAGCGCCGTGCAAAGTCGTTCATAATGGCGTGCACAATAGCATCAACGTTAAGCAAACAGGCTTTTGCCGGCAGGTCATGGCAAAGTTCAGCGGCAATGTTCAAGGTGCGAAAATGCGCGGTGTCATGGTTATAGCTACTGTGGCGATGGGTCGGTGGGATCCAGATCGGCATATCTGAAGGGGCTAACAAGCGCTCACCCTCCACTTCTATCTCCATGACGTGGCGGGTGACAAAAATCACCTGCCCCCAGTCGTGAGCATGTGGAAGATACTCGGTCTTCGCACTGGCTTCGTCATAACGCATAAAGAAGCGCAGCATCGGTGCATCAATGGGCGCCTGATACTCGATCTGTAAATTCATTCTGTCCGGTCATTAACGAATATTGTCCGATTTTAACTATCTGGTTTAAACCGGTCAAACGTAAACTATTCGCAATTATTTCAGGAGCCGTACGATGAATTTACTCTTCCCGCTAATTGCGGTGTTGATCTGGTCGATCAACACCATCGTCAGCAAACTCTCTGCCGGGAGCATCGATCCTGCCGCCATTTCATTCTATCGCTGGTTGCTGGCGCTGGTGGTGTTGGCACCGTTCTGCTTGCCCGGTGTCTGGCGTCATCGACAGACCATTCGTGCGAATGTGTGGCGCTTACTGGTCCTCGGCCTGCTGGGTATGGTGCTGTATCAGAGTCTTGCCTACTATGCAGCGCACAGCGTGTCAGCGGTGATGATGGGCATTTTGGGAGCCACCATCCCATTGTTAACCATCTTGCTCAGTGTGTTCGTGCTGCGCCTTGCACCCACGCGTGGGATTTTGATCGGCGGCCTGCTGTCATTTGTTGGCTTGGTGTGGCTGGTCAGTGAAGGCAACCCTGCCCAGCTTCTGAATCAACGTCTCGGCAACGGGGAGTTAATGATGCTGGCGGCCTCTACTTCGTACGCGCTCTATGGTGTACTCACCAAGCGCTGGGCGATCCCGCTGCCCACCTGGCAAAGTCTCTACGTGCAGATCTTCTTTGGCGTGTTGCTGCTATTGCCGGGATTCCTGCATGCACCAGACGTCACGTTGAATATGCATAATATTCCGCTGGTGCTGTTTGCAGGGCTGTTTGCTTCTATTGTCGCGCCATTCCTGTGGATCCTTGGCGTACAACGGCTCGGTGCCAGCACCACCAGCATCTTTATGAATTTCGTACCGGCCTTTACGGCAATTATCGCCGTGCTGTTCCTGCATGAACAGTTGCATGCCTATCACTGGGTGGGCGGCGGCATGACGTTAGTCGGCGTGATTCTGGCGCAACGCCTGAAAACCCCACTGCGCAAGCCGCGTGAAGCCACAATTCCCGATACCGCTGCCTGATTTTATTGTCCTGAAAGGCCGCAGCCCCCGTGGATTTCCCGGGGGCTTTTGTTATCATATGGCCTCTTTTTTCCGGCGCACCCGGATCTGACCTCGTTTTTCAAGGATTCCGCCATGCAACCTCTCAGCGGTCCCGGTGTGCCTGCGGGCGATCGTTCAACGCTCACTAACGCAACTGGCCCAACACGTCCTGGCGGACCGGCGGGCGAACAGCCTCTCTCCCCTGCTCAGCGCACGACGCTGGAACGTCTGATTGTTCGCATCATGTCTCTCAGCACACTGAAAGCGCCGGAGCTGTGGGCAGGCGTGCGCCACGAAGTGGGCGTGAAGAACGATGCAGAACTGCAATCGCGTCATTTCCCTGCCGCTGAACAGCATCTGAATGGACGTTTAACGCAGGTGCAGAACAGCCTGGCCACGCGCCAGTTATTGCAGCAGCTGTTAGAAAAACTGCCGCAGGGCAATAATCGTCAGGCCGTCAGTGACTTCATTCGCCAGCAATTTAACCAAACTGTGTTAAGTGCGCTGTCGCAGGATCAACTGCGTCAGGTGTTGACGATGCTGCAAAATGGCCAGATGGCGATCCCACAGCCTCAGCAGACGCGCGTCTCGGATCGCACCTTGCTGCCGGCCGAACAGCAGTCACTCAATCAGCAGGTCACACGCCTTGCCGCGACCACCGGCGAGTCGCCAGTCAAACTGCTGGCTGATACCTTAAAACTGGTCAATCTAAAAAGTGGCGATCCCATTCCCTCACGCCACTTCCCACTGCTGACCCAGTATCTTCAGGTGCGTCAAACGCTGAGCCAGCACCATGCGCCGACGCTGCAATTGCTGGAAAGCTCGCTGAAACAGCCGCTGACCCACGACGAACAACGAATGCTGGAGGACTACAGCCAGCAGCGTTTCCAGGCCACGCCGCAGACGGTACTGACGCCGGCACAAGCGCAAGATCTGCTCAATGTGCTGTTCAGCCGCCGCGTAGAGAAGACGCTGGAGCAACCGCACGCCGCCAGCGAATTACGCCCTCAGCCCATCTGGTCACCTTGGGTTGAAATGCTGCCGCGACCGTTGGCCCAGCGTCCGGCATTAACATTGATCCTCGGACTGGCGCTGTTTTTCTTTTTGCTGTGGCTGTTGCTGTAACTTAACAGCCGCAGTGTGCGCCGGGAGTGGCTTGCGGCCATTCACCCGGTGCCGCGCCCCACGTCAACGGGTGCCCATCGCGCTTCCAGAAATCCAACCCGCCGATCAGCTCCTTGACCTGAAAACCCAGTGACGCCAGTTTCAGTGCGGCTTTGGTCGATCCATTGCAGCCAATGCCATCGCAATAGGTGATGTAAACCTTGCTGCGATCCAGCTGCGCAGTCGACTCGGCATTCATGGTGCGATGGGGAAATGAGATAGCCCCCGTGATATGCCCCGCCTGATAAACCTCCTCGGAGCGTGCATCAATCACCACGATTGCCGAATTACCTAAAGCCAAATCTTCTGCCAGATCCCAGGCATCGGTGTAATAACTCAGTTTGTGCTGCAAATAGGCCAGGCTTTCTGCCGGGCTGGCTGCGGGAACATGTAATACCGATGACATCGTATTCTCCTGTTGTGATTTTCCCTCAGTCTACGGCAAAGTGGTCTGTAACCTGATACCACTTTATCGATGATGACAAGACCACAATGAGCCTCTCTTTTTTGGCGCTGTTTAACTTACAGTTGCAAGGCGGATTGCGCGAGCGTGTATGCAATATGCTGCGTCAGGCGATCGCCCATGGCCATTTACACCATCAGCAGAAGTTACCCTCCAGCCGCCAGCTGGCACTGGATTTGTCACTCTCACGCGTCACAGTGGAAAGCGCCTATGCGCAATTAGAGAGTGAAGGTTATTTGGAGAGGCGGGCCGGCAGCGGCACCTTTGTGTCGATCGCTATGCCGGTGCGGCAGAGATCTTCAACTTCAATCGACTCGCCACGCTTCTCGCAACGTGGGGATCGCGTTCTGGTGACCGGCGGTTGCCAGGATCCCCCCTTCCCTTATGCTTTTGCCGCCGGTTCACCGGAGTTACGCGCCTTTCCGCATGAACAATGGCGACGCATTAGCAACAGTGTTCAACGCCAGTTCGGGAGTCAGTTAATGGGTTATGGCGACCCGTTAGGATACCCGCCGCTCCGTCAGGCGGTGGCCGATTATCTGGCCCTGTCACGCGGAGTGCGCTGCACCGCTGAACAGGTGGTGATGTTGACCAGTTCGCAGCAGGCATTGCAGCTGTTGGCTTTGATGTTTCTCGATAATGATGATGAGGTGTGGCTGGAAGAGCCCGGCTATCCTGGCGCGCGTAATGCCTTTCTGGCTGCGGGTGCGCGCTGCCGTGCCATGCCGCTGGATAGCGAAGGTGCCGTGCCGCTAAGCGGGCATGCCAAACTGGTCTATCTGACGCCTGCGCATCATTACCCCACCGGCACGCCGATGAGCCTGGCCCGCCGTCTTCACTGGCTGGCCTGGGCGCGCCAGCAGCAAAGCTGGTTGATTGAAGATGATTATGACAGTGAATTTCATTATGAGGATCGTCCAGCCCCGGCGCTTCAGGGGTTAGAGAACGACAGCCGGGTGATCTGCCTTGGCACCTTTTCCAAAACGCTTTTCCCCTCATTGCGGTTGGCGTGGATGGTAGTGCCACCGCAGTTGGTGGATGCACTGGGTCGTGCACGCAGCGTGATGGATGGACACAGCGCACTGTTACCGCAGGCGATCACCGCCGAATTTATGCAGCAGGGCCATTTTGCCAGCCATCTGCGGTTGATGCGCCAGCTCTATCACAGCCGCCGCGACCGTCTGCTGGATCAAATCCATTCACGGCTGCAGCCGTGGCTGACACCCTGGCATGCGGCCGGTGGCCTGCAATTGACCGTCACTTTGAATCAAGGTGATGAAGCACGATTGACACAGCAGGCCAGTGAGGTGGGGTTGTTGTTACCACGCCTGTCGCCGTTATATGCAGGGGATACAAAACAAGCCGGCTGGCTGCTCGGCTTTGCGGCACTGACGCCCGGCGAGATTGTCAGTGCCTGCGATAAGCTGGTCAGGCTGTTGTCGCGCTACGCGCAAACGCCCAGGTAACCAAAATGCCCAATGCCGCGCAGCAGGCACCGGCCAGATAGACTGAGCCATAGCCCAGCGCGGTCGCCAGCAGACCGGTGAGCGGACCGCTGGCACCATAAGCGATATCCTGAAAGGCGGAGAATCCACCCAGTGCCGTGCCGCGAATCTGCGGGGAGACGCGTTTAATCACTTCGACACCCAATGCCGGGAAGATCAGCGAGCAGCCGCAGCCGGTCAGTGCCGCGCCGACCAGCGCCATCCAGCCAGAGGTCGCACACGCCAGCACCAGCAAACCCAGGGTTTCCACCAACAGCGACACCATCGCCACGCGCACGCCACCGTGACGATCGGGCAAGCCGCCAAAAAATACCCGCACCAGCACAAAGGCACAGCCAAATGCCGTCAGGGCAAAACCGGCGTTGCCCCAGTTCTCAGCGGCAAAGTAGAGCGAGGTGAAAGTGCCGATGACCGCGAATCCGGTACCTTGCAGTGCCAGCGCCATACCCGGTTGGAAAATGGTTTTTACCACGCTAAACAGTGAAGGCCGCTCCCCGCCGACCACCGGGACTTTGCTCACCCAGCTGTTGATCGCCAACGAGAGCAAAGGAAGCAGAAGCGCCACAAGACCCAACGCCGCAAAACCGCCGTGTTGATTGATGAGTAAGCCAAGCGGTGCGCCAGCTGCCAGCGATCCATAAATCGCCATGCCGTTCCACGACATCACCAATCCAGAGCGTTTGCTTCCAACCAATCCCATACCCCAGGTGAGATTGCCGGTCAGCAGCAGGCTCTCGCCAAAACCCAGTAATAAGCGCCCAACCGCTAACAGACCAAATTTGGCCCAGGGAGACACCGGCAACAATGCCGCCGCCAAATAGGCGACACCGACCAGCGCAATGGCAATCATCCCGTGCTGTGTGGTGAGCTTGGCACCGTGCTGATCGGCGCGACGGCCCGCAAAGCTGCGCGTCAGCAGGGTAGCGAAGAACTGAATCCCCACCGCCACGCCGACCATCAGGTTACTCATGCCCAACTGCTGATGGACATACAGCGGGATCACCGGCAAGGCCAACCCGGCAGTAAGATAAGTGAGGAATACCGCAAAAGAGATGCAGCCTAAAGGCAGCACGGATTGCGTCTGCGTATCAGCAGCCGTGGTCATGATGGTATGAACTCCTTGTTCAGGGCGTGCGCAATAGGTTCGTTGGCTGCTCGCAGCAAAAACGGGTGATTTGATTCACAATATGCGCAAACGATTATTTTGTTTCAGGTAAGAACGAAGAGTGTAGGCAAGCGAGGGGATAAATGTCAAAAACAACAAGGGCCGGATTGACCGGCCCTTGATACTGAGCATGTTATGCACGAAATACTTCAACTCGCAGGCAGGCTGCAGGTCGAAATATGACGAGTATTTTATGCTGGCAGTTTACGCATCGTCAGCGTGGCGTTAGTGCCACCGAAACCGAAGCTGTTGGACATCACGGTGGTCAGCACTTTTTCAGTTGGCTGAGTCACGATGTTCAGGCCCTTACCGGCTTCATCAATCTCTTCGATGTTGATGCTTGGCGCGATGAAGCTGTGTTCCAGCATTAACAGGGTGTAGATGGCTTCCTGCACGCCCGCCGCACCCAGTGAGTGACCGGTCATGGCTTTGGTGGCAGAGATGTACGGAGAGTTGTCACCGAACACTTCGCGAATCGCACCCAGCTCTTTCACATCGCCGACTGGCGTGGAAGTGCCGTGGGTGTTGAGGTAATCGATTGGGGTATCAACACCCTGCATCGCCATCTTCATGCAGCGCACTGCGCCTTCGCCTGAAGGAGCAACCATGTCCGCACCGTCAGAGGTCGCGCCGTAGCCCACGATTTCTGCATAGATGTGTGCGCCACGCGCCAGAGCATGTTCCAGCTCTTCAACAACAACCATACCGCCGCCGCCAGCGATCACGAAACCATCACGGTTTGCATCGTAAGTACGTGACGCTTTTTCTGGCGTTTCGTTGTATTTGGTGGACAGTGCGCCCATCGCATCGAACTCACAGGCCATTTCCCAGCTCAGCTCTTCGCCGCCGCCAGCAAACACGATGTCCTGTTTGCCCAGTTGGATCTGCTCAACGGCATTACCAATACAGTGTGCGGAAGTCGCACAAGCAGAGCTGATCGAGTAGTTCACACCGTGGATTTTGAACGGCGTGGCCAGGCAAGCTGACACACCAGAACCCATGGCTTTGGTCACCACATAAGGACCGACCGCTTTCAGACCGCGTGGACCGCGCATCGCATCAGCACCGAATACCTGGTAACGCGGAGAACCACCGCCTGAACCGGCAATCAGACCCACACGTGGGTTGTTCTGATACTGCTCATCAGTCAGACCGGAATCCTGGATGGCTTCAGCCATGGACAGATAAGCGTAGATTGAAGCATCACTCATGAAACGCACGATTTTGCGATCGATGAGCCCGTTGGTATCCAGTTTGACGTTGCCCCATACGTGGCTGCGCATACCGATATCTCTCATCTCTTCAGAGAAAGTGATCCCGGAACGGCCTTCACGCAGAGAAGCCAGCACTTCTTGCTGGTTATTACCAATGCTGGAAACAATACCCAGGCCAGTAATCACTGCACGTTTCATTCAATAGTCCTCATTCCACTTCTTTTGGATTGACGTGCACTCTAGCTTACAGTTGTAAGCCGAACAAGTCCGATCAGCCATTTCCTTTTGTAAATTTGCGTCATGTGACCACACTCGCTAAAATCGCGCCACTGCCTGAAAAACGAGCCTTTCCCGTGAAGTTATCCCCGGTTGAACACGCGCAATTAAACTGGAATGATCAGGGTACACCTGTTTCCCGAGCATTCGACGACGTCTACTTCTCCAACGACAACGGGCTGGAAGAGACGCGCTATGTGTTCCTTGATGGCAACCAGATTCCACTCCGTTTTGCCGAACATTTGCGCGATATTTTTATTGTCGCCGAAAGCGGTTTTGGGACTGGTCTTAACTTTTTGACCCTGTGGCAAGCCTTTGACCGCTTCTGCCACGCGCATCCAGATGCCACACTGAAGCGCCTGCACTTTATTAGCTGCGAAAAATTCCCACTCACGCAAAGCGATCTCGTGGCTGCCCATGCACACTGGCCTGAGCTGGCGCCTTGGGCCGAACAGCTACAACAGCAATGGCCACAAGCGTTACCGGGTTGCCAGCGCATATTGTTCAACGGCGGTAAAGTCACGCTCGATCTCTGGCTCGGAGATATTAACGCGCTAATTAATACCTTTGATGACAGTCTTAATGGGCAAGTTGACGCGTGGTTTTTAGATGGCTTCGCACCGGCAAAAAACCCTGAGATGTGGACCCCCGAGCTGTTCGCTGCCATGGCGCGCCTCGCCCGACCGGGTGGGACACTGGCGACATTTACAGCAGCCGGTTTCGTGCGGCGTGGGTTGCAGGAAGCGGGTTTCACCGTGGCCAAACGCAAAGGGTTTGGCCACAAACGTGAAATGTTAACCGGGGTGATGGATCAGAGCATTCCCCTGCCCCACAGCCAGCCGTGGTACGCCCGCCCTGCGGCTAACAGCCAGGAGGCCGCGCTGATTGGCGGGGGTGTCGCCAGCGCCGTGTTAGCTCTAGCGCTGTTACGCCGAGGCTGGAAAGTGACCCTTTATTGCGCAGATGCGGCTCCCGCTTTGGGCGCTTCGGGTAATCGTCAGGGAGCACTCTATCCGCTGCTCAATCAACATGATCCAGCTCTTGCCACCTTCTTCCCTGCTGCGTTCACCTTTGCCCGCCGTTTGTACGATCAACTGCCGGTGATGTTTGAGCATGACTGGAGCGGCGTGTTGCAACTTGGCTGGGACAGTAAAAGCGCAGAGAAAATTGCGCAGATGCTGCAGATGGCACTGCCACAGGAAGTCGCGCGGGGAGTGACTAAAGAAGAAGCGGAACAACTGGCAGGGGTGGCGACCGGAAGTGGCGGTATTTTCTACCCGCAAGGCGGCTGGCTCTCTCCTTCTCAACTCACCAGCAATTTGCTTGAACATGCGCAAACACTGGGCTTACGCGTGCACTGGCTGCATCAGGTCACAAAGATGGAGCGTGCAGAGGATGGCTGGACGTTGCAGTTCAGCGAGCAACCGGCGGTCAAACATCAGCAAGTGGTATTGGCGAATGGACATGCGCTACTGGAGATGGAACAGAGCAAAGAACTGCCAGTGTATGCCGTGTCAGGTCAGGTGAGCCACGTGCCGACCCATTCCGCCTTGGCCGCGTTAAAAACCGTGCTGTGCTACGACGGCTATCTCACGCCGGTCAGCCCTGATTTTAATACCCACTGTATCGGTGCCAGCTATCATCGTGGTGATACCGCCACCACCTTCCGCGCTGACGATCAGCAGGAAAATCGTCAGCGACTGATTAACTGTTTACCCGATGCTGACTGGCCGTTGCTGGTGGATATCCGTGATAACGAGGCGCGTGTCGGTGTGCGCTGTGCCACACGTGACCATTTGCCGATGAGTGGCAGCGCGCCCGATTACCCCGCCACCCTTGCGCAGTATGCCAACCTGCCTGAGCAGCGTGCACAGGGTTACACCATCACTGAAGCGCCAGTGCATACCGGGTTGTTTGTGCTAGGGGCGTTAGGTTCGCGCGGTTTATGCAGCGCACCGCTGGCCGCAGAAGTGCTGGCTGCGCAGATGAGTGGCGAACCCCAACCGCTGGATGCGGCGACGCTGGCGGCGATGAATCCCAATCGCTACTGGGTGAGGAAACTGCTGAAAGGAAAAAAAGCCGGGCGGTAACCGAACGGGGCGAGTAATCGCCCCGTTTGTTTATGCAGGCTGGCGCGCCTGCAGGAATAAGTTGTCCCACATCCCTATCACCAGCGCTTGATCGCGTGGTGACAACTCGCCTGCCGCAATCGCTTTTTGCAGGCTATTGGTAACGTGAATTTGCAGGGCTTCAGGGGTATGTTCGCCGCTGATTTCAATCTCAGCCACCGCCAGGGTCAGATGACCACGCAGATAGCCACCGGCAAACAGCTCGTCGTCGCTGGCATGATCGACCATATCGTCAATCAGAGCCAGAATGCGTGATTCAAATTCTACGATCATCTTTTCTATCCTTTATTAGTCGCCAGACGAATCACAGATCTTCCGGCCAGGGAAAATGTGCCGCCGTCAGCGCAGGCGTACCGTAATAGCTGGCTAACGCATCAATAAAACGCGCCGGACGTGCCGGGATGCCCTGCTCAAAATAGTGCATGACCTGAGCATGGACCTTACGCTGAAACGCGATGCGATCCGGCTCACAATCCCCTTCGAGGTTGTCACAGCTGACATTGAAGGGAAAGCCCGCCGCAACACAGAATAACCACTCCAGCGCCTGTGGTTTCACTTCCACCGACTCGAACTGGCTCTGCGTCTGCGCATCACGTCCGTCTGGGCAATACCAGTAACCAAAATCCACCAACTTACGACGAGCTTCACCCGCAATACACCAGTGGGAAATCTCGTGGAGTGCGCTGGCATAGAAGCCATGGGCAAACACCACGCGGTTCCACGGCGATTCCTCATCCGCTGGAAGATAAATAGGTTCGTCGTCGCCTTTAATTAGACGGGTCTGAAAGTCTTCAACAAAGCAGCCATCAAAGATATCCACCAGCTGCTGATAATGATGTTCTGTACTCATAATATTTTAATCTTTAAAAAAACTGTAGCCATTGTCGCATTGGTAGCCGGTCTTGACGAGTGTTGGTTCACAGGGTCGCCATCCACGCCAGCAGCGCGCTGCCGTGACTATCCCATAACAGTTTAGCGCTCATCACTGCGGAGACGGTGACCACCATCGGGCGTATAAGTTTCTGACCGCGGCTCAGCACCAGCCTTGCGCCAAGGCGCGCACCACAAAACGCGCCAATCAGCATGATCGCGCCGGTGCCCCACACCACTTTCCCGCCGAACATAAAGAACAGTAGGCTCGCAAAGTTGGAAGTGAAATTTAAGACTTTGGCGTGGGCAGTGGCTTTTGCCAGATTGAATCCGCACAGTGTCACAAACGCCAATGCATAGAATGAACCGGCGCCCGGCCCGAAAAAGCCGTCGTAGAATCCCACACAGCCGCCGCCCACCAGCGCATAGGCGAAACCTTGCAGACGATGTTCACGATCGGATTCACCCAAGCGTGGCATCAGCAGGAACCATAAGCCGATGCTGATCAACAGAATAGGCAGAATCTGGCGCAACACATCGGCCTGGATGTGTTGAATCAATACCGTGCCGCAGACCGCGCCAATAAAGGTCATGGCGATATTGAGCCGCTGTTCACGCAGTTTCACCGCGCCGCGACGCACAAAGTAGAGGCTGGCAGAGAAAGAACCGCCTACTGACTGTAATTTATTGGTGGCTAACGCCTGCGCCGGTGAGAGCCCGGCAGCCAGTAACGAGGGAACGGTGAGCAAACCACCGCCACCGGCGATGGAGTCAATAAACGCCGCCAGCACCGCAACCAGAAATAGCACGCCCAGCACGAGTGGGCTTACAACGAAGAAATCCATTTTTGTCTCATATATAACTTTAAAATTCTCGTTGCAGCCAATGCACCAGCGGCGTGAAGAACCAAGTTTTCAGTCGTATGACCTTGATAATTCGCTTTGCAGCCAACGCACCTGCGGCGTGAAGAATCAAGGCTAGAGCAAATGACGATCCAGTAATGCCTGACACGACGGCGGCAACGGCGGCGGCGTCTTCTTCACCGGTGGCGTGCTGCCAGGTTTTTTCGGCAAGAACCAGCTATCCAGCTCCGCACCACAACCGTCGCCCGGTGGTGGTGCCGCCTGATCTTCGCACTCCAGGCTGCCAGCCGGACAGCGCAGACGCACGTGCATATGTGCACGATGGGCAAACCACGGTCGCACTTTGTTCAGCCAGGCACGATCGCTACCCGCATCAGCACAAAGCTGCTTTTTGATCGCCGGATTAACGAAGATGCGCGTGACTTCATCATCTTTGGCGGCCAGTTTAATCAGGCTATCAATTTGCGGCTGCCAGTGACGCGCAATCACCTGCTTATCATCCGGGGCCACCAGATCGAGCGGTTGCGGCTTCAACAACTGCTGTGCAGTCCAACGGGTTTGCGGCAGTTGCAGCCAGATATCGACATCCAGGCCGGTTTGATGGCTGGCGTGACCACTGCTGAAACGCCCACCTGCGGCCATGCCCATATCGCCAATTAACACTTGCCCCAACTGCAACTGGTGCACCTGGTTGCTGAGACGCTGAATAAAGGCGATAAGATCCGGATGACCATAATAGCGACGCTGATCCTGACGCATCACCTGATAGTTCGGCGCATTAAGCGGCAGCTGTTGTGCACCGATAATACAGCCGTTAGCAAAACCACCAATCGACTGCGGGCTACCGGCGATCGGCTGATGAATTTGCTGCCAGGGCGTGGCAGCAAAGGCGGCCGCACTGCACAACAGCGCGGCAACGGTGATGAGCAGGCGGCGCATCAATGGCTTACCAGCGCGGTACTGTGCTGTTGACGTCACCGTTCTGCGCACGCTGGCGCAACAGGTGGTCCATCAACACAATCGCCATCATCGCTTCCGCGATCGGCACCGCACGGATACCGACGCAAGGATCGTGACGACCTTTAGTGATCATCTCGACTTCTTCGCCATCACGGGTAATGGTTTTCCCCGGAACGGTGATGCTGGAAGTGGGTTTCATCGCCAGATTAGCGCTGATGGTTTGCCCACTGCTGATCCCACCGAGGATGCCGCCCGCATGGTTACTCTGGAAGCCATCGGCACGAATTTCATCGCGGTGCTGGCTGCCACGCTGGTTGATCACCGCGAAACCGTCGCCGATCTCTACGCCTTTCACCGCGTTAATGCTCATCAGCGCGTGGGCCAAATCGGCATCCAGTCGATCGAACACCGGCTCACCCAGTCCTGGCGGGACGTTTTCCGCCATCACCGTTACCTTGGCACCGATCGAGTCACCCTCTTTCTTCAGGCCACGCATCAGTTCGTCGAGCGCTTCCAGTTTTGATGCATCCGGGCAGAAGAACGGGTTCTCCTCCACGATGCTCCAGTCTTTCAACTCACAGGCCACATCACCAATCTGCGCCAGATAGCCGCGCACCTGAATACCATGCTTCATCTGCAGATATTTTTTGGCAATCGCCCCTGCTGCCACGCGCATCGCAGTCTCACGAGCAGATGAACGGCCGCCTCCACGGTAGTCGCGCATGCCATATTTCTGCTCGTAGGTGTAATCCGCATGCCCCGGACGGAACAGATCTTTGATGGCGCTGTAATCCTGCGAACGCTGGTCGGTATTCTCAATCAGCAAGCCGATGGAGGTGCCCGTCGTGACGCCCTCAAACACACCGGACAAAATTTTCACCTGATCTGGCTCACGACGCTGCGTGGTATAGCGCGAGGTGCCCGGGCGGCGGCGATCGAGATCGTGCTGAATATCGGCTTCAGTCAGCGGAATGCCAGGTGGCACACCGTCAACAATGCAGCCCAGCGCAATACCATGCGACTCGCCAAAGGTGGTTACGCGAAAAACGTGTCCGATGCTGTTTCCGGCCATTGTGGTTCCTTGTTGCGATGTTGCGGGCGAGCGCTCGCCCCGATTTTAGTCTTTATAGAAAGAGAAGTGATGCTGTGCCGCGACAATCTGCTCGCGCGTCAGCATGAATACGCCGTCACCGCCGTTATCAAATTCCAGCCAGGTGAAAGGCACATCCGGATACTGTTCAATCATGTGCACCATGCTGTTGCCCACTTCACAAATCAGCACGCCCTGCTCGCTGAGATAATCCGGGGCGCAAGAGAGAATACGGCGCACCAGTTTCAAACCATCGCTGCCCGCGGCTAAGCCCAGCTCCGGCTCATGGCGATATTCGTTTGGCAGGTCGTCCATATCTTCCGCATCCACATACGGCGGATTAGTGACGATCAGATCATATTTCACCTGCGGCAGACCACGGAACAGATCCGCACGAATCGGCGTGACATGATGCATCAGGCCATGCTCTTCAATGTTCTGCTCAGCCACAGCCAGGGCATCGGTAGAAATATCTACCGCATCCACTTCGGCTTCCGGGAAAGCGTAAGCGCAGGCAATCGCGATGCAGCCGCTGCCGGTGCACATGTCGAGAATGTGATGGGGTTGCTGGCTAATCAGCCCGGCAAAACGGTTTTCGATCAGCTCACCAATCGGTGAACGCGGCACTAACACGCGCTCGTCGACATAGAACTCATGGCCGCAGAACCAGGCTTTGTTAGTGAGGTAGGCCACTGGGATACGCTCATTGACGCGACGAATCACGCGTTCAACAATGCGATGACGCTCACTGGCGGTGAGGCGCGCGTGGCGCATATCTTCGGGAATATCCAGCGGCAACCATAGCGTTGGCAGAACCAGTTGGACTGCTTCGTCCCAGGGATTATCCGTGCCGTGGCCGTACCAAATGCCTGCCGCCGAAAAACGGCTGACAGCCCAGCGCAGCATATCCTGAATGGTGTGCAGTTCACTCACTGCCTCATCGACGAAAATCTTGTCCACGTAGCCCTCCGCAGGCCTTAAAATCAATCGGCGGATAGTTTGCCACGAAGCCGGGCAGAATTCAGCGCGATGAGGCGAAAAAGCTGACATTTGTTAACGCCCCGCGTTAAGGTATGCCACCGGCTGTTAACCAGCTTTTTAACCCATTGCCGAGCCATGAGTAAGAAGACACCGCTAAACCAGGACGATCAGGCGCTGTTTCGTGAATTAATGAGCGGAACGCGTAAGCTTAAACAAGACACCATCGTGCATAAACCGGTGGTGAAAACCCGCGAAGTTCCGTTGAAAAGGCTGCTTTCTGAACAGGCCGATAACAGCCATTACTTCTCAGATGAATTTCAGCCTCTGCTCTCCAGCGATGGGCCGATGCGCTATGTGCGTGCGGATGTCAGCCACTATGAATTGAAGAAGTTACGACGCGGCGACTACACGCCCGAGATTTTTCTCGATTTGCACGGGTTGAGACAGCAGCAGGCTAAACAGGAGTTGGGTGCGCTGATTGCCGCCTGCCGGCGTGAACACTTGTTCTGTGCCAGCGTCATGACCGGGCACGGCAAACATATTCTCAAACAGCAAACGCCACTGTGGTTGGCACAACATCCGCATGTGATGGCATTTCATCAGGCGCCCAAGCTTTTTGGCGGAGATGCAGCGTTACTGGTGCTGATAGAAGTGGAAGAGTGGCAACCGCCGGAACTGCCTTGAGCAGAAAAGGAAAGGGCCGCGATTGCGGCCCATAGCATTGGCGAATTTACATCGCTTTGGCCAGTTTTGACGGGCTGACCTGCCACTCCAGCTTGCCTTCACAGGCATCTGCATCAAAGTTCACGTAGGCTATCGCGGAAGTCGCAAACATCGGTGGCGCTTCCTGCGGACAGAGTTCTGAAACCAGATACCCCACCAGCGGCAGATGCGAAATCACCAACGCCGATTTAACACCCTGCTGCGCCAGTGCCTGCAGATAACAGGCCACCATGCCCGGATCACCACCTGGCGTCAGTTCCGGCAACACATCCTGCCCTTCTGGTAACGTCAGCGCCTCACGGACTGTGGCGAGCGTTTGCTCAGCACGCAGATAGGGGCTCACTAACACTCGTTCGATATCCAGCGCCTGGCCGTTCAGCCAGCTCGCCATCTGGCGTGATTCATCACAGCCACAGATTGTTAAAGGGCGTACCGAATCACTTGCTGCTTCCAGAGCTGCATCGCCGTGACGCATGATAAAAACTTGCATAAAGCACCGCTGTTGTTTGTCGATATCGTCGGGTACCACAGCACCAGACGCTTCATTCTGCGAATGAACGGTGTGTTTTACCCCAATGGCTTCAGTATAGTCAACCGGTTGTTTATTAAATAAGCACATCTCAGAATGGTGCCGCGCCACCTGTTGCACAGCCCCATTTCTAACCCGCTGAATCTTTGCGCCTATTCATGATTGTGCAGAAGTGTAAAAATTCGTTTGCGCTTCTGACATTGCCATCAAAGCGTCACAGGGCGCAAAACGGTCGCCCTGTTGCTGCATTAATGCGCGTAATGTGTTGACGATGTCAAGCACGCCGCGCTGATCCATATAACGGAACGGGCCGCCCAAAAACGGCGGAAAACCGATGCCAAATACGGCCGCCATATCGCCATCTCTGGCACTGCGGATCACCGCTTCATCCAGACAGCGCGCCGCTTCATTCAGCATCATCATCACACAGCGCTGTGCGATCTGCTCTTCGCTCTGCTTCGCCTGCGGTTTGGCGTTCAATAACGCATAAATCGAATCATCCACTTTGCGTTTACCCGGCCAGCGTGAAGCGCTGTAAAGGTAGAACCCCTTTTGGTTTTTACGCCCTTTACGGCCATCCGCCAGGATAGCATTGACCGCATCGGGTGCACTGAACCGCGCACCGTAGGCCTGTTGCAAAATGGGGCTGATTTTACTGCCCACATCAATGCCCACTTCATCAAGCAGCTGCAGCGGCCCCACTGGGAAGCCAAACTTCACTAATGCGCGGTCGATATGATCCACCGGCTCACCTTCAAGCAGGCAACGCATTGCTTCATTTATATAGGGTGCAAGAATACGGTTAACGTAGAAGCCAGGGCGATCGGCCACTACCACCGCGGTTTTTCCCTGCTGACGAGCCAGCTGCACCGTGGTTGCGATAGTCTCGGCGGAAGTACCAGCATGCGGGATCACCTCCACCAGCGGCATTTTGTCGACCGGACTGAAGTAATGCAGACCAATCACATTCTCCGGGCGCTGCGCGTTTGACGCGATGTCGCCAATCGGCAGCGAGGAGGTATTAGAGGCAAAAATGGTGTGCGGCTGACACTGTGTTTCGATTTCCGCCACCATCTGTTGCTTAAGCGCCAGGTCTTCAAACACCGCTTCGATCACCAGATCGCGCTGGCTAAAACCTTGATAGTCCGTTCCGCCGCTAATGCGCGCCATCTGCTGTTGGCGTTCAGCCGCTTTTAACTGGCGGCGTTTCACCTTTTGGCTCAGCAGATCCCAGCTATATTGCAACGCGTGATTGACGCCGTTAAGGTTGATATCTTTGATACGTACCGGTAAACCGGCCTTGATCGCCGTTACGCTGGCAATGCCGCCCCCCATCAATCCGCCACCCAGCACACCAATCTGCTTCAGCGTGCGCGGTTCTGCATCAGCCATCGCTTCTTTCTTTAATGCGGTTGAGGCAAAGAACAGGCTGCGCAGCGCGGCCGATTCAGGGGTCATGGCCAACTGGCCAAATGCGCGAGCTTCAGCAGCGTGACCGGCGTCGCTCCCCTGCTCCAGCCCCACGCGCACCACCTGCAGAATACGATCTGCTGCGGGATAGTTGCCTTGGGTTTTACTGTCCGTCTGGCGCTTTGCCATCGAGAATAATAATGAACGCATCAGCGGTGCCTGCATCAGCCGATCGCGGCGTGATAACTCACGACGCGAAATACGACCTTTGTGTACCCGTGCAATGGCGGTTTCCAGCAGAATCGATTGCGGAACGGCGTCATCTACTACACCCAGCTTTAATGCCTGCTTCGCGCGCAGTTGCTTACCACTGAGTATTAACGGCAACGCCTGTGGCACGCCAATTAACTTCGGCAGGCGCTGTGTGCCGCCGGAACCTGGCAGCAGGCCCAGCTGAACCTCGGGCAGCCCCAACCGGGTTTTGTCATCCAGCGTGCAAATACGCGCACTGCAGGCCAGCGCCAGTTCAAGACCGCCCCCCAGACAGGCACCGTGTATCGCCGCCACTACCGGGAAGGGTAAGGCCGCAATTTCTGCCATCACCTCTTGCCCCTGTCGTGCCAGGGTTTCCGCCTCTTCTGCCGTTTGACACTGCGCGATCATGCTGATGTCCGCACCCGCCACAAAGTTATCGCTTTTACCGGAAATCAGCACCAGGCCCGCCAGCTGCGGATTACTGCGCGCCTCTGCCAGCACGGCTTTAATTTGCGGGACAAACTCGGCCTTGAGCGTATTCATCTTTTCGCCCGGCACATCGATGGTGATCACCCCAACATGGTCGAGGCGCATATGTAAATGGAAAGCGGACTCGCTCATTATTCAGCCTCCAGAACCATCGCGGTACCTAATCCGCCCGCCGCGCAGGCGGTCACCAACCCCAACCCGCCGCCGCGACGCCTTAGCTCTTGCAGCGTTTGGGTGATCATACGTGCGCCCGTGGCAGCAAATGGATGACCATAGGCAATCGATCCCCCCAGCACGTTGAATCGTTCTTCATTGACTTCACCCAAGGCATGCGGTCGATTCAGCACCTCGCGGGCAAAGCGTTCATCGCGGAACATTTTCAGATTAGCGAGCGTTTGCGCGGCAAAAGCTTCGTGCATATCAATCAGCGTCAAATCGTTGAGGGTGATGCCTGCTCGCTCCAGCGCCAGCGGGGACGCATAGGCAGGACCCAGCAGCATGTCTTGCCAGACATCAATGGCGGTGAAGGCATAGCTGCGCAAATAGCCCAATGGCGGAATACCCAACTCACGCGCGCGGCCTTCACGCATTAAAATCACCGCGGCTGCGCCATCGGTCAGTGGCGTGCTGTTGGCGGCGGTCACCGTACCATGGCGACGATCAAAGGCTGGACGCAGTTTGGCGTAATCACTGGCACTGGCGTTGAAACGGATGTTGTTATCCTGTTCGATCGGGGCTTTCCAAGGGGGCACAAAAGCGGGCATCACTTCTTGCGCCAGTACGCCAGATTGCCAGGCGCGGGCCGCATGCTGATGAGAACGCAGTGCAA
Source organism: Pantoea vagans (assembly GCF_001506165.1). Taxonomy (NCBI): domain Bacteria; kingdom Pseudomonadati; phylum Pseudomonadota; class Gammaproteobacteria; order Enterobacterales; family Erwiniaceae; genus Pantoea; species Pantoea vagans. Next base: position 1,118,121 of record NZ_CP011427.1, on the reverse strand, counting down.
GGGCATCTTGTTGTTCACGGGTAATGCCATGGGTTTTCGCCATCTGCTCGGCGGTGTCACCCATGCGCAAACCGGTGGAATACTCCGCAACGGCCGGTGGCACCGGTAAGAGGTCGCGTGGGCGCAGACGACGTAAGATTTGCAGCTTCTTGCTAAAGGTGCGGGCCTTATTGAGATCCACCAGCGCACGCGCCAGCGTCTTACTGACCCCTATCGGCAAAACGGAGGATGAATCGGCTCCACCTGCAATCCCGGCATTGATGGTGCCCGCCATTAAACTTTCAGCCACATTGGCCACGGCCTGAAAACTGGTGGCGCAAGCCCGGCTAACGCTGTAAGCATCGGTGTGCACACTCAACCCGCTACTCAGCACGATCTCACGCGCAATGTTTGGCGCTTCCGGCATCTGTACCACCTGACCAAATACCAGTTGGTCGATTACCTCGACCGGTAATTCGCTACGCGCCATGAGTTCAGACACCACCATGCGCCCCAGCTCAAGTGCTGGGATGCCATGAAAGTCACTCGCCTGGCGAGCAAAAGGTGTCCGTAATCCGTGGGTTATGGCGATACGTTCGCCCTGACGCGTCAGCAGCGGCTGCGCTTTGCTCATTGCACTCACCTGTAATTTACGACCGTAGCATCATTGCCAAACAGGTCTGACCTGATCATCAGTGTTAACCAGGTGCTGCTAAGTCGCCAATAACAGAAGAAAAAAAGTGCGAGGGAAGACACGAAAAAGAAATATACCCAAAATAATTCGACTCCCCTCATGGGGACTTGAAGTATGAAGGGTATAACGCTGCCGAGAGGGCTTCCGGCAGCCGCAGGATTAACGTAAGCCGAGCTGGAAAATCAGCGTCTCGGCCTGGCAGGCAAAGGTGAAATCGATATTGAGACGAACAGCAGCCGCTTCTTCAACAAAGTCTGCGCGAATATCACAAGGTTCGGACTCAACCTGACGAGCTTTATCGCTCAGGTGCGTCAGCATCGCCTCCGCCGCATGGCGGTCTGCAAACACGCCCGACCAACTGGCCGTGCAATCGGTATTGTCCATCACGGTGCCCACATCGACACAGCAACAGGCTGCGGTTTCGTTAGCACTGCATTTTTTAATGGCATCAGTCATTGCTCTCTCCTGACGATAAATCGACACAATCGGATCATTTTCTATCGCAAAGTGTACGCTCCACGCGCCCTGGCATCTATCTCTCAGCAGCTAAGTGACGAATATCACACTAAAAATTGATCCAAAACAAATTTGACCGCTATGCTGGAGAGGCATCGACAAGATTTTGTTAAGCAGATCTGATTTTGTCGATCAAATTGGAAATATTTAAAAAACAATATTGCAACAAATACACAGGTCGGACCTATACTCGTCGCACTGGTCTGATATGTGTCTTTGTCGTCAGTCCCTACAATCCGCCGTCCTTTGTTACGCGACGTAACAACGTTTAATAATAAATCTAGATGAGGTTGTGGTCATGAACCATAAGAACCTGTTTGCAAAGTCAGCTGTGGCAGCTGCAGTGGCGCTCGTCTCTTCCCATGTTTACGCCGCAGGCTTTCAACTTAATGAATTCTCAGCAATTGGTTTAGGTCGTGCATATTCGGGTGAAGGTGCGATGGGCGATACCGCCGCATCCGCCAGTCGCAACCCCGCGACCATGGCATTGATGGATCGTCCTTCGTTCTCCATCGGTGCTGTTTATATCGATCCTGACGTCAATATTACGGGTACCAGCCCTTCTGGCCGCAGCCTTGATGCTAAAAATATTGCCCCAAATCAGTGGGTGCCCAATATTCACTATGTTCACCCGATCAATGATCAGTGGTGGGTAGGCGCATCTGTCACCTCCAATTACGGTCTTGCCACCGAATTCAATGATGGCTATACCGCGGGCGGTTACGGCGGCAAAACCGATTTGCAGACCGGTAATTTTAATATCAGCACCGCTTACCGTTTGAACGAGCACTTCAGCTTCGGTGTCGGTTTTGATGCAGTCTATGCCAAAGCAAAAATCGAGCGTTACGCGGGAGAATCCGGTGCCGCACTCGGCATTCCTGCCAATACGCAGATTGCGCATCTGAACGGCAACAAATGGGGTTACGGCTGGAATGCCGGCATCCTGTATGAAGTGGACAAAAATAATCGTTATGGCTTCACCTATCGTTCAGAAGTCAAAATCGACTTTGACGGCAACTATCGCAGCAACCTGCCGACTTACGTGAACTCACTGCCGCAGGCACAGTTGCTGGGTCTGCCGTATGGTACGGGCGGTTCAACTATTCCGGGTTCATTAACCCTGAACCTGCCGGAAATGTGGGAGCTGTCAGGTTACAACAAAGTCGCGCCTCAGTGGGCCGTTCACTACAGCCTGACCTATACCAGCTGGAGCCAGTTCCAGGAGCTGAAAGCCACCGGCAGCAACGGACAGACCTTGTTCTATAAAGATGAAGGCTTCCATGATGCTTACCGCATCGCGCTGGGTACTTCCTATTTCTATGACGACAACTGGACCTTCCGTACCGGTATCGCCTTTGATGACAGCCCAGTACCGGCTGACAAGCGTTCTATCTCGATCCCGGATCAGGATCGCCTGTGGCTGAGTGCAGGTGCTTCTTACGCATTTAACGAAGATGCGTCAGTTGACGTTGGTGTCTCATACATGCACGGCCAAAAAGTCACCATCAAAGAAGGTAACTACACCTTTAATTCCGATGGTACCGCATGGCTGTACGGCGCGAACTTTAACTACAAGTTCTAAAACCAGCATCGCTATGAACTACGGCGACAGTGATGTCGCCGTTTTTATTGACGGCGCGCTACCGGCCAATGTTCCGCTAAAAAGTCGATAAAGCAGCGCACGCGGGGTGACAAATAGCGTCCGGGCCAAATCGCCGAAAAACCGCTTTCGCGAATACAGTTGCCTGGCAACACTTCCACTAATGTACCCTGCGCCAGCAAATCCCCCACCACAAAATCCGGCACATAGCTAATGCCCATGCCCGCAAACGTGCTCTGCACCATCGCTTCGATATTGTTCACCGTCAGGGTGTGTGCAGGATGGAAATCACCCGTCACACGGAGATCCGCCAACTCCCAGTTTTGAATCAGACCTGTCGCCGGAAAGCGGAACAGAATGCAGTGATGATCGACTAATTCATCGCTACAGGAGGGAGTGCCCTGTAACGCCAGATAAGCGGGGCTGGCGCAAAGCACAAAACGAAAGGGCCCCAGTGCACGCGCCTGCAGGCGTGAGTCCTGCATCTCACCGCTACGAATCGCGACATCAAAACCCTCATCAATCACATTGACCAGCCGGTCACTGAAATCAAAATCTAATTCTATATCGGGATAGAGCTGGCTGAATAACGGAAGAAGTGGCGTGATCAGCCGGTATCCCACCACGGGTAATGAAACATGTAACTTGCCGCTGGGATGGGCGACGGCTTGCGTGATTTCTGCTTCAACATCACGTAACTGTTCCAGAATCGGGCGCGAACGCGCCAGTAGCAGCGCCCCTTCAACCGTCAGGCTGACGCTGCGTGTGCTGCGATTTAACAGCCTTACACCGAGTTGCTGCTCAAGCCGGGCCACATTCTTACCCACCGCAGAAGCAGAAATCCCCAGCAGTTGTGCCGCCTGAACAAAGCTCAATGTTTCAGCAGTACGTATAAAAGAAGTTAACGCTGTAAGACTGTCCATGATAATTAACCTTATGTCCGCAAAGTGTAGATGTTAACCCTATTTATCATCATTTATATCCGCAATAACCTGCCACATCACTATCCCTCTCTTTGCGAGACTCTTCATGACGGAAATTAGTAGCACTTCTCCTTCAAGCGTCAGGATCAGCGCGACGCTGGCAATTTTGTTGGCTGCGCTCCTGCTTCCTCTGAGTTTTACTGGCGGTGTGGTCACCACCCCGGCCATCAGCATGGAACTGCACGGTGGGCCGTTGTCACTGGCGTGGCTCACCAACGGCTTTATGCTGACCTTTGGCAGTGGCCTGCTGGCGGCAGGTGTAGCTGCAGATAAACTTCGTCACAAGCGCATCTTCATTGCGGGTCTGGCGCTGTTCGCGATCAGTTCGATGCTGATTGCACTGACCCAGAGTAGTTTTTCTCTGGGGATCTACCGCGCATTGCAGGGCATTGCGGCGGCGCTCACCTTAGCCGGTGGAGCCACGGCGTTGGCGCACCTCTACAATGGCCCCGCCCGAACGCGTGCGTTTAGTCTACTCGGCACCTTATTTGGCGTGGGCCTGGCCTTTGGTCCTTTGTTGATGGGTATCATCACGGATGCCTTCAGTTGGCGCTGGGTTTATGCACTGCTGGCAACTGTGGCAGCCGTTGTCGCTCTGGCTGGCCAACTCAGTCTGGTCTCTGCACCGGTCGCGCCCTCTCCCGCAGCCGATATTCGCGGTACCGCGATGTTTAGCTTCACACTGCTGGCATTGACCGCCACGCTGATACTGTTACCGCAATATGGGGTAGCGTCATGGGTAACACTGATCGGTCTGGCGCTGACTTTACTGGCTGCAGTCATCTTTATCCGCCACACCCAGCGCACTATCCATCCAGTGTTTAGCCTCTCGCTGCTGCGTCAGCCGCACTTTGCCGGTGTTCTGCTCTTGCCCGTGGCCACCTGTTATTGCTACGTGGTTTTACTGATTGTCATTCCACTGTTTCTGATGGGGGCACGCAATCTCAGTGAAACGCAGAGTGCGACCCTGTTGCTCTCTCTTACCGCGCCGATGTTGATATTTCCCGGTATTGCCGCCTGGCTTACGCGCTGGTTTGCGGCGGGTGCCATATCCGTGATGGGTTTGCTACTGGCCACGCTGGGATTAGTCGGGATGGCATACACCCTGGCCTCCGCAGATCTGATGCTGCTCGCCTGCGCCATGCTGCTCACGGGCGCAGGAGCCGCATTACCTTGGGGGCTGATGGATGGGTTGGCCGTCTCCGCGGTATCCGTTGATCGTGCAGGTATGGCGGCAGGTCTATTCAACACCGTGCGTGTAGCAGGAGAAGGCGTTGCGCTGGCAGTCGTGATGGCGGTGCTGGCGCTGCTTAACCGCATCGGCTTACAGCAGCATTTGCCGGATGTGGATAGTGCGACACGGCAGGCGGCTGCCGTATGGTTATCCGGCAGCCATGTCCTTCAAGCACAAGAGATACTGCCGCACATTTCAGCAGCCTTGCTGGTGCTGAACGTGCAACACGCGTATCAGATATTGCTGTACGGATTAGCCGCCATCACCCTGGGGTGCGCGGTACTGGTGGGCTTACTGCTCAAGCGTCCTGCAAATAAAGGATAAAAAAATGGCGACTATAAAAGTCGCCATAATTTTTATTGTGAATCGATGTCTTTCAAATCGTCCTGAATCGCGCTGGCGTTCGGGTTTTCTTCCGGTTTCAACTTACCGCCATTGGCAAGGAAGTCATTACGCTGGAAGTAAGCATTACGAATAAAGCTGTAAGGATCTTGCTGCTGCTTGAGGATGGCATCGGAATCCAACAGCTGCGCGCGCGTTTCCACGCCTTCCAGAGTCCATTTACCGATCGACATCGGCCAGGTCAGCCAGCTTAATACCGGATAGAGCGTATCGACGTAGTCACCGCCATCCTGGCGCACCGTAAAGCTACCGTAACCGGGTAACACCACATACGGGCCGTAGCCCACACCGTAACGGCCCAAGGTACTGCCGAAGTGATGCGGCACTTCACGCGCCAACTCTGGGTTCGCTTTGCCCGCCACATCGATAAATCCGCCCAATCCCAATACGGTATTGAGGAAGAAACGCGTGAAGTGCACACCCGCCTGACGTGGTTCACCCACCAGGATTGAGTTCAGCATGCTGGCAGGTTCGTCCAGGTTGCCGAGGAAATTACTTAAGCCGCTGCGCGCAGGCACAGGCACGTAGTCGCGCCAGGCAACCGCAACCGGGCGCACCACATAAGGATCCAGCACGTTGTAGTTGAAGTTAAACATCGTGCGGTTAAAGCCTTCGAGCGGATCGCTACGCTGGGCAGGCTGCGAAGGATCGGCCGGTTTTGAACTGGCACATCCCACCAGCAGCAAACTGGCCAGCGCCAGACCGGTCAGGCGGTTATTCATTCTTATCTCCCTGTGCGGTTGAAAAATGTATCGCTTCAGGGCTGCTGTTGATTAATTTCCACAGCCAGTTGCTGATGACCATCCCAGGGGGTGATCGCGCTGAGACCAAACCAGTCACCCGACTGAGGATTGGCACTACCATCGCGCGAAATACGCACCCTGACCTGCACCTGATGCTGCGCCGAAAGCAGGCGATCTGGCATCATGGCGTTACTGTCATCCAGCGTGAGCGATAACGGGAAGTGGCTCAGCGGTAAACGCTTCACTGCCACAGGCACCGGTGAAACACCGTCAGACACAGAAATATACATCACTCCGCCTTGCGGTAACATTTTTTCTGCCTGCGGGGTTAAATTCACCGTCAATGCCAGATGACTATTTTGCTGCCCCGCGTCCGTTTTCGCTTGTTCAATGCTGCGCTCGATCATAGTAATGCGCTTATCGCCCGCAGGTAACAGCTTCAGCATCACCTGCCACGCACCGATGGCCTGATCGTACTGCTGCTGTTCAAAAGCATTAAATGCCAACAGACTCAGCGTACGAATATTGCTGTGATCGCGTTTTAACAGGTCTTTCAGCATCACGTTCGCCTGGCGATTGTCTTGCGGGTCGCTGGAACGGGTTAACACTTCCGCATAATCCTGCTGTAACTCCAGATTGTCGGGAGCCAGTTGCAGCGCACGCTGGAACGCCTGGCTGGCATTGGTGGCGTTGTTCAGCACCATGCCCAATCGACCCAACATCGTCCAGTCATTGAGATTTTGTGGATCGTTCTGCAACGAGGTACGCAGACCTAATTGTAAACGCGCCAACTCTTCCATGGTCAGCGGTGCAGCTTTCGGGTCCATGACACGGGCACGCAGTTCAGGATACTCCTGTTGCACGGTGACCCATCCTGCCAACTGGCCCAGACCACCGGTTTTCAGATAAAAACCGACCGAGACCACCAGCAACACCACCACACCGGGTAGCAATACCCAGCGACTACTTTGATGAATACGCGCTGCGTGAGCGTCAGGCACATCGGTCAGCAGAGTTTGTTGCAGCTCGCGCACCATCTCTGGTCGCTCGGCCACCACGCCTTCCTCTTCATCACGCTCAAGTTCGCGCAGGCGCTGCTGATAGAAATCCGTGTTCAGGCGATCGCGATCGCCACTGCTGGCCACACGCTGGCGCCAGCCTGCGCTGACAAACAGCACCGATGCCGCCACCAGTAAAATAATCAGGGTAATCCAGAATCCAGTCATTACGGCTTCCCGTCACGCTTTAGAATCGCCGCAAGGCGTTGTTGTTCATCGTCATCAAGATCGCTTCGCGTCCGGCCACGACGATTACGCAGAATAATGATCAGCGCCCCCAGCACCACAAACAGCGCAGGCCCCGCCCACAAAATCAGTGTGGAGGGCGTGACCGGCGGTTCATAAGTGACGAAGTTGCCGTAGCGCGCCACCATGTAGTCGATGATCTGCTGACGACTCTGGCCCTGCTTCATCAGTTCATAGACTTTGAGACGCATATCGGCGGCAATCATCGCATTGGAATCCGCAATGCTGTTGTTCTGACATTTAGGGCAGCGCAGCGAACCGGTGAGATCGCGGTATTGCTCTTCTTGCTGCACCGAATCGAATTGGTAAGTATCGATAGCCGCCCACAGGCTGGTGCTAAGCAAAATGCCCGCTAACAAAAGAAGCAGACGCTTCATGCTCCCGCCCCCTTACTGTATTTGTCCCATAGCGGCTTCACTTCTTCATTCCACACGCGGTCATTCATATCACCCGCATGGCGATAACGAATAATGCCATGGCCGTCGATCAGGAAGGTTTCCGGTGCGCCATACACGCCAAGATCCAGACCCAGCATGCCGTCACCATCATACAAGCTCAGCGCGTAAGGATTGCCCAACGTGTTCAGCCAGGTCACCGCTTTGGTCCGGTCATCTTTATAGTTAAGGCCCACAACGCGAATGCCTTTCTCTGCCAGCGTATTAAGGTACTGATGCTCTGCACGACAGGTTGGGCACCAGGTGGCCCAGACGTTCAGCAGAATCGGCTTACCGTCGGTCAGCACCTGTTGGTCGTAGATTTTCCCCGGTTTGTCGAGCGCTTCCAGCTTGAACACTGGCACCGGTTTGCCAATCAAGGCCGATTCCAGACGGGTAGGATCGTCACCGTTGGCGTTGCGTGACAACTGCCACAACAACGCCGCTGCCAGCAGCAAAAACAGCACTAGCGGGATGAAAAGGATTTTCTTACTCATGCCAACTCCTCCCGCTGCGCTTTTTTGCGCGAACGGTAGCGCGGATCAAGCAGACAGAGTACGCCACCCACTGCCATAAAGACGCCACCGAACCAGATCCAGCGCACGAACGGTTTGTAGTAAATACGTACCGCCCATGAACCATCATCCAGCTCTTCGCCTAACGCGGCGTAAAGATCACGCGTGAAGCCACCGCTGATAGCCGCTTCGGTCATCATGGTGCGGGCCGCGGTATAGAAGCGTTTTTCTGCATGCAGCACCGCTTCGGGTTTACCGTCACGCGTGACGTCGATAATCGCCACACCGCCACTGTAGTTTGGCCCCTGCAGATTGTGTACATCGCGGAAAATGAAGTGATAATTATGGATATCCACGGTATCACCTGACTTCATGCGCACGTCGCGTTCTACGCTGTACTGCGTGCTGAAGGCAATCCCGACGACAGTCACCGCCACGCCAAGATGGCCCAGCATCATGCCCCAGTGGCTGCGCGTCAGATGACGGAGGCCTTTAAGGAAACTGTGACGATGGGTAGCGCGTTCATGCAATTCCATTAACGTCAGCAGAATCACCCAAATCGCCATCAGCAGGCCGATCACCGTCATCGCTTCAATGCGATCCTGCAGCAGCCACGGCAGTGCGATCGACAGGATCAACGTCACCAGTAAGCCCACGCCAAGACGCTTCCACAATTTCTGTGGCTCATCACGACGCCAGCGCACCAACGGCCCGATGCCCAGCATCAGCGCGAACGGTGCCATCAACCAGGTGAACATGGTGTTAAAGAAGGGTTCACCCACTGAAATACTGCCTAGCCCCAGTTGCTTGTGCACCAGCGGCAGCAGCGTACCCAGCAGCACCACCAGCATGGCAGCAATCAGCAAGACGTTATTGCCCAGCAGGAAAGATTCGCGCGACCAGACTTCGCTCTGCACACGGCTGCGAACCTTGCCGCCTTTAATCGCGTAGAGCAGCAGTGAACTGCCAATCACAATCACCAGGAAGGCGAGGATAAACATCCCGCGCGCCGGATCGGAGGCAAATGAGTGCACCGAGACCAGCACGCCAGAGCGCACCAGGAAGGTGCCGAGCAGGCTCAGGGAGAATGCTGTGATCGCCAGCAGCACTGTCCAGGACTTAAAGCTGCCGCGTTTTTCAGTGACCGCCAGCGAGTGCATCAGTGCGGTTCCGGCCAGCCATGGCATAAAGGAGGCATTCTCTACCGGATCCCAGAACCACCAGCCGCCCCAGCCGAGTTCGTAATACGCCCAGGCAGAACCCAGCACGATGCCAATCGTCAGGAATACCCATGCGGCGGTGGTCCACGGACGTGACCAGCGCGCCCAGGCCGTATCCAGACGTCCCGCCATCAGTGAGGCGATGGCGAAAGCAAAGGCTACGGAGAAACCGACATACCCCATATAGAGTAACGGCGGATGGAAAATCAGGCCGATATCCTGCAGCATCGGATTGAGGTCGTTGCCATCAATCGGGAAGTTCGGCAAGGTGCGGGTAAACGGGTTTGACGTCAGGGTGATAAACAGCAGGAAGCCGAGATTGATCATTCCCATCACCGACAACACGCGCGCCAGTGCATCCTGCGGCATACCGCGGCTGAAGATCGCCACGGCCACTGTCCAGGTACTCAGCAGCAGCAGCCACAACAGCAGAGAACCTTCGTGTGCGCCCCAGGTTGCTGCGATGCGATAGTAAACCGGCAACAAGGTGTTGGAGTTCGTAGCGACATAGCCGACGGTGAAGTCGTTGACGATAAACGCATGTACCAACACCAGGAACGCCGCCGCGATGCAGACGAACATGCCCCAGGCCAGCGGACGTGCCAGCGCCATCAAACGTGCATCCTGGCGGGTTGCTCCCCACAACGGGTAGATACTTAACAGCAGCGATAATGCCAGTGCCAGGCAGAGTAAAAAGCTACCAATTTCCGGAATCATGATTGCGCACCTGCCTGCTGATAAGTGGCGGCAGGCCCTTTGTGATTTTGCTTCATCGCATCTTCAATTTCTGGCGGCGTGTATTTCTCGTCATGCTTGGCGAGGACTTCTTTTGCCACCACCAGGTGGCCATCTTCCAGCACGCCCTGAGCGACCACGCCCTGCCCTTCCCGGAACAGGTCCGGCAAAATGCCTTCGTAGCTGACGCTGATCACGCCGTTGGCGTCATACAACTTGAAGGAGACGGCGAGTGTTTTAGGATCGCGTTTTACGCTGCCCGGCATCACCATACCGCCCACGCGCAGACGCTGTCCGGTTTCAGGCATTTGATGCGCTTCGCCCTTGCCATACAGAATTTCACTTGGGGTGTAGAACAGATCGATGTTGGAACGCAGCGCGTACATCACCAGCGATGTGGCAAGACCTAAGCCCACCAAAATCGCCACCACCACATACAGGCGGTTACGACGACGGATATTCACACAGATTCTCCTGCTGCTTCACTGGCAGCTTTTTTCGACTTCGCCGCGCGGATGCGGCGCTCCCTGGATTGACGCTGGCGAATCTCCGCCAGCAAGCGGCGACGGAACAGCACGGTGTGCAGCACCAGACCGAATAAGGGAATCAATGTGAGGATCACGGCGAGCCAGACATAAAAGGCATAGCCGCCCATGGCAAAGAAGTCGCTCCACGACGAGAAAGCTGGGGTCATGCTTTGCGCCCTCCCTGAGCCACATCAATCGCCCAGGGACGATGACGCTCGGTAAACAGGATCAGGTTACGCAGACGCATTAGCGTTAGGGCACCAAACACCAGCAGATAACCGAGGATCGCCCAGCGCAGCGGTGTGCGCATACTTGGCGCGATGGCCTGCTGCAGAATACCTGAAGATCCCTGATGGAGCGTGTTCCACCACTGCACCGAGAAATGGATAATCGGCAGATTGACCACGCCCACCAGAATCAGGATACCCGCGGCGCGACCCGCCGTACGGCGGTCTTCAAACGAGTGATAGAGCGCAATGACACCCATATAGATGAACAGCAGCACCAGTTCAGAAGTCAGACGCGCATCCCAGATCCACCAGGTGCCCCACATCGGTTTGCCCCACGCAGAGCCGGTGATCAGGGCGATGAAAGTGAACACCGCACCAATGGGTGCCATCGCCGCCGAGACCAAATCCGCCATCTTCATCTGCCAGACCAGGCCAATAAAGGCGGCAATCGCCATTGAGGCATAGACCCCCATTGACCACATCGCTGCGGGCACATGAATGTACATAATACGGAAGCTGTTGCCCTGCTGATAATCCGCCGGTGCAAAGCCGAAGCCCCACACCCAACCGAGTAGCAGCGTTGCCACGCCCAATACGGCGAACCACGGAATCAAGCGACCGCATAGTTGGTAAAGCCGTTCAGGCTTCGCCCACTGGTGTAACCATTTCCACATTTGCATAGCTCACAATAAAAGAATTCGGTATCCGGCTGCTCTGGGGCAGCACGAATCAGTGCAGACTAATACGCAAAGCCGCAGCAGTTGCGAACGGCGAAAGTGTTGCGCTCACTGCCAGCATGGCGCCAAGAATCGCCAGATAACCTCCGATCGGCAGCCCTTGGCCCGCGGCATCAATCGCCGCGCTGGCAAAAATCAGTACCGGTATCGACAACGGCAACACCAGCAAACTCAGTAATACGCCGCCGCGTCGCAGCCCCACCGTTAGGCCTGTACCAATTGCGCCCAGGAAACTCAAGGTGGGTGTACCGAGCAACAGTGTCAGCGCCATCGCGCGCCAGCCGGAGAAATCCAGCGACAGCAGTAACGCTGCCAGAGGCGATAGCAAGATCAACGGCAAGCCGGTAATTAACCAGTGCGCAATCACTTTGCCCAGCACCGTCACCGGCAGTGGTGTTGGCAACAAAAGTAGTTGCTCAAGCGAACCATCCAGAAAGTCATCACGAAACAGCCGTTCCAGCGCCAGCAAAGACGCCAATAACGCAGCAACCCACGCGATGCCGGGTGCAATGCGAGCCAACTGCTGCGGATCCGGACCGACACCCAAAGGAAACAGCGTGATAACAATCAGGAAAAACCACAGCGGGTTGATCACTTCTGCACCGCTGCGAAAAGCAATTTTTAATTCTCGTTGAATGACCCGACCTAACATCAAGCCCACTCCGAAGTCAGACGAATTTTGCGCACGCGGTCGCTGTCACCGGGTAAATCCTGATGGGTGGTCAAAATGACCGCGCCTCCGTTATCGGCATGTTCGGCGAAGCGGGCCATTAATTTTTCCACGCCGCCTTTATCAATCGCCGTCAGCGGCTCATCCAGAATCCAGACTTTTGCCGTGCTCAGCCACAGGCGCGCCAGTGCAACGCGTCGCTGCTGTCCGGCCGACAGTTGTGCCACGGGCACCTCTTCGTAACCCAACAGGTTGACCTGCTCCAGCGCGTCATAGAGGCGTTCCTCATCGTGATGGCCATGCCAGAACTGCAGGTTTTCCATTGGCGAGAGTACTGATTTCACGCCCGGATGATGGCCAAGATAAAGCAGGTTTTGGTGCCATATTTCGCGTTGCTGACGCGTCGGCTGCGATTGCCACATCACTTCCCCCTCTTCTGCCCGGCTCAAACCCGCCAGTAAGCGTAACAGTGAGGTTTTTCCCGCCCCGTTAGGACCTTCAATTTGCACAATGTCACCCGGTTGCACATGGAAGCTGAGTCCATGAAACAAGGTTCGCTCATCGCGAACGCATGAGAGATTAATGACTTCGAGCATGAAAGAGGGAATCGCAGCAATGAAATAAGGCGGGGATAATACCACAATGAATCTGTGGGCCGAAGTCTGTGAGTTGGCTCTCACTTCCCTCAAAGGGGGTATTCGTGCGCATCAGATCAATAAACTGCTCAAAAAAACGCCTCAGTTAAAATCTTGTTACTCTTAAATTGAATCTTAGTAACATTTCGCCCTTGATAAAAACGTCTACGCTTATTACGCGCTGGCATTATCACTGGGGGAAAACATGAAGCAATCGCCATCCATTACAGAACATGACAACGATGTGGAAAGCGAAGAAAAGGAGCAAGGCAAAGAGATTGAGGTAGACGAAGATGCCTTGCCTTCACGGGCAGCCGCTATTCATGAAGAGATCCGTCAGGACGGTGAGAAAGAGTTAGAGCGCGACGGTATGGCATTGCTTTGGTCTGCTGTTGCCGCTGGGCTTTCCATGAGTGCCTCACTGATGGCGAAAGGGATTTTCCACGTACATTTAGCTGAGGTGCCGGGCGGTTTTTTACTCGAGAATCTGGGTTACACCTTTGGCTTTGTTATCGTGATTATGGCGCGTCAGCAGCTGTTCACTGAAAACACGGTCACAGCCGTGTTGCCCGTGATGCACAAACCCACCGGTGGCAATATGTTGCTGCTTTTACGCCTGTGGGGTGTGGTGTTGGCGGGAAACCTGATCGGTACAGCACTCGGCGCACTGGCGTTTAATCATATGCCCATCTTTGACGATGCCACACGCCAGGCTTTTACCTCTATAAGCGAAAAAGTGATGGCAAATCCACCGCGCGAGATGTTCGCCAATGCGGTGATATCCGGCTGGATCATCGCCACCATGGTCTGGATGTTCCCTTATGCGGGCGCGGCGAAAATCGTGGTTATCGTGATGATGACGTGGCTGGTCGCATTGGGTGATTTGGCTCATATCGTGGTCGGATCGGTGGAAGTACTGTATCTGGTATTTGCCGGCACACTGCCTTGGTATGAGTTCTTCTGGCCATTTGCCCTGCCGACGTTGCTGGGCAATATAACCGGCGGTACGCTCATTTTTGCCTTAATCAGCCATGCCCAGATTCGCAACGATATGAGCGAAGCGGCAAAGGCCAAAGCCAAGGCTGAGCAGAAACGGAAAGAGAAAGCGCAAGGTCAGTCGAAGTGAAGTTTGGTACTAGATTGTTGATAGATTGAGCAATCAAGCTTTTCACGGTTAAATTTTGCGGGTCGGTACGCTATACTGCGCGCCGCGTCTCCTTAGTTAAATGGACTAAACTTATTTAAATCATAACACAATGTTTTATATATGATTTAGTCCATATTAAACATAAAAAAAGTACCCAATTATGTACGCACATTGAGTAACGTTTTTGCTGAAATTACCTTCCGATACTGGATTTTTTGTATGTCTGGCATAAAGCTTTATTCTTAATTGACGATAATTTTTATGCCTCTTCCTCTCTCATACTGTGGTGTCTTTTTTGAAGGTAAGCTTCTTCCCAAATGATGCTGTGGACCTTGATTGAATTTTGCAATTCAGTACAATTGGCGTCCGACTCAATAAAGTGGGTCAGATAGGAGATACAAAATGAAAACCTTACGTTGCATGGCATACAATCAAGATGGCGTTTTTGTTGCAGTCTGCCTTGATTTATCTTTGGCAGCGCAAGCGGACACTCTCAAGGGCGCTCAAAAAGCTCTCGAAGAACAGTTGTTTGACTACATTCATGAGGCAGTTTCCGAGCCTGAACATGCCAACCAGCTACTAAATCGCAAAGCCCCATGGCAATTGTGGGTTCGCTACTACTCAATCCATCTCCGCATGATGTTTACACATCGTGCCGGCAAGGCCGCAGTGTTTACAGAAGATTGTCCGGCAATGGCGTAACTGCCATGTTTAAGTCGAAAATCGGGACGTTAACATATAAAGAGGTGAGCTCCGCTCTTTTGGACATGGGGTTCACCTTGCATCCCAAAACATCTACTAGCCATGAAAAATGGACGCGCATTAACTCATCGGGCAAAAAGCTGGTAGTCACAGTTTCTAAGCACTTGCAACCATTCGCTAAAGATTTGATTTTAGCTATGGCCAGACAAGCTGATGTCAATCACCGCAAATTTTACGCCTATTGCAAGGGAAATTGTCGGCTCAGCGATCTAGAACTCACATAACTTTCCTTCTCATCTTAGAATTAAGATCACCCCTAAAAATATCGACTACATTTTATGAGTCGCTGCTACTTCCCTGTACTAACGACAAACTCCGATTGATCATGATTCGCACCCTTTGTGCAGCCCGTACGCCATCAGTGACGGGCTTTTTATTTTTGTAATAATCACTTCCGAAACGGCACCAAATCCCCTAATCATCTCAGTAAATTCTTATCATCGATCATTTTGTGAACTGTTTAGGTTTCGTTGCTATTATAGCAACGTAATACACACAGCAAACGTGTTGCTTACAAGAGATGAATTTCCCATTGAACGAATTTATGCCTGTGTAACGCAGGCTTTTTTGGCTCAAATCGTTGGACGCCGATTGTTATCCAGCGTCAGAACCTCAACCGTAACCTTCCCAAGCACGATCACATTCTCCAGCGCATCAGCCTCAATCACACCATCCTCTGTCATCAGGTGCTTTGGGTACCACTTTCCAATCAGTGGGCAGCCGTCTATCTGAAACGCGACTGTGTCGCCAGGCGTAACCTTCGCCACCTGGTCAACTAGTAGACAGCCTGTAGCGGTCTCGATCATGAATGTGTTCGAACGGTTAGGTAAAAATACCTCGTTCAAGTCTACACGAGATTCAACGTAGTCCTGTGCTGGAGAAGGAAAACCCATGATTTTTGCCCTCGATTGGTTGCACTGTATGTAAACACAGTATATAAATTAACTGTATATCCATCCAGTCAAATGAGGTGAAAAGTGTACGTCGAACTTGTCTACGATAAGCGCAATACGGAAGGGCTGAGAAATGCGAAAGGGATCATTGAAGCTGAGCTGACGAAACGCATTCACAGCATTTTCCCTGAAGCAGAAATCAGGGTGAAGCCAATGCAGGCGAACGCCGTTAACTCTGACTGCAACAAGGCCCAGAAGGAGAAGATCAACGCAACCATCCAAGAAATGTTTGAAGAGGCTGATATGTGGATGTGTGAAGGGACATAACAGGCAGGATTCAAACTATAAAATACTCTCTCCTTTGCCCGCCGCCTGCGGGCTTTTTTGCGTAAGCAGTAGCGATAACAACATTCTTATAGACATCATGCATGATGGGGAGAGATCTGAAGGTACTATAGTTTTTCCCAAAGGTAGCCCGCGCTTGTTCTCGCACTCAGCGCGAACTTTTTTGATTTCGCTTGGCTTAACTTGCAGCAATTGGCTAGCCTAACTATTAAGATCTTTAAGTAAAGGCTCTCAAATCAGTACTACACCACCAAATGAACGAGCCCATCGTAAAAATTTAGAAAGTTTTAGGCGCCTCTCATAACAAGCGATTACAATGTAAAATCATGATATATATGAGATTAAATCATCCTAAAACCTTTGATTTTGAGAATTGATACTAATCCCACAAAATCCCATCTTGCAAATCACCATTAATGATTAGTTTCCGGTAGTTACTTCTTGCAAAGCATTTGCTAAAGTTGAGAACATGTTATATTTTGTAATGATTGTTTATGTAAAGCTTTCCAGATTGTGGAGTGACAATATGAGTCTGTTTAGTAGCATGAATACTCCTACTAAAAGCCCTGCCGTTCTTTCTTATCCTAAAGAAATAATTGTTAAGATGGGTAAAATCGCATTCAAAAAACCTCAGCCCCCTAAAGAAAATGAATACGAAACCTTTTTGAGTGATTTATCTAACTTAAGGCCAGATCTAACTACTGATTTTATTAGTGAAATCTTACTAAACCAGAGACTTTACCTTGAATTAAATCAGGACGTAAAAGCTGCTAAAATGTGCCCAATTTATCACTATTATACTTATGGTAATAAAGAGGGTAGAATGTTTTGCGCCCCCAACTTCCGGGCAATCAAGAAAACATCAGCGGAAACAGGCACAAAAAAAATCATTTTCTTTGATACACTTAAAAACAATGCTTCATTCCTTTATAGGGGGTTCTTCCCGGAAATAAGAAATGAAACCGCTGATATAATTCATCAAGAAACTGATTTAATGACTGCCGTAAAGGCCGTTTTCTCTGCAAATGAAATGGTTTTCATTAGGCCGTCTGTTAGAAGTGCAAGAACAAAATATTTCATGGGACTATGCAAGTCTCTTAATATTAAAATATCAATGAATTTCGACGATCTTCTTACCCCTGAATACATTCTTGAAAAAGGTGCAGTTCGTTCTGAAATTGCTGACATCCCTTCAATGAGAGATAGTTTGATTAGGGATTCTGCGATGCTTTTAGGTGCTGAAAAACTTGTATTATCGACAGAAAAACTTAGCCAAACCTTTTCAGGATTTGTCGATGAGATATCAGTTGAGCATAACAAACTCCCAATAGAGTATTTTTTATCCAAAGAAGATTTGAATCTAAAAAGAAAAGAAAGAAAATCAAAAAAGATTAAGCTTCTTTATCTTTCCGGTTCTAAGACACACATTAAAGATTATACGATAATTTGTGGATGCCTCATTAAACTAGCCATGGAGCATCCTGACAGGTTCTCAATAAATTTCTTAGGGACACTAAACGATCAAACATCTATATTTTCTAATTTAGGCGTCGAAACAAACTTCATCCCCTTCGTGAGTTTCGAGGAAATGATACAGGAAATAGGAAGGAATGACCTCGTTCTTGTACCATTGGAAAACACTGTTTTCAATAATGCTAAGTCCAATATCAAATTTATTGAAGCAGCCTCTCAGGGCGTTCCTGTAATAGCATCGAACGTTGACCAATATAATTTAGCGATATCATCAGGCGTTAATGGTTGGTTGTGTGAAAATGAACTTGACTGGTATGAGAACCTAAAATCAATAATCCTCAAAGAATTCGATTTAGAGGATATTGGCATAAAAGCTTACGAATCTGCGTTACGGAGTTACAGTGTATGAATGGAATCATCAAAGCTTCGCTTTCCAAACCTCTTACAGTAAAAGAAGATAAAAAAGAGAAGGTATTGTATCTCCCGGGAAATGGTTCTCATTTCAATATGGCGCTAATATTTGCTGAAACAAGTAAATATGATGGTTATATATATGCGAATGGATACGACGTAATTGCTAGAAATTATATTAAAAACAATAGCTCTTCTAAAGTTAAATTTTTCTTGACGGAAAGTTCAGTAGCTGACTTTTTACCAATAATTGATAAGGTTGTAGTCTTTTACGGTAGCGTAACACAATTTTCAATGAGTAATTTCAAAAGAATAATTCTTGCTTGCCTTAAAACAAAAAAGCCTATGTACGAAGTTCCTCATGGGCTTTTTCAGTCTGGGCAAAATTTGATCGACAATTCAAACTTGATTGATACTAACTCTTACTATGATGGAATTGGTGAAAATTTACCATCGCTTACCAACATTAAGTTGAGCTGGTCTGGTGATGATGGTTTCGGATACCCAAGAACCGCTTTGATGGAAAAATATCATGAGAGGGTTTTACCTAAATTCACATTAATTACTTCAAATACAAATTGGTTTTTATACTCTCAGTCTGATAAGAGAAGATTCTATAAAGAGATCTTTGATTATGCAGAAAAAAATAGCGATGAGATTTTCATTTGGTGCCCACATCCAGCGGAATTAATGCCAGATACATTCAGCTTTGCCGCTATGGATTTTAAACCTAACAACTTTCTACTTTATGGCCTACATAATGATATTTATTTTCATGGTATTGAAGGCACAGATGATCTGATCCCTTACTGTGAATATGGCATTTCAACAGTTACCACATGCCTCCTTGATTATGAAATGCACTCAAAGAGGGTCAACGTATTCAACTGCTCAGGAGTCGAGAATTTAATTTCAGAGTTTGAATCTGCCTCATCTTTTTATAATGCAGAAGAGATAAAAAATGATGCAAAAGAAATTAAGACTGGCTTGTTGAAGTCATATGATTCCAATAAATTTGATTCTCTTCTTTCGCAAAATGTTGATGAAAGTAGTTTCAAAAACTCACATTATCTGGCGTCATTTATCTAACATAAAGCCCCTTATCGGGGCTTTAACTACATAGACTCCGAAGCTGGCCAATTCAACTCATCTGTCGTGTTTGCATCTATCCTATTGACTGCCACCCTATACTGCTTCCATGCTTTAAGGGAGGCTATTTCGGAGTCTGTGGCCTCATCTAAATCTACCGCATCCTGAAGTGGTGCGATTGCAATCGTAGCTTGAGCAATCAAGTTCGCTTTCATGGCAACATTGTTGGCAATCTTCTGAGCATTTTGCGTGGCAATCTCTTCGGCCGTTAAAGGTGGGGATGCAAATACCGAACCATCGTAACTCCAGCCAATCGATGGTTGATTTCCTTCACTATCTGGGATTTCCGCGTAAGTAATACTCTCTCCAAAATCTACCGGTGAAATTTCCGGGCCATCCCAAACAATCGTATTTACCACAACGCCATCTTGAATCAGAGCAAATGAACCCATTATGCGAACTCCCTTATGATGCAAAGACCGGGGCCACCGATGTTGCCTGCTTTTGCAGTAGTGTCTGATGAAATAGCTCGGCTACCACTTCCTCCCGCTCCATTTCCCGCGGAGTCTGGGCCAGAAGAACCAACAGGAGTTGCCCCACCAAGTCCAGGCGAACCACTGGTATTATTAGAAAGATACCCAGGAGAACCAGCTTGCCCCCTAGATTTGGCAATAACCGTAACTGATGCAGAAATAGTTGCGTCTGCAGGTGAGTTAGCACCGCCGGCGTTAGTTGCTGATGTGGAGGTTGAGTAACCGCTTCCGATTCCACCTGGGCAAACAACCAGTGAACCAAATGATGAATTACCTCCTGTCCCTCCGACTCCTCCACCTGAAGCTCCTGCTGTTCCCTGGACACCAATGGTCACCAGTACGCCCGCAGAAATCAGTGATACCGGGATTCTGAATTTTACCCAAGATCCAGCCGAACCTCCTCCGCCTATAGCGGCAGTACTTCCTGAGTATGCTGGCACACCTGCGCCACCACCACCAGGTGCGTAAAGCTCGACTTCAACATATTTAACAAAAGATGAGCTTGGGGTGTAAGTTCCAGTCGCAGACATCACTATCGGCGCGCCAATCTGGCGGCCAGTAAATAATGCTCTCATTGCAGTTAACAACTGCGTATTAGTATCCTTTTTTAATGTGATTCCAGCGGCCTCAATGACGCCCGCAAGCTCTTCTTGTAGGGTATCGAAATAGTCCGCATCCAGCGCAGTCGGTAGCACACCTGTTTGCGGGTTGCCACCAGTGAACCCATTTTTACCCGAGCCAAATTTGTCCACCTGAGCGGTAGACGTATCAATACGATGCATGGATTACTCCGTGTATAAGAAGATTACGTAGGTGTGCGATGGGGCAAGCTTGTTAAGTACACACTCGACTATGGTTTCACCCCATGTACGGATTGAGTCCGTACAGTTACTGATGCAAGTCATAGGGCTGATTTGCGCGGCTGCTGGGATATTCACACGCCAGTAATAGCGCCACTCATCGCTGTACAGGGACTCTGTACAGTCAGATAAACAAGTGAAACTACTCTTGGGATAGCGCGTTATCGTTGCATCGGTATACCCAAGCGCATCCAGTTGCGCGCGATAAAAAGCTTCATTGATTCCACCAGACAGATTTATCTTTGCATCCAGCCGCTGGCGGCGCTGCTGCAACGTCTGCGTTCCCGAAGGTGTGCAACTGTCAGGCAAGCCAGTAATGTTCTCGTAGCGTTCTATGAGTTCCGTCACTGAGCGCGGGTCAGTTTCCAGCATCAATGCATCAGCGCGTTGATGTGCTCGTGACATAACGGGAGCCAATCCCAGCAGCAGCGGGTCTTCACCATCCCACGCTGGGCCTCGCGGCAGCAGCGCGCCCAGCATCTGCTCATACTGTGCTGTCAGGTCCATGTGAAGTCTCCCACTACGCCCACTTCACCTTTTGCTATTGCCACCTCATCGGTTGGACTAACCAGAACGTGGCTGTATTCCCCGGTCGCCAGGCTGATGGCTTCACTAATTCGGGATGGCTCAAGCGCGCCTTCAGGCACACCATCGCGAAGATTCATCGCTCTGATCTCCGCTTCTACAGCCAGCCTGATTTCTTCCGTGTCGGGCGTGAGTCGGATGTGATAATCAACGACATGCGGTGTTGCGGCAAAGGCGTAAACATCCGATCCTGCTATCGGGGCAAGGGGTTCGATATGCGCCTGCACAGCGGCCACGACAGCGGCATCCGGTATAGGGTCATAGAGGTCGCTATTTGCCAGCATGATCCCCACCGTGCCGCGACCTGACCAGTGCCGGTAAGTCCATGCACGGGTTACGCCTGATACTTCTTTCGCCCACACCTCATAATCGGCGTCTGCTCCACCCTGTGGTGTGTAATACCAGCGCTCAATGATTCTGGCGCGCCATACCTCAAGGTCTTCGATATCAGTACCGCCCTGAATGGTGTCCGCTACTCCAGCCGAAGCCAGACCCGTTACCGGACTGGTGAGGCGCATTGTGATGCCGTCATCAGTATTTCCAGTGACCCCTGACGTATCACAGGTGACTGGCACGCGAAGCACCCCCCCGGAAGGCGTAGCGCTGGCTGTTGTGGTGAATGACACCAAATCGTCACGCTGGATCGTTACGCCAGCATCAATACCGGTAGTGCCCGTCACGCCGTCCCAGCGAACATAGCCGCTCGCATAAGTTGCTGCCTTGCGCGGGGCGCGCTTCATATTTCCGTGTCGGATAAGCCAGTCTTCTTCCGCAAGGTCTGGAAGGAGATTCCGGGCGAGATAATCTATGTAGCCATATACGGTATGAACCGATGCGGCAATAACGCGGCTGTATACCTCGGCGTCAGTCCGGCGTAATTCGGCCAGGGTTGAATCAGCCGCGAGGCGGGTAAGAATATCGCTCCGTACTGCGGTGATCAGCTGCGGGAGTGTCGGGCGGGAAAATCCGCTGTCAGCCATTGAGTTCACTCCATAAATCATCAAAGGAAAGCGTCAGGGTTGTGCCGTCCTGTTTCTGGATAACCGCCGAAGCTGACATAGCGTTGATGCCGAGCCTTTGCGCTGTCACGTCCACCCGCGAGGCCACACCATCAGCCGTGAGCCACTGCAGCGCTTCTGTGATGTACTCGCGGGCTTTCAGCGGCGTCTGGTTGGTCAGTTTTGAGCGCTTAAGTAAATAAAGGCGTGAACCGATTCGGTCATTCTGTACGGTTGGGTATGTGTCACCCCACCAGCCATTGACCTCTTCAGGCGCATCGTCTTTGCCTGCTTTTCTCCAGGTGAAAAGTGAGATGACCACCGCACGGGTAAGCGGGTCAGTCAACTGGTACACCGCCTGCTGCTTACCATTTATCGTAAGGATCATGATCCGCCCATTTGTTGCAAGGTTGCATCCGTTGTGCCGCCACCATCGCCGTTTTCTTTATGCTTATGACCGTTGTAAGTCACACGCATCTGGGCCATAGAAACGCCACCAGAATCACAGTTGTCGGTGATATTTCCGGTGGCCTCAATGTCCATTTCGAAACGGGCTTTAGGGGCATTTTTGAGGGTGATAAGTTTCCCACCACCATCAACAACAATTCCTGACCGGGTCAGGGTTACTGACTTGGATTGGTCGTCATAAATGGCGACCTCGCCGCCCTGTAATCCTTTGAGGCGATAGCGACGGTCCGCCACCACCAGCACGACACCATGAGAGCGATCACCATCGAAGTAAGCCGCAATGGCCTCCGCGCCGCTCAGTGCAGCTGACGTAAACCCATAAGGCTCAAGATGTTCTATATCGCTCTTTCCTTCATTGCCCGGCATGCTGATTTCCAGCATCTGGCATTTGCTGGCGGTGTCGATACCGCGTAATACCGCGCGGGCGAGAACATTTGAAATAGCGCGATTAATCGCATCAAGTGGACCAGCCATCAGAAATCATCCTCCGCTGCTGCTTTTTTCTTACGCTTGCCGGGCTTGGCTGGCTCGGGTAGATAAGCATCTGCAGGGCCAACGCGTAATTCACTGATGGTGCCGTTGTCATCCTGCTGATAGGTAACCTCCGCGATTACCATTTCACGGTTATCAAAACCCAGAACGGGATCGAATACGTTCACCAGCATGTTGGGCTGCCACAGCTTACCGTCTCCCTGATGCCATCCCTGAACGGTGTAAGTCACCTCGTCAGTTTTGGCGGCTCGCTGGCGCATTTCGAACTCGCTGCGCTCTGCGCAGGTTGCTGATGTAGCATTACCGGTCTGCCTGACCAGTAGTGGCCTGTACCGGGCAATACCAGTATCAGTGGCCGTACCGCGAATCGCTGTTGTGGTTGCTTCGCCAAAATCATTGTTGTTTCCGGCGCGCATGCCTGATACCTGATAACTACTGAAGCGGTCTTTAATACTCTGCTCGCTGTCACAGGTAAGGATATTTTCGCCCAGCACCAGCGCGGTTGTAGCTTTGACGGTACCTATCCCGCCAATAACTAAATCACCCGCTGCGTTGTCATAGGCCAGAGCCTGCTGTAGCCCCAGCATCTTATTCAGCACATCCATAACGGATTCACCCTGGTCGGCCTGCACGCCCTGCAGTACGCCTGACACGCCGCCCGCATCCACAACGTTGATGCTGAAAGGTTTAGCGAGGTCTGCGGCAACCTGAACGATTGATCGTCCGTTGTACTGCGAGGGTGTAGCTGAGCAATCAACCAGATCAGCCGTTTTACTGCGGCCAACGATGCCCATTGAGATACTGTTAGCGTCATACCGCACGGGCGTTGCTTCTACCCATCCGGTGATAACCAGATCGTCACCTATAAGTACTTCAACCTTATCGCCCTTTTTAATGCGGCTGCGGCGACTCACCTGTGATTCATCACCCGGCCAGGACCGGGTAATCTGGACGTTGAAATCCCTTGCGATACGTTCAATGCCAGCGGCAATGCGGACAGAGGTCCATCCGCCCCACTCACGGCCATTAACGCGAAGAAGTACGGTTGTATTCACTGGACGGGCACTCTCAGAGTTTTAACCGGGACAAAGCCGGGGTGCCGGATGGCGTTGCGCGCGGTAATGTCATATTCACGCCCGGCATCGTCGTACCAGTCAGCAGCAAGCACGACTGCGGGTAAAACCTCTGGCGGGACGCGCTCAACCGTTCTGGCGGTTTGCTCAAGTCGGGCGGTGATATCTTCATTCAGCGCGGTGCGTACCTGTCGCAAAGCGAGAAACAGTCCGTCATCGGTGACACGCACCATTTCCTGATCGATGGCCGTATTGAGCGTGTCGCGAACTTCAGTTAAATCATCCCAGGACGGGACCGTATCAGTTGCTGTAGAGGTTGTTACCCCCACGGCTGTATCGTCTTCAAGCACATCATTAACGGCAGGATGTGAAACAATGACGGTTGCTGACGCTTGCTGGTCTGCTGGCTTCGTTGTTGATGAGGTGGATTTGGGAAGGTTCGTTACCGTATTAACAGCCTCGCTGAGTGCTGACGTGCGAATGGCCTGCGCAACGAAATTGCGCTGCTCCGTTCTGGCCTGTGTGCTGGCACTGTCTGTTTTCCACACCCCGCGCGGGGCAAGTCCCGTATCGAGGGTAATACCACTGAGACCTTTAACCATTGTGATCAGGTCTGTGACATTACCAGTCAGTTTTGTCCCTGCCCGCCACATCGTCTGAAGCTGATTAACGAAGTTCATGCCACTGGATGGTGGCATCAGCAGCACAGACAAATCACCCTGCATCAGGCGGGATGCTGCACTGATACCGGAATCCACGTACTGCATGGCGTCAGTTACGGTATCGAACATTTCAGTGGCATCATCCAGCAGGCCGTTTTGCGTGAAATCTGGCAGACCATCAAGCCCAAACGCTCCAAATGCAGATGACAAAAAATCATCCATCAGCGCTGCAGCCCCGGTCAGCTTCGTTCCGGTTGCAATACCGGCTTTTGGGAAGGACAGCTCGCCTGATTCAATGAAGCTGAAGCTGACGCGGCACATTCGGCCTTCGTCTTTGGTGTGGCTTACGCGAACTTCATCCGTAACGGTGACGGTCATTTCGCCGTAGAATGGATGAACGAGCGTGCAGCTTCCGGGCTTTTCAACTGCTTCGATCAGCCTGTTGCGCTGCTCAAAATAGTTATCGCCTACCAGATACGCCTGAACGCTGAAGCGCCGCGTTGCACGCCCCATATCTTCAGCCCATGGTTTATCCCGGTTGGGGTATTCATGAACCTGAACACGGCGACCAAAAGTGGCTTCATCCTCATCGACTTTGAAAGGCACGCCGCGCAGTGAGGCATCCTGCAGATTATCAATCCAGCTCATGCAATCTCCGGGCAATAAAAAACCCGCCGGAGCGGGTTACTGGTTTGAGAAGCGGTTATATCCGACATCATAGTTAAGCCAGGGCAGGGAGTTACCCGCTGGCGCAACGCGCATGCCAGGCGGCGCATTATCGAATGTCACCTTCAGCTCACCCTGCTGTGGGCGAGAAAGCGGGACCGCTGACTGATAGCCCGGACCGCCCTGC
Organism: Pantoea vagans; assembly: GCF_001506165.1. Lineage (NCBI taxonomy): Bacteria > Pseudomonadati > Pseudomonadota > Gammaproteobacteria > Enterobacterales > Erwiniaceae > Pantoea > Pantoea vagans. The sequence continues at coordinate 1,092,319 of NZ_CP011427.1, read as the reverse complement.
TGATTGTTATACCAGCCTCCCGCATTCCAGCGGTTCTTCAGGGATTGCCAGAACGATGTTGTGCCGTCCTTTTCGGTAACTGCATCAGCGATATCATTCAGTTTTTTGAAGATGTAAATCGCAACGCCGATGGACACCGTCAGAGCACCGAGTGAAGCTATCTGCGCCAGTACGCCAGAAAGTGAAGTCGCTGTTGTGAGCGCGGTTTTCAGCGTGCCGACGGTACGGATGGTGAATACGCCAGCCATTACGGCACTGACGCCCTCAATAGTGCTCTTCCAGCCACCCATCGCTTCAACGACATCATTCACGTCTTGCCATACTGCTTTAACAACCGGACCAACCTGATCCCAGTTGCTGACAATAAGGCTACCTCCCAGCACCAGCAGAGAAACCAGTTTGCCCATGGTGGACATCTTCAGCACGGTTTCAAACATCTTCACCGCTTTGACGGCAATGCCAACAGCAGAGGCTGTGCCAAGCAAGGTCAGACCAAACTTAAAGGTGCCGCGAACCATCTCGGGGTTAGCCTTGGTGAACTGTCTGAACTGTTCGACCATCGGCTGAACCTTCTGCGTCAGCCTGACGATATCGGGAAGGAACATATCACCGATGGTAATACTGGCAGCGTTGAACTGATTCTTAAGCAACTGAACAGAGTTAGCAGTAGTGGCCGCTCGCGACTCATATTCTTTCTGCATCGACCCTGCATACTGCTGCGCATCCGCAACGCGATTGAAGTTGGTGCTCAATAAGTCCAGATTTGTCAGCAGAGGGGCAATCGCACCAAGCGACTCTTTGCCAAACAGCGCATTCATGACCGCTGCCTGTTTATCTTTTGGCACCTTAGCCAGAGAGTCCAGCACCTTCAGCATCGCGGCGCGTGAATCCTTCTGCATGTCTGCTGCCAGTTGGCCCGGATCAATCTTTATAAACTTCAGCGCTTTCTTTTGTGATGCCGTGGCTGATTTGCCGGAGGTCAGGGAAAGCATGAAGTTTTTAATGCCCGTTGCGGCTATCTCAGACTCCACGCCCATACCCGCGATGGTAGCGCCCATCGCGGCAATCTCACCAGACGCCACGCCTGCTACGCCACCCAGAGGACCTATACGGGTGACGATGTCGGAAATCTTTTGTGCATTTGCCGGGCCAGTGTTACCCAGGTAGTTAATTTTATCGGCGAGAACCACCACGCCATCCTGAGTCATTTTGAACGCGGTTCGCCACTGTGCCATCATCTGGCCAGACTCTTCAGCGGTCTGATCAAATGCCACGCCCATTTTCACCGCATCGCTGGCGAACTGCATCAGATCTTTACGCGCAATACCGGACTGACCACCAGCCGCAACGATCTGCGCAATACCGTTTGCAGCCATCGGCAACTGAGTCGAGAGTTTGAGTACGTCCTCACTCATCTCTTTAAACTGCTGCGGGGTGTCGAAGTTCACGACTTTGCGAACGTCCGCCATCTGCGATTCGAAATCCATCGCCTGGCTGATTGGCACTGCAAACGCTGAAGTCAGCGCGACGCCCATAGCAGCCGCATTGACCATGATATTTTTGGCTTCCTTCTGGAAGCCTTTTAGGTTTTTGCTCATCCCCTTCAGTGGACCAGACAACTGATCCACTGCCGTGATGATCGCCTTCAGCTGAAAACTATCCGCCACGGTTTATTTCCTCAGAGATGCGTACAGCCTCAGCTTCCATTTCCAGAAACTTGCTGAGGCTGACATTTTTTAGTTCAAGCGGATTTATTCGCCAGAAGTGGGCAGTGTTGTAGAGTCGCTTTCTGAACTCTCTGCCGCTTCCGACCCCGTAAAAAAACCAACGATTGTCATTGATGCCATAAAGACATCTTTGAGCGCTAACTTAGCCGCAGAAGATCGCGGGATAGAGGCGAGCACAGGGATATATTTCAGCGAGACGCGGGAGTCCAGTTTCATTTCCCCGGACTCGTTGTAGCTGAAGGGAATACCGAACTGCTCAACTTCGTCGTAAGTAGGCTCGCGGATTTCCAGCACATGAAGCGTTTCATTTGCCGCCACAATGGGTTTAGTCAGTACCAATTCTTTCACTGGTAGAATCCTTCTGAACCGTGGAATTCAAGGTCAACCGTGCCCTCTTCAGCATTGTGGTTGGCCTCACCAAACAGCCAGGCTTCGGTCAGGACATACACCTGACCGTTCGCCAGCTCAGCAGTACCGGTCATGCTGTCGGACTCTGTGATTTTGCTGAGCGGGAATCCCTTCGGCACTTTGAAAGTGCCTTTGATATAGGGCGCGCGGTGCGTTTCTTTGCGGTCAACAGAACCATCAAGGCCGATCACATCATCATTAACCTTAGTGTTCATTGGCACTTCAATGCCGCCCGTCAGCGACAGCTGAAGCCCGTCGAGTTTGAAATACGTGGTACCAGCAATACGGGACATTATTCGCTCTCCTCGCTGTATTGCAGACGGAACTGATTAACCAGAGCAAACACGCGCAGCTGATTAACGTAGTCAGGCGGGAACAGCACGTCTACGCGGTTTGGATTATCCGTGTTGCGCTCCACCACCAGATAGGTTTTGAACAGGTCAAAGTTCTCAACGATGGCTGATCGCTCCATCTGTTTGTAGACCGAGCACATCTCACCTTTGATGACCGATGGCGTCACCACAGCCTGACCATCACCAAATCGGGTGCCGTCATTGGCCAGTTTATGGCGAGGGTACTTGGAGGTGATCACGCTCTTCAGTTCGCGCAGTACGTAAGCACTGGTATGCAGCGTTTCACTGTCCAGATAGCTGTCATCAGCCACGCCGTAACTGTTCTGCTGATAGGTCGTAATATCACGCTGAATACGTAGCACGCCGCTCTCTGCATAGGCTGTTGCAATGCCATGCGTCAGCAGAGACTGTTGCTCTGAAAGAATGAAACGGGTGCCTTTCGGCGCAGGTAATGCCCCGGTCAGTTCTCCGGTTTGCGTTGGTCGCGCCGGATCGTTACGGATAAATACCGCATTGCGGGCGGTACGCATCGCCACCAGCTCATCGCAGCAGGTTTGCGTGGACACTTCATAACCCGCAACGGTGATATGCTGGTTATTCATGGTGTCGCCGAAGGCAACCAGATCTGACAGTGTGCCTGTTTTAGCCGTGTATACGTGGCCATAAAGCTGGCGTGCGTAGCTCCATCTACCTGAACCGTCATTCATTTCCAGCGCCATAGTCGCGAGGGAAGCTGAATCACTGAACGGTAGCCCGATAAAATCAAACGGCTCATCACCCATCGCAGCAATGGTGTCGGTAAGGTCAGGTGAACCGGTGCCGCCAGAAAGCGCGGTAATGATCACGGTAATGCCGTCAGGGGTAGTTTCACCGCCCACCGTGCCGTAATAGTTCAGCATCAACGGGATGTCGTTCCCGGGCAGTCCCTTATGGCGAGCCTTGACTGCAACGGTGCCGTCAGTGGCGGTCGCGGTGACAGGAAGGCTGGTATTCGCGTTGATAGCAGCCGCAAGCGTAGTGGCAACGTCAGCAGCCTCATCGCCAATAACCACGGAGGCCTGAACACGTTCAACCCCGATATAAAGGCTGAGAGTTCCAGATGCCTGCGCGGTGCCTGCAATGACTACCGAGCCTGCCGCCTGCGCACCTGTTGATTCACCTACTGCCAGAATCCAGAGTTCACCAAAGGGGTCGATGGCGCGATAGCGTTTGACCATACGGTGTAACTGGCTGCCGAATCCGCAGATTTTCCCGGCAAGATCGGCTGATGGCATGATAGTGAGCGCATTTTTCACAACCGTTGACGTGGTCGCCACAGTGCCGATTAGCAGCGCCGGGCTGCTTGAACTCTCGGTATTCGCCTGGCTGGCATCCATTTCTGCCCAGAACAGCGGCACGCGGATATCAGAAGGCACCTGATTAAAACTGACAGTCATCACTCGCCACCTTGTTTAGTTGCGTCTTTTGCAGAAGCCTTGGTTTCTGCTTTGACTTCCGTAACATCTCCAACCTTCATACGGCGGAGCCAGTAAGTACTCATTTCGACGTTTCGCCCTTCTTTGGGCAACAGGTCGCCACGGGCTGGATCAGGAACTGACCGCCCGCCTACAGGTTTTAGTTTCATTGGTTACTCGCTGAGGTTGACCCGAAGTTTATGTTCGATGATGCCGTCTGGTTTCTGGTCTTTGCCTATGAAATCCACATCGACATCAATTTCACTGAATTCATCCAGGGCGTTGAGATCGTCCTGCTGGCGCGTCATCTCACCAGTAATTTCACGTGTGAGCATGAACTCAAACTGGTAATAGAGGCGGCCTCTGTCCATATCCAGAAGCTGGCCACCCGAGTATGCTACTGGACCCGCGTCTTCATCCGGCTCCCAGCCCAGCAGCGCCTTCCAGATTTCACCCCGCACATCATGTACCGCGTCATAGCCTGATGCCTGACCGCGCTCGTCACGGGTGTTGTCCAGTACAACGACAACTGCAAACCCTTCAGTGACGTTCTGCCAGTAGTCGGTCAGTGACTTTTGCTCGGCGGTAATGTCCTCAGTCGGCACCACGTAAGCCGCCGGAAGTTTCATTTTCCCGGTTTCAGGAATGGCTTTAAATTCCGCCGCACCTGCTACGTTGCCCGCAAAGCGTGGACACCTTGCGCGAAGGGCAGCTATCACAAGAGAGAGCTTCATTTCTTTTTCCTTTCTGGCCGGAGGGAGGTGCGCAACGCCCTGCTGAGGACATAACGCGTCCAGCTCTTGCGGGATTCAAGCACTTCCGCCATATAGTTTTTACGTGGCGCAATACGCCAGCCGTTGCCACCAGACTTGCCTTTATGATGGCTTTTACCGCGTTTTGCGCCACGCCGGACGCCATAGAACAGGAAAGCAGGATAGAAATCCCCTTCAATAAGGCGGTTGCCTTCGCCCCGCTTCTGGTTTGGGGCAATGCGCACCATCAGTCCAGGACGGTTTTTAGATGCCCGGGGTACGTAATAACCAATTGAGCGCGCCAGTCTGCCAGTGCGATATCCCGGACTTTCCCCCGGAGAAGAACGACCGCGACGCATCACCATCCGGCGGGCATCGCGCATATGCACCTGGCCTATTTTCACAAAGGCCTTGCGCATCTTGGCGCGGTTAAAAACGAGCTCTTTCGGTTGGTCGAAATCGACGTGCAGCAGCGGCTTAGCCATACATCTCTCCATCGCGCTCTACCGCGCCCAGCTCCTCGCATTCCATCAGCAGATAACGGCCAGCCGAGTTAAGATCGCGAAGGCGCTTAACCCGGTAAATATTGCCGCCATAAACCACTTCAAAGTCGGAAGTGATGCCCTGACGAAAGCGGATCGTGATGTAATGGGTAATGATGTCATCAGCCTGAATGGATTCGTGATAGGTTGTGGCCCCGACCTGCCGGACCTTTGCCCACACGTCATTTTCATTCTGATAAACCGGCTGTACGCCATAATCGGCTGCCGCCTGGTCTATGCGCTGCCGTAAGTGAATGCGCTTATTCAGTTCACCGGGATCGGGCAGCGTGAATACCGCGCTGGTATTAGATGACCGTAACTGCATATCAGTACCCCGACACGGGCAGGCGGCGTGAATAGAGGAGAAACTCAAACGCCTGAGGCGTCTCTGTCATTTCCAGTTCCGACACAGAACTGCGGTGTTCGTACCAGTGACTTACCAGCATTAGCAGAGCAAGTCGAATATCTTCGGTGATCACAATGCCGTCAGTATCAAGTGGGGCAATGTCGGCAATTGTTTTATAGAGGTTGCGGTTGAGGTAGGTCACCGCCTTCGCTTCAGCAGCCAGAGCAAAAAGCTCAAGAAGCTGATCCTCTGCAGTGAAATCGCTTTCCAGGCGGCACTGCAATTTGATTTCTTCGAGCGTCAGCAGCATGACCACGCCTTATTTTTTAGCTTTTTCCTTTGCTTCGGCATCTGCTTTGGCTTGCGCTTCAGCAGCGGCTTTAGCCTGAGCATCTTCTTCAGCCTTCGCTTTGGCTTCAGCCTCGGCATTAGCCTGTGCTTCGGCTTCTGCTTTGGCTTGCGCTTCAGCATCGGCTTTAGCCTGAGCATCTTCTTCAGCCTTCGCTTTGGCTTCAGCCTCGGCATTAGCCTGTGCTTCGGCTTCTGCTTTGGCTTGCGCTTCAGCATCGGCTTTAGCCTGAGCATCTTCTTCAGCCTTCGCTTTGGCTTCAGCCTCGGCATTAGCCTGTGCTTCGGCTTCTGCTTTGGCTTGCGCTTCAGCATCGGCTTTAGCCTTTGCTTCTGCATCGCCGTCATCATCGACTGAACGGGCATATTTAAGCTTGATGAGTTCACGACCGTGTTGCTCAGTCGTTTCAATAGTTTGACCTTCAGTTACGACCACACCATTAAAGTAATTCGGCTTTAACAGAATCAGTTTCATGAACGTACCCCTGATAAAGGCGGCACTCAGGCCGCCTGATTAGTTAGCTGGCTGCAGGAACGGTGAAGGTACCGTAGATGAATGCTTCAGGACGTTTAACCGCCAAAGCGAGACGCTCTTCACAACGGATTGAGATCATGTTTTTCTCAAAGTCGTCGGCGTTTTCGGTGGAGATAACGACGTTGGCATCTTCACGATCAAAGATTTGTGCACCGGCATTAAATGCGCCTGTCAGGAATTTGCCCTGGAATGCAGCCGCTTCGGTAGCCACGACAGGAAGACCCCAGAGGGTTGGCCCTGTCAGCGCCGCAGGATTCGCCAGGATATAGCGACCCAGCGTGTCTTTGGTCAATTCAATCTTGGCCCAGTCGATGAAATGCAGGACGTGACCCGAAGCCGGGAATCTCGCCAGTTGAGCCTGAAGCATGGCCAGGCGCAGATCGTCAATACCATTCTGACTTTCGACTGTAAATGCAGCGGCAAAATCTGAAGCCTGCGGAACGATACCTTCGAGATGGGCACCGGTACCGTCACCAAACAGAATTTCCTGCTCCTCAACGTACTTCAGACCGTAGCGCAGCTCTGCATCAATCGTTGACTGCAGTTGCGGCATATCATCCAGAATCTGCTTGGCCGCCTTAAACAGGTGAGCGATCGTGCGAACTGGCGTGATCTTCTCAGCAAACGCAATGTCGCTGTACGGCTTGGTCGTATTTTCAGCAACGGCAGCGGCTTTGTTGGTGAAACCGGTCTGCTGCACCCAGTAAATGGTGTTGGAAGCCGTACGGCCCGGCGCAATCAAATCACGAATAAACAGGCGCTGCTTTGGCTGGGTGTCGATACCAGGAAGGCGATCAGGCGCAACGATTTGACCAGGAACATCGACTGAAACCAGCGCTGCATTAACTGGAATACTGATGCGTTTATTACCTTCAACGCCAGCGGTGAAGGCTTTAAGCGCTTCAGATGAGACGACCTGACGACCCACGGTTTCAACAACTTTGGCCGCGTGGTTCATCGGCATCTGTGCGACGTGCTGTTCCAGCTCACCGAGTGATGCTTTCAGCGTTTTATTCGCCTCGTTAAGAGCGTTAAATTCAGTGGCGATTTTATCGACCGCCTCTTTTGTCTGGGCTGACAACTGACCAGAGTTCTTTGCTTCCTTAAGCGCATCTTCAGCCTTCGCGCTGAAGGTGCCTGAAACCTCTTCAAGCTTTGCAGATACTTTCTTAAGTAACTCATTTACATCTGACATGATGATTCCTTATTTGCCGAACGCGGCCAGCGCGTTTTGAAGTTGTTCAATACTTTCAGGGTTGATTTCGTCGGTAGCGCCCGGCATACCTTCAGGGGTGGCAGCAGCGCCTGGCTTGCTGCCGGTTAGTGCTTTGAGAAGTTTTCGACGTTCGGAACGGGGTGCATCGGTTTTAGCCAGCATCGCGTCCAGTTTGCGTAATGCAGCTGCGGGGCTGTCGTCGTCATCCGCAATTTCATCTGCAGAAAGAAGACGATCCGCAAATCCCTTATCAACAGCATCACTGCCGCCGATGTAAGTTTCTGCGTCCATCATTGCGTCGATAGTGGCGGTATCCAGCCCCGTGCGAGCGCCGTAAATATCGTTCATGGCTTTATCAAAAGGCACCATGTCAGCCGCAATCTGCTGCAGGTCGTGACGGTTGCCCATCGCATACACCCAGCAGTTATGGATCATCAGGAAGGCACCGCGACCAATCTGGACCTCATCACCGGCCATCGCGATGATCGAAGCAGCAGAAGCAGCGAGGCCCAGCACCTTGACGGTGACTTTTCCCTCGTACTCGCGCAGCAGGTTATAAATTGCCAGGCCTTCAAACATATCTCCGCCGGGCGAATTGATATTCACGGTCACATCAGCGCCGCCGATTGACCGGAGGGCAGCAGCAATGCGGCTGGCGGTAACTCCATCGCCGTACCAGTCAGCGCCAATGACGTCGAACACGGAAATGCTGTTGTCTGCCTGCTTCGCGGCTTTAATACCGCCGTTCCAGCGTTCCATTGCGGAGGACGGCAGATCGCGATTTTCGCGCGCAAAAGGCCGCCCCTCCGGCGCTGCCGGAAGACTTTTCAATGTCATGGGGGTTGCTCCTAAGCCGCTTGTTTAAGCGGTGACTGTTCTAAAGGAATGTCCGGGAAAACGGCATTGTGAACTTCGCGCAACAACGTAGCCCTTGCTTCAATGCTGTTTTTGCGCAAATCCTCAAGCGGGGTAAGGTTCAGTTGCACGGTGTAGATATCACCGCCTTCAATTGGTGGCAGATTCTCAAGGCGACGAACGTCATTACGTGACATCCAGCCGTTCTGAAGTGCTGTAGTGTAATAGGCGGAACGTCCGGCGCTGTCGGCGCGTAACAGCCCCTCAACGGAGAACTCAGCAAACAAATCTTCATCGCCGTTAAGCAGGCAGCGTGAAATTTCCTGCTCAATGTTAACCAGCATCGGGCGCAGCGTGTTGGTCAGGAACAGCAGGTTCATGCCCTCTACACTTGAAGCCCAACTGCTTTGTTTATCAACGTGGCCCACCATAAATGGCGGAACACGGAACCAGCGGCAGATTTCTTCAATGCTGAACGAGCGTGATTCAAGCATCTGAGCGTCTTCAGGGTTCAGCGTAATACCCTGATAGGACATATCGCCCTCCAGCACCATCACCTTTCCGGCATTTTTTGAACCAACGAACCGGTTAAGGTTTTCACGGTTCTTTTGGCGTTGCTCTTTTGTCAGCAGGTTCTTCGAGAGGAAGAAGCCGGAAGTCTGAATACCGTTTTCAAAAATCTTGGCAGCGGATTCTTCTACCGCCATTGCCGCCCCGAACACATCACGCCCGGTGCGCATCGGCATCATCCCGCAGACGCCATCTAGCCCGAAACCACGAATATGCATCATGTTCTTTACAGGAATGATGCGGGGTATGCCTTTTTCGGTGTAGGTATATTGCAGCTCACCGCTGTCGAGGCGTTCTACCTTCATACTCTGTGGAAGAAGTGGAACAAGCGAAACCAGCTTGGTGCCTATCATCTTTTTCTCAACGTAGGCGTTGCCCCGCAGACAGATACTGGCAACCACCATCAGCATAAATCGTGACGGTGTCATTTCACTGTTTGGGCGGCGGCAAAGCAGCTGATAGGCCGGATGATTCAGAGCAAGCTTGCGGGAACCATCGGCAGCGCGTTCATAAACCTTCATGGGTAGGGTTGAAACCGACTCACTGAGTAGTCGAACACATGCCCAGACTGAAGCCAGCGCCAGCGCTTTCTCAGCTGTCACTACTTTTCCGCTACTACTGGTGCCGTACCATTCCTGCCAGAAAGCAGCATCGTTAAGCCCAATGGACTCGCCAAGCCAGTTAACAATCGCGCTTTTAATGCGGCCCGGCTGTTTCTTTTGCTTCATCAGATACCTACCATAATCGGGTCGTCAAAAAAGTCATCGGGGTCGCCACTGTCTACCAGCACTGCATCCTCAGCCGCACCGATTGCCATTGCAGACGCCACCACGCCATCAATTCGACCAGTGCTTTTCTTTTTGGCAAAGATACGGTTGTCCTTCTGATCTGCCTCAAGCACTGCAGAGGCAGCGTTCCAGCGCAGGCAGGGATTAGGCCGTATAACTAGAACCCGGTTATTGAGGTGTTCCTCAAACAACTCGATAGAGCGCGGCATCCAGAGTCCGGATTCCTGGGCCTTATAAAAGCCCTGACCGTGCGGAACAAGGTCAACGCTCACAGACTCGCTTTCGAGTTCGGGCTCCAGATACTTAATGCGATACTGGTCAAACGCGATGCACTTAATGTCATATCTGGCCGCCAACTCTCCAATTCGTACCGCTACAAAGCCGTAGTTAACCGCCTTCCCCGGTGGTGCATGGATGAAGCCGTTACGCAACCAGGCGTCATAGGGAACATGGTCCGTTTTGGCGCGCTCAAGCAGTGAGTCTTTAGGGGTCCAGAATTCGACTAAAAGCTTTTTGGATTTCGGGAAGTAAAGCGCCAGTGCCGTCAGGTCACGAGAACCTGACAGGTCCAGCCCCCCGTAACACTCTTCTCCCGCCAAATCTGCGGGATCAAAGTCCTGTTCGCAGTTCATCCAGGTGTCGCTGTCAATCCAAGGATCGGACGCTTCCACCCACTGACAGAAGTTAAGGCGGCGCACGATGCTCTCTTTCGAAGGCATTCCGCGCGCCTGCGTCACCTGCTCACGCAGATATTTATCCGTGAATGTTTGCCCCAGTGAGGGGTTAGCTTTCCCCCAGCAGGATTCATCTTTGAACGGGTCGTCGCCCTCATCCAGCGAACAGATGAAGCTGAAAAAGCTGTCATCAACGAGGTCACCGGCTGCAACCTTGCGACCGTACTCGTGATACTCATAACAGACGCTGGTCTTATCGTGGCCACTGTTGGTGATGAGGAACATCAGAGCCTGACGACGGCCCTTGGTCCCGGCGCGCATCATCTCAACAACGGCGTTTGTTTTGTGCTCATGGACCTCGTCGATCAACGCGCCGTGAGGGCGCGGGCCTGACTGACCATCATCGGAGCTGATCGGTTTGAAGAAAGAGCCTGTCTGCAAGAACGCGAGATTCCAAACATTCAGCCCGGTGCCGGATTTGGTGATGCGCTGCGCCAGCGCGGGCGACTGATCGACCATCGTTACCGCATCGCGAAACAGGATCATCGCCTGGTCTTTTTTTGTGGCCGCCGCATATACTTCGGCGCGTGGCTCCTTGTCTGCCATCAGAAGGTAAAGGCCAACACCGCCAGCAAGAGGCGACTTGCCTGAACCCTTACCTGATTCTATGTAGCTCATGCGAAAGCGGCGCGTGCCGTCCTCCGCTTTCCAGCCAAAGAGAGAACCCACAATGAAACACTGCCATGGCAGCAGGATAAACGGTTTTCCCTCATGCTCACCGCCGTTAAGCTTCAGAACCTGAGCGAAGAAATTAACGACGCGAGTGACGGCTTCAACATCCCAAAACAGTCCGCGCTCAGGCCCTTCTTCTAAATCCCGAAGGTGCCGTGCGCATGCAGCGCGAATATCCGGGCCCGCTATGACTGAGCCGCTGGTAACGTCCATGGCATATTGTGTAGCTGGATCAACCGAAGAACTGGTTGAGCGGGTCTTCTTCTTTTTCTCCACCATCAGCATTTACCTTTGACCGGGCAGCCGGTGTAAGGCCGAACTCCACCAGATAACTTTTGAACCGGCGATCCACATCCGCCAGCATGGCGACAGCCGGGTTTGCTTTAATCAAAAAATCACCCATCTGGGTTTTAGTCGTATAGGTGCGCCCTTCGATATCGACTATCTGGCGCAATTGCAGAATTTCTGCATAAAGATCGCAGAGCCGTTCGAGCGCAAGTGTATCCGCAACCGTGAGCACGCCCATCCCGTCCAGCAGAACGGTGAGCTTTCCCCAGGCTGTTTTACCCCAGTCGGTCAGATGTGATGGAGGGCTTGGAATTTCCCGGGCGGGCTTCGGCTCTTTTTTATTGAGCGCGCGCTTGCCGGGATTCCCTGTAACAACTTTCAGATGGGTAGGTTTTGGTCGTCTTCCGGCCATAAAAACCTCCCAGAAAAAAACTTTTCATTTCGCGGTTGTGCATAAAAAGGGGGGCGGGCGGTCAGGAAGGCGATGTACCCTGAACATTTACCCCGCCCCTCCTCCGTCTGATGTTAAATTTTTGCACCATTTTTGTGCCACCTTCATTCAAACGATATTGATTATCATTTGTGCCAGTGGGATGACGGGTCAAGAGGCATGCCATTCTCATCGCACCCGATGACATGCCCACGCTTCTCTTCACGCTGCTTCGTTGAATCATGATGCTGCTTGCACAATGGCTGCCAGTTGCCTTTGTCCCAGAACAGCTTCTGAGCCTTAACAACCTCCTCCTGCTTGCCACCGTTGAGCGCCTCTTTCAAACGGTGAGGTTTGATGTGGTCGACCACAGTGGCGGCAACCGCGCGGCCCTGTCGGTGACACATTACGCAGATAGGGTGCGACCTGAGAAATGAAAGCCTGGCCTTATCCCACCGACTGTTATATATGCGCGGTTCAGCCATTTGAAAGTTCCTCGGTGAAGATCGAATAAAACTGTTTTACAAAAATAAAGTCATCAACCATCAGTAAGTTGTTTATTTTGATAGCGCATTAAACTTCAAAATTAAAAAACCGCCTTTAGGCGGTTCAGTCATCAGAATTTCAGCTTTTCGAAAGCCTCTAAAGCTAGGATTCTATTTTCTTCCTCTAACCTACCTTTAGCTTGTTTAGCTTTTTGTTCCTGATCATGCGCTTTAATGAGCTGTATTTCAGCTTCCTCACATAATTTATTCAGGAAGTTGACCTGCCCCTGAATTTCTTCAACAAGGCATTCAACGATGACATATTTACCTCTTAGGGAAACCTCTCGCTTCTCTGGAGAGATTGAATTTTTGTGTAACTTTAAAAACATATCTGCCCAATAATTATTAGGTACATAGTCTAAAACTAGATACCGTTGGGCCAATCCATTCTCCGTACTGCTCAGCAACTTATCAATACCCACTAGTTTCATGGTTGAATACCTCTAAAATGAAAACAACCAAATTACAGCCAACGTGGATGTTATTGAAGCACTTTTTAAGTTTTTACAGCATACTTATTCTATCTGTTCCCTTCGATTTTCCGAACTGCAGCCCTATCAATATTGCACTGCTCAACCAACCCATATAGCACCACGTTCAACTCAACCGAATCGCCATAACTCATCGCGCTAGCGGGCTCCGGTGCCTTTATCGGGCTGGTCAGTTCCGCTGGAAGATTTAACCGGGGCTGCTTTATCGTCCTGTACTCCACTTGCTGACTTCGCTGCGTCTCGCAACCGCTTAACAGCATCAGCAGGAACAGGAGCGGCAGCGTTTTTATCAGCCGCAAGGTATTGCTTGATTTCATTCTGGAGTTTCCGGTTCTGCTCTGCTGTTACCGCTCGCTGGTCTGCTACCTGCCCCATCACTTCGTTTTGCTTCTTTACCGCTGTAACGAGGTCGTTAACGCTGGAAGCCAGGTCATCGTTTTTAGAGCGAAGGTCGTTTATCTGGTCGTCTTTACTGTTTGATAACTTTTCCAGCCGGTCGTTTGTCGCGGTCAGCTGTGAGTTACGGGCGTTAAGCCCCCAAAGGCAGACGCAGATAAGGCCAATGAAAATGACGTGTGAATAGTTTCGGATAAAGCCGATTACGTTGAGCATAGAATCCCCTTAGCTTTGAGTAAGCGGGTGATCCTGTCGTCCAGGCCGTTAGTTCCACCGTTAATAACTCTGGTGATGCGGGTAACATCATCAGTGTCAGCCAGTTCGTTTAATCCGTGATTCTTCCACCATGCCGCCGCTGACATTGCGGCCTGCATCGGTTCTTTCAGCAAATCAGGGTTCGCCACCACATCAGCGCTTAACTGCCCGGCCAGCGCCGCGTAGTTTGCTCTGCCCGTGATCTGGATAAGACCGCGACCGCGATAACGGTATCCATCACCCGAAGCCACATCACCATTACCATTGCGGTTGGCGTAAATGAAGTTAGCAATCATCTTCTGGTTTGCCGGGTGCGCGGTGTTGCGTCCATAGGCATTAGCCTGCGCCGCAGTAATGCGCCTGCCAAACATCGCGGTGAGCGCGTTCTCGCTGTAATTGAGTCCTTCCTCGGTTTTAGTAAATCCTGCCGATTCATGACCAACCTGAGCCAGAAAGTGAGCCTTACGTAATGCCGTGGTGATGCCAAATGCTGCCATGCTGGCTGAGATGCGCGGAAACCACGTATCACGCTGGGCATCAGTTACGCCAGTAGCCTTCTGAAAATTACTGGGTGTCAGCATTGCCATCCCCTATGCGCTTATCAATGAACCGGCGCAGCTTTGATGAAAGCCAGTCAACGCCGAGAAATCCAAGGAACACAGCCGCAACCTGCGTTGTGCCCTCGCTGAAATTCCAGTTGAAGACAGAACCAAGCACCTGCAGCGTTGGCTGGAGAAAGAATGCGAAGAGGCTGCACATTGCCGCATCAAGCAAACGTCTTGGCCATGTGTCTTTGCCGATGTAAGTGGCGCGTAGTATGGCCATCACTCCAGCTAGAGCTGCATAACCTGATTCGTTTTTGTGGGCGTACAGCCATGCAAGCAGGCTTGCCCATAAGCCTGGATCTTTGTCTGGCATGCGCTTCATCCTCACCTCCAGTAGTTGGCAGGTGCTGTCTATGGTCTCTTAAATGAAATTGCGCTCCGCCACAGCTTAAAGTAAGCGTGGTTTGCAGTGATTGGCGGGCGCAAAAACGAAAAAGGCTCGCCGAAGCGAGCCCTTATATACGTGAATTTGGAATTGCTATGCCGGGTGCCTCCCGGTGATAAGTACCAGCCAATACTTACCGCTTGAGACCGATCTTGGGAGTAAAGCTGACGCCCCTCCGCATAGGGGGATTCATAGCAACATTGTCATATTAGCAGGTTGCCGGAACGCCGGGTGCCTCCCGGTGAACGAAGTACAGCCACCTTCGTCCGCAAACTTGCGCTGGTTCTTGGCTGATGCCCCGCCGCTTAGGGGGATTCGCTCCGACTTTGAAAATGTCTGCGGTGCCGGGTGCCTCCCGGTATACCTGCCATCTGAAACAGGTATGTCGGCTCACAACTCTTGGAATAGCTCAGATTTGACCCCGTCGCATAGAGGGATTCACCGCATTGATAACAATCTAGAACATAAGATAAAAATAATAAACCCTGACGCATTACGCGATAGTTTCTTGCCCCGTCGAGCACAGGGTTAAGCTGATCTCACGTAATCGCAAAACTGCGCATTTTTGAGATTTGGTGCACCACCGGGTATTCGAACCCCGAACCAGCGGATTAGAACTCCGATGCTCTATCCGTTGAGCTAATGGCGCAAATAAAAAACGCCCGTAAGCTGGTGAGGCTCCGGGCGCTTTAATTATTCACAGCTTTTGCAACTGAATTCTTGAAGATAAGCAGTACATCACAGTACCGAGTCTTATCACATTACCAATGATTTTGCGGACCGCGATAATGTTTTTTGAGTTATTTTTTTCGGCTCTAATTCAGGGTCCATTTCGAGACGAACATCAAGCCACGCAAGACAGCCTTCAAGGAAGCCTTCAGCCATCTGGACCTGAATACGGATCATCTTCTCATCGCATTTAGCGCGCTGAGCCAGCTTGCGTTTGGAGATATTGTAGAAGTAATGCAGCACAATAAGTTCGTGCTCATCGGGGCGGCGGGTGCGTAGCTTAGCCAGGCATGACTCAATAACCAGTCCATCGTCATCAGTGCACGACAGGGTTAGCTTTGAATCCTGTGGCAGCAAGCCTTTAAATCCTGCTGCGATTGGTGAGTAATCTACGCCGCTACGGTCTGAGCGAGCCCAACCCGCCCAGCGTTCTAATACCTGTGACATGTCACGCATATATTTTCCTCCACGCTTTAATTTTACCCAACCACGCCGACTGCAATCGAGTGATCGAGAAACCTGAAAAGCAGTTCTAACTGACTGCCATATTTTTCTTCGAATGCCTTTGGATCACGGTGCAGCTCATCGTGATGCGCCCTGCAAAGCGGTATCACAAATAAATCATGCGCCTTCGTTCCCATTCCTCCCTGTCCGTGCCCAATGATGTGGTGCGGGTCGTCTGCTGGCTTGTTGCAGCATGCGCATGGCTGCGCTTTAACCCACCGCGTGTACTTCTCATTGGTCCAGCGTAACCGCTTTGGCCTCGCCATATATGACTGTGGCGATTCCGGGTTGATGCCTATGGTCAGCACCTGCTTAACCACCTCAGCCACTTCCTGAATCACCTCCTGCGCCGAGGGTGCCGGGTTAATCATCGCTTCAGGCATTGGCCCGGTATCGGCAATCAGCTGTGGCATGCGCAGCACGCGGCGGGCATGCGACTCCGGTATCAAGTCGATTACGCCATTCAGACAGGCCCACCAGCACAACTCTGGCAGCGTCATCTGATGGTCCGAACCTAACCCCATCTGGATGCATGCCGACTCGATAATCCACCTTGCCAGATTGCCTGCCGCTACTGATTCCAGGATACCAGGTAGACCGTTAGAACGACAGTAATTGTCGCAGGAATAACACAGGCAGAGACTCCCGTAATCGGTCCGCAGGGTAGTGTAATGCGCATGGTGATAAATATCCTTTTTCTCAAACTGGCAGGTGCCAATTCTTTGCACCCACGCATCATGTGCATCCATTCCACCAGCAGCGGCGATCACCTTCTTATCGGCGAAGAAGTCTTTCAGGGTTGGCTCATCCAGTAGCGGCTGGCTGCTGTCGTTGATTAAGCCTGCTGGAAGGTGTGACATGTCACGGGGAATTGTGCAGACCATGACGCGTTCACGAAACATTGGTATGAGTTCGCGACCGGGCTTTAGCAACACAATCCCGGTCTTCATGGCAACATCAGGTGTGAATATCGCCCTCATGCGGCCACCGCCTGATATTCACTGATCGTCACTTCCGACCTGCCGCCTTTTACGACTTCGCCCCACTCTACAGTGAATCTTTTCACCTGCTTGTCATCCAGCCAGATTCCGGCGTGCGTCATGCTGTCGAATAGCGCTTTCAGGTAATTATCAAGGTCGCGTGACTGCCGTGATGGAGGGTACAGGATGACTGATACCTCTACGCCAACTGTAATCGGCTTTGGCCTGCGTTTCAGTTGCTGATACACCGCTGCAATAGCGTTGGATCGGAAAGAGCGCCCGGAGGCGCTGATTAATACTCCTTTACTGGTATTTCTCCAGTAAGTGTTTACGGATGGAGGGAATGGCAGAGTTAATTTCATCGGCTCTCCTAAACCGCCAATGGCAGCTGAATGCTGAACCGGTCACGCTGCTCGCAGTAGTCGAGTGAGCCGGGGCTGTTGTGTGATTCGATACGCTCTACCATCAGGGCTGCGCGGGTCTCTTTTGAGGCTGGGGCATAAGCACCTTTCCACGCCTTATCGATGCCGATGTTCCTGGCTACGTTGGTGCTGTCGGCGCTGGCCAGCGGTAGCTTTGTGAAAATTTCAGGATTGAGCATGCGTAAACCATGCAACTTAGCGATGGGCTGACCATTGCTGTCGGTTACGTGGCGGATCAGGTCTTTCATGCGGGTCACAGCACGTGTTGGTGTTTTCACGTCATATTCGCCACAACTTCCGATGGCCACGCGTGGGTATTCATTGCAGAGGCGGATGAAGCGATCATCGCTCTCGTTCATGTGCCAGACCGGAACTCCGTAAAAATCACCGTGTGGCCATTCGTCAAGGAGCGCCTCGTTCTCAGCTTCACCGCCGTCGATTACGTCAGGAATGATTGCGAAATCAAAGCCAGGGTGATTTTTCCAGCAAGCTACGAAGTCGTAATAGTCGGCCCAGTCGATTTTATTGCGCCCTGCTGCCTTCCACGCTGTGAACGCGCCATTGTCCAAAGCGAACGACTGGCAGTTCTCAGCGGCGAGATTTATCTGGCTCGCATGGGCAAAAGAGATAAACGCGTGACGGGCTTTCCATGCGCGAATGGCGCATGTATCAGGTGTAATCGGCCCACCGTGATAATGAATCATGCCACCCTCCCGGCGATCAGTTGCACGCTGCTGTCACACTGGTTGCCCCAGCAATCCCAGCCATCGGCGGCGGTTCGCGCAAACAGCTCAATGCGGGACACGTCACCATAAAGTTGCTCCAGACGGTTTCTCACTTCCCACGGCTTAGCGCTGTGCTCTCCAAGGCAGGAATAAACAACCTGCTTTACCGATGCGCTGGCGCGTTCCAGTCCGGTACCGCGTGTCGCTATCAGCACATCCTCTGTGTTGCTGCGGGTGTGGTTGCCGCCGTTCATGCGGGTCTCTGAGTTAAGCAGGTCCAGCAAGTCAGTGAAGTCGTGGATTGTCTGCTCGGTGAGAGCGCGGTTTACGCGCTGCTCTGCCAGTTGATTCAGCTTCACCCATGTAAAGCCCTTCATGGTGCGCACGCGGTAGCCCCATGCTTCAGCCAGTTCGCGAGCTTCCAGGTTGTGAGTGCCGGTGTACCACATAGCCAACACCGAGTTTTCCTCACCCAGCGCCCACACGGGCAGGCGCTTAAGGTCAGCCATGGTCATCGTGCTGTAGTGGTTCTTTGCTGCACCGTTGCTGATTTTGTTGCCGTATTCCCATGGAGGATCGGCGTAGATGAGTTGGTATGGCATTACGCGTCCTCCTTGGTCTGGCTTGAGCGGTACTCTTCAAGAATGGCGAGCACTTCGAATTCGACCTGTTGAGACAATTCAAGCGCTGAAGCATCACCGTGGGGAAAACTCTCAGCGCCAGCCAGCAACTCAACCAGACGGCGGGCACGTGTGGCGCTAAATTGTGGGATTGCTGCGGCGCGGGTCAGTTTCTTCTTACCGCTGGCCTTGGCCTTTGCCAGTCCCTCTGCGGCAATCGTTCCTGCTTTGGCTCCATGTTCGCGGGATAGTGCAACGGCGGTGGTCGCGGCGACTTCATTACGCTTCACCATGCCAATCAGCTCATCGCCTGTAGTCAGAAGTGCGAGGTGGTGATCAACGTCAGCAACTGAGCGCTTCACCTTCTTCGCGATTTCAGCTGGCTCCAATCCCTGATTGATCAGGCGCTGGTAAGCTGCTGCGCGTTCCAGTGGCTCCAGTGCGCGGCCCTGACTGCTGGTTACCATGTAGGCAATGCGGTCAGCTTCGTTGCCAACAAAGTCTTTGCACTCAAGACGGATAGCGTAGCCCGCTTCCTGTGCCAGCTTCGCGCCGTTCCAACGGTGGTGACCGTCGATAACCTTCACGCCCTGTCCTGTCACCTGAACGGTCAGCGGCGGGACATGCTCACCGGCAATGTATGCATCGCGGAATTCTTCGACGTGGGTCTGATCGATCTCCCGGACGTTGTTACCGGGTTCGATGTACAGCTCATCAACGCCCAGCAGGTAAGTTTTACGCACCGTGATGTTGGTGTTGCTGTCGTCTTTGTTTTTGTATACCTGAAGTAAATTGCTCATGCTTTGTGAAACTCCCACGCCAGATAAATAATCAAACCGATGGTCATCGAAATCGAAACTCGTGCCCCGAGGTAAAACTCTGCGTTGCGCATGAAGTGCGCTTTTATTGCCCTCATCGGCTTCGGCTCCGTTTTTCCGGAAACTCAGGCTCCGGTTTGGGTGCCAGGCTGTTGCCTCGCTTGATGCACTGCGCACGGCAGATAATCGCTTTCTGACGGAGTCCGGGGCGCTGGGTGGCGTCATGGGCCTCAAGCCATACACGCGCTGCGCGGTACCAAAGATTCCGGTCCTGCAGGCCGATAGCCTGGTCGCTCAGGGTGGCGTAAACCTCATCACAATCACCAATCTGTTCAGCGGCATAGTAGCGGGCCTCGGCGTCATACCAGACATCACCTGTTGCAGTCAGAGCTTGCAGTGAGTTCTTAACGGTGCTGAAGGTGCGTCCAATTGCATCGGCAATCTGACCGGGCTTCTGGCCGCTATGCAGCATGAGATGGGTGAGTATCAAAGTTTCTGTGTTCATGGTTATGCCCCCTTCCAGCCGTCAGGAATTTCATAGTCAGTACTTGCCGTATCGTTAACGTTGCGCTGGCCACCAGCAGGGCTGAGCTTGATTGAGAGTTCATCCCACTTCTCACGCAGCTTTGATGGGCTAAGAACGTTGCGGCACCAGAACGGGTCACGCTGGACTCGGCTGAACAACTCGCAAATCTGACGATGGGTGCGACCATCACGGCTGCACATCAGGCGCACTTCGTTGGCCCAATCAGCCCAGTTCGGATCTTTAGGCTTACTGACTTCGCCATCTGCTTCAGCGGCTTTCTCGTACATGCTGGAAATGCGGGACCAAATCCATTTGGCGCAGATCAGGTCTTCTTCAGATCCCCATTGACGTTTTGACGGATTACTTACTGCTGCATCAGGACGAACATCACTCAACGTGTCGGGTTTCGCAGAAACCTGACGAGAGTCTTTACCTGTAATCTCTGTAGTATTCTCTGTTGTATTCTCTGTAAGAACAGGGCGTTTTGCCCCGATGGATGAGGGCAGATTGCCACCCATCGATGGTGGTGTTTTTGCACTGTTCGATGAGGTGGAATTTGCACTACTCGATGAGGGCAAATTGCACTCATCGGTTAAAAGTGGGTTTTCGTAATTAATCGCATAGAAGTTAGTGCGATCATGTTTGGACTTATTCCACTGCTCCACATGAATCAGCTCATGCCTTTTCAAGCTGTTAAGAGCGCGTTTAACCGTGTCCGATGACCAGAACGGAAATTGCTCATTCCACTGCTCGTGAGTGTTGTAAACCCATTTACGCCCTGCCTTCTCAACGCCTGATGGTGTGTCTTCCAGCCAGTAACAAATCTGCTGAAGCACGATAGCCTCATTCAGACCAATACGGCAGGCAAGCAAAGGGCTAACCACCAGCGGTTTCACTTTCAGAAGTAAGCTCATCTGGTGCCTCTATTTCCCGAAAATGGCGCTTGAACTGGATGAGAGGACAGAAGCACTCACCATGTTCATAACCGGTCCGAAGGTAGATAACCCGGCTTGATTCAGGCTCCCAGCGGATAACTCGGACGGATATACCTCGTTTGTCGGTGAACCACCGGTCGAGAACTCGCATGGCTGCTCTCCCAATTCATTGGTGATGTCACCCACAGTTGCTGAAGGTTTGATGTGGTTGATTGGAACCCACACCCCGTTTACCATCTGCACATACCGATACACATCGGTAATGCCATGCAGCGGGAGGCAACGCATTTGCGGAAAAGCCTGTTGTCTGGTTAAATTGCTCATGCTGATTTATCTCCACGTTCTCCACGCTGGATATTGATCGCGACAGAACGCTCTGGGCTGCAACCCGGGGCGTTCGCCTTTTCTGGCTGGCAGAAAGTGCGATAGAGTAAGGTCAGGTGCTGTTGCCACTTAGCCATTACCTGATAGCTGTTCTCTTCGATACGCTCACGCTCTGAGTGATCAATCTCTCCATCTGCGGTCGCTTCACGAAGGTAAGCTGTGTGCTTGCCAATCCATTCGATGGTTTCCATCAGGCGATCATTGATATCGGCGTTATCAACCTCTTCAAGGTCCACCAGCGGGACGTTCACGCTGTTGCTGTTGCGAGATACGGCGTCAGCAATGTACTTTGTGCCGCTGGCCTGCTGCAGAAGCATTGCCCAGCCGATTGGGAACATCTGATCGCCATCCACACGCAGACGGTTGAAAAGCATGTTTTCCGAAACACCAAGCCAGTCAGCTGCGCCAGCGTACCCGCCAGGCATCTCCGTTATGGTTTTCTTAATAGCCGCCACCATCCAAGCTGGTTGCTTATCGATTTGTGATTCTGGTTTACCCACTGTCATACCCCTTCTACTGTGGTTATTTTAAAGCCGCCGGTGCGTTATTCTTTGCATATAGGCTTGGGTCATACTTAAGTTTGCCTTTCGTAATTCGCTCAATAACGAAGGCTTGTTTTTCCGGAATTACATCTCCCCATCGGCAAACAGCTGGGTGAGAAATTTTTAAGGCAATTGCGGTTTTAGATATGCCGCCAAAGTGCGCTACAACGATTTGTTTAAGCATTTTTCCCCTCCTTCACATAATGGATAATAAGGTAACTAAAGGTACACACAAAAGCAAACAAAAGTTACATTGCTTTTGGGTAACATTGGTTACATGAAAACAGAGATGAAAGACCGCATAAGATCTAGAAGGCTGCAGCTGAATCTGACCCAAGATGCTTTGGCAAAGGCGCTTGGTATAAGTCGCGTATCAGTCACTAAATGGGAAAACGGGACTACAAAACCTGACGGAGAAAACCTCCACAGGTTGGCTAAGATTTTACAAACCAGTCCTGAATGGCTGCTTTACTCGAAAGATGCCACTCAGGAAGATGACATTAAAATTGCCCCATACATCAAAAAACCAATTGGTGTGCCCATAATTTCTGCTGTCCAGGCGGGTCTTTGGACGGATAGCTATGCAAGTTCAAGGTTGAGCGACGTGTTGAGTTGGACCCATACTACCAGTGATGTTTCTGATGAAGTTTTCGGCTTGATCGTTAGAGGGGAGTCGATGACAAACCCTAACGGCCTGCCCTCAATACCTGAGGGATCTGTAGTAATCGTTGAACCAAACTTTGGGCAGATAGACGACCTTTACGGGAAAATTGTTGTAGCCATTCTGGATGGCTCATCAGAAGCCACGGTTAAGAAGCTGGTGTGGGATAGCCCGAACGCATACCTGATGCCTTTGAACCCCATGTTTAAGCCGATATCGATAGACGGAAATTGCCGAATAATTGGCAAGGTTGTTCAAGTTACTCAGAACCTATAGTTACATCAAGCCGCTCTTCGCGGCTTTTTTTTGCTCCTGAATGTAACTAAAGGTACAAACAGTATTGACAGCAAAGGTAACTAAAGGTACTTTTAATCCATCAACAGCGAACAGGCAGGACGCCCACGAAGTAGCCGCCCGAGGCATATGAATATCGGGATGATTCGCTTAAGCGTGGTTTTGCGGAGGTTGTCAGGTGAGTAAATTGCCAATGATGGTCAAGCAGATGGCGGCTACAAGCATCGGGGATTTGATTACGTTTCTTAAGCTTTTCCCAAATGCTGAACTGATCTGTGATGCAGATACTGGTGTTCTGAGTGTTGAGCTGGAAGAAGTACAAATGCCCTCCAAGGGTCCGTTTTAAAGGCTGTGTGTAGTGGAATGAGAGATGTTGTTTTACTTTGGCGGTCTCTCCGGGGCTTTCACCCTTATCAGGAGAGTGAAGATAGTGTTCGACCGGGGTGACCGCCTCTTTTTCACAACGTTGAGAGCATTTGGTGGGCGTACTCTGGCGCGCCATAAGAGGCACTAAGTGCTCTCAACGTTGTGGTGAATGCGGCTATGCGCTCGCGGTGAACTGATACCAACTTTCATGCGGTCAGTTGGTGCTACAAGTCTAAGTCACCGCTCTGGTGCTTGTCAGTTCAGCCAGAGCACCGGGAGGCACCCGGCACCGCAATACCTTTCATAGCGTGGAGTTAACCGGCTGCAGGTTTTGCAGAACCTGCCAGCCAATTTTATGAATCCCTCAGTGATTTATTGCCATCTACGGCAAGGGATTCGTGCAACCAAAAAACAGCGTGGAGGTCATTAAATGACTTGGATTTGCACCAACAGCCAGAAGCATTTCAGCTTCGTTGATCCGGTTCGTGAGGCTATCTGCATTGAAGATATCGCCTGTGCCTTATCAAACATTTGCCGTTTCACTGGTCACCTCGATCAGTTCTACAGCGATGCTCAGCACTCAGTTCTCTGCAGCAAGCTTGTGCCGGCTAAGTTCGCCTTCGAAGCGCTCATGCACGATGCAGCCGAGGCTTACATAAACGATATCGCTGCTCCGTTAAAAGCAATGCTTCCCGATTACAAAGTGATTGAGCACCGCGTTGAGATGGCCATTCGCCACAACTTCAATATTCCGGTCCGCAAGTCTGAATGCGTTAAGCACGCTGACATGGTCATGCTGGCTACCGAGCGCCGCGACTTTGATTTGGATGACGGAACTATATGGCCATGTCTGGAAGGCATCACCCCCGCTGAGTTTGTCATCTTCCCACTGACGCCAAAGCAGGCGCGTGCGGAATTCCTCAACCGTTTTGATGAGCTGTGGAGAGAGCACAATGAAACATTCGCGTGATCACATCACTGTAGGCATCGTCACCCTGCCCTACAGCATCATCCTGGCGGGTTGGATCATGCCTGACGGATCAGTTATCCATAACCCTGTGGCAGCACAGAACGCAGCTGAGCGACTGAATAGCGCTCACCGTACATTTCACTAAGGGCCACCAGCATGACTAATCAACAATCAAACAAAGAACTGGTGAAAGCAGGTCACGCATTCGCTGCTGCTATGAGCATGGACACGCCAATCATCGTAATCGCAAAGATGGTCACCGAGTTGGCTAACCGTCTCGATGTTTCCAATGCTCGTGCCAATGTAATGGCTGCTGAAGTGCTGCGCATCAACAGTGTTCTTCCTGACGCGATTACAGCTTTGCAGAAGACAGATGCTGATATCGGCCTGATTGATGAAATCAATGTTGCACTAGCTACCCCTGCTTGCGACCAATGGATTCGTGTTATGCGTAGCGAGGCGCTCGGTGAAGCTAAGCGGATGATTGGCATTTTAGCTAACCACCAGCAGCCCGGTATTGCTCACGCAATAAACATCATCTCTCAGATGGAAATGGATTTGCTGCGCTCACGACCTAACTTGCAGGTGGTGTCATGAACATTCAAAAGAAACCAAATGTTGTCATGTACGAATCTGACGAAGCGGCAAGCATTCAGACCGTTACCGGTTGGGTTGATCGTAATGGTCGCTTCTGGGGAAATGATGAGCACATGGCGCGCTACTGCGGCAGTACTCACCGCATTTGCTCTAAAAACCCCGTACATGGTTCGCACGCGAGCAATGGTTGGTGTGATAAATGCTGGCAAGAAAGTCGCCTTAAGCAGTTCCAGTCTCTGGAGAGAAAGCCGTGGGCCGGTGAGCCGTTGGTGATTTTCGATGACGATAAATACTTCTTCGACGCAGAATCTTTAGTTGACCATTGCCAGGAACACAACGTGCTTCCTTCGGAGCTGAAATTACTAATCTGCGAACCGAATTACCCGCGCGAAATCGACATGAATGATCACTGCGAAGAAATCATTCCTGACGGCGGTGATCATCACGATATACCCGAAGCAATCTGGCTCGCAGCAGAAGCGTTGAACAAAGCTATTCGTGAAAGTGAACCTGTTTCATGGCAAGGCGGAAAGTACGCTGCCATCGTTTCTGACGACATGCTGACTGATGATCAGAAAGCAGAGTTGTTCGCTGAGCGCGCCGCAGCGGCTAAGTGTGGCGACAATGCGTGAACGTGGAATGATTTTCAACGGCGAAATGGTTCGTGCAGTTCTGGAAGGCAGGAAGACGCAGACGCGGCGCATGTTGTCGCCTCGCCAACTCAAGATGATCGATGCTGCCGCCAGCATTGGTGAGTGCTATCCACTTGAGTCCGGCCACCAGCACGCAAACAGTCAGAGCTATTACCGTGAATGTTGCCCGTTCGGTGCAGTAGGTGATCGCCTGTGGGTGCGTGAGACGTGGCAGGTCGCGCGCGAAACTAGTGATGCTGAAACTGGTAGCGAGTACGACGTATTCCCATGGGATTCTGAATTGTTTGGTGACCCGCATGAGCATCTAAATGGTAGCGCCCGGTTTGGTATTAAGGCTGGGCTTTTCTACGCGGCTAATGGAAGGATTCCAATCCAAGCGTCTTCTACGACTGCATTGGTTTAGGTGGGAAACTGCTTTCAGAAAAAGAAATCCCTTGGCGTCCATCCATCCACATGCCGCGCTGGGCTTCCCGCATAACGCTGGAGATTACCGGCGTTCGTGTGGAGCGGTTGCAGGATAACAGTGAGGAAGATGCAAAATCAGAAGGTGCGCCAACTGAATGTTGCGTTATCGGTGATAAGCACTTCCTCGGTTTCCATAGCCTGTGGCGATCTATCTACGGAGAGGAAAGCTGGCAGGCTAACCCGTGGGTGTGGGTGATTGAGTTTAAGCGCGTGGAGGGTGAGTGATGCGTTACGAAGATTTCAAACAAGTTCGTCTGCGCTTCATTGAGGCGATGATGATTACCAGCGGTGCTATCAATCGGTCTGACATAACTAGCATGTTTGGTGTCACCGAGCCTACAGCTACGCGGGATTTAAGGGCTTACCGTGAGCTGAACCCGGCGATTGCACTCAACCACGCAACGAAGCGTTGGGAAACAACGAGCGATTTTGAGCCAACGCCGGGGTTGCTGGCATTGGATTCAGATGACTATATCCAATTTGTAGAAGCTGTATTTCTTAACGGAGCTTCTGATGGCAAGGAGCCAACCAATGAACAGTAATCAGTTGCCGGAGAAGGCTAAGCGCGGTAAGCGACCATTTGAACAATATTATTATTCAAGTAGTGCTCCTGACCTGGAAATGAACAGAGCAGAAGCTCAAATTTGGAATCGTTGCATTGATGATATGGCTGCGCTCATTCAGCAACCTGTAAGCCATCGTTACAAGTTTCCTGATGGTTGGAAGCTGGTACCAATCGAGCCAACTGAAGACATGATAATTCGTGGTTTCGAATCAAAACCTGATGAGTTCTGGAGCGCACCTGAGGAATGGGCTGCATATGAAGATATGAGCGGATGTCAGCAGGCGGCGCACTGTGCATTGCTTTGCTGGCAGGCTATGTTAGCAGCAGCGCCGGAGGTGGAGTGATGTCCAGGCTAACTTTCGTTGTTGAGTTCGAAGAAGGCAAAGAGCCGCCAGTACACGCGCACATGGAAGTGTTTGGCGGCAAGGTTGTCGCAGTGGCTTTTCGTGATGCTCTGGAAGAAACAGAAGAGGATGACGATTGATGGCCTCACCTGCAGAGCGCAAAGCAGCGCAGCGGGCACGTCAGGCCGCTGCCGGTGAAACTAAGGTTGAACTGGTGCTCGATGCTCAGGAAGTCGCAATGCTGGCTCACAACTGCGCCGCTCGTCGGCCAGGTCGTGAACCCTACGATATGACCGAGTACATCTCTCTGCTTATTCGACAGGACGATGCTCGTAAGCGCAGCCTCTTTAAGTCCATGAGTAAACGTCAGTGTGGGAAGTGCGGTGATTCACTGCCTGTGCAGGATTGCTGCTTTAAGAAAGAAGATGCGTGTTGGTGCCGCCTTGGGTGGCACGAAACCAAACTTAAGCCGTGACATGTCACGGCACAACAAGCCTGTTGCAGCAGGAAGCGTGGAGGAAATATGAATACTGATTTTATGAGCGAACAGGAAGTTATGCAGGAAATTGGCAAAGCGCGCACCGCTCTGTGGCGCTTGCGTAAATGCCACGGCTTCCCCTCGCCTGTTCTGACTCATCCAGCGCGCTACAGCCGCAAAGCCGTTCAGCGCTGGATTGAATCAGGTGGCGTTAACCGAGCTGTTTAACATGCCAAAAGATTTTATCAGCGTAGAGCTCATACGCTTTGCGCTGATCCTCTAGCCAGTCGTGTTTGTTATAAACAGCCATTACCCCGCCTAACTCATGTCCCAGCATTTTCTCAGTGACATGCGGCATTATCCCCTCACTGGATAGGTTGGTGACTAGAGAACGCCGGAAATCGTGTGTTCGCCATTCTGGTATTTCAATTCCGCTCCGTAACTTCCTCATGTAGAGGTTTGATGAGGACCTGTCTATTGCCTTGTCCAGTTCCTGGCCGGGGAAGAGTATTTTATTGTCGGTAGCAAGTAGCCTCTCGATGTAAGGCTTTACCTGCTCAAAGATAGGACGGCGAATAACATTACCCATCTTTGAATGGATGGCGGGCGTGGTCCATATGTAGTCGCTCATATTGAATTCTGAAGCGGTCGCCAGGCGTAATTCAGACAGGCGAGCGCCCCAAAGTAAAAGCAGCTGATGGAGGATTCGGTTAGAGGTGGTGATTTTACTGTTTTCCAGCGCCAGCCATATTTTTGCGAGTTCCGTATAGGTGAGTACACGATCACCAACGTCAGGTTTCTTGCCGATGTTTTTAACGCTTAACTTGGTCAATTCGCAAGATGGGATAAGCTGACGGCTGATACACCAGTTGATCACAGAACGGAGCTGCAGAAGCAGCACCCTCGCCCTTTTCTTATTTAATTTTTCTTGTTTGTCGAAGAACAGAACCCATTGTGACACAGGGATGTTGGCAACCGGTATATCCTCAAATTCCGTGTACATCGTGTTGTACACAACCGACTTGTACAGAATCTTTGTGTTGGCCTTTAGTCCATCAACATACTTGTTCCACCATTCATCCAGGCACTCTTTCAGCGTTAATTCACCCTTGCTGCTGGCAAAGTAGGTTTTAGGGTGGATACCCTTCGTGTACAATCCGCGCATCTCGCCAACGATGACACGAGCATCTTTGAGCGTAGTGGTGGGATAGCGGCCAACAGTCAGGCGAACGGGTTTACCATTCCAGCGGAAGCGGAACTGAAAAGCTATTGTCCCGGTGGGAGTGATGCGCGCGCTGAGTCCGTCACCGTCAGTGACTTCTGCAGGGCCATCGTATGGCTTGCCGTTGATGCTGCGAAGCTTGGTATCGCTGAGTGCCACTTATTTATGTCCTGTACACACTGTTTAATTGCATTCTGTACTCATTGTGTACTCAAAGACAAGTGAACGAACAAGATTTGATTAAGAAACAATCGAAACAAACTCACACAGTTAGAACTGTAACGGTTGTTAAAATCTGAGGTTTTACGGTAGTATAGAAACCACTTCGGTTAATTCGGAAGTAAAGAAAACAAGGTCTCCTTAGTTAAATGGATATAACGAGCCCCTCCTAAGGGCTAGTTGCAGGTTCGATTCCTGCAGGGGACACCAGTAGCCGCATTCCCCCATTCAAAACAACCAGCGTGCAAACGCCAGGCTCAGCCCAGCCGTGCTCAACATACCTGCCACGATCCATTTGGTTTGTTTGGTGATCTCGACATGAATTTTAGCTATCTCCTGATGCAGATCGCCTTTGGTGACGTAGTTGGATTTGATCACCGCGATATCAGTTTTCACCGATGCCATATCGGTTTTCAGGATTTCCGTATCGCTTTTCAATGTATTAATATCGTTTTTCATCGTTTCCGTATCAGTCTTCAACGTATTAATATCGGTTTTCATCGTTTTAATATCCGATTTCATCTCAAGCACATCAGCCTCCAACTTCGACACGCGCATTTCCATTTTACTACCTCACATAAGTTGAACATGTAATTTAATGATGAATAACAATGTGTTAATGCCTTTCATTGTACAGCGTCTAAACGCAAATTCATCACAATGTCGGTGTCAGAGAGGAGATATGAGACGATTCTCGCAGAGATAACTTCGGCTGTTTCAGTCAATTACAGCGAAATCAAATCTGATGCGCGCTTTGACGCCACACCGAGGGTGTGACGCCATCTTCCTCCTCACAATCAAACAGATTGAAGAATCAGATTTACTCGCAAAGATGTTCGATAACTGGCGAAGGGATCAATTAACCACAAATAATTCCGGGTCTTCATACGAAGTAAAAATGCGTTATCAACTTGTAGGCTGCACTGCCAACAGCGATTAAGGCTGGAACACCCAGTAAAATCGAGAGCTTAGCTTCAGAGATCTTCTTATCGACTGTATCTGTTGAAGGCTTTTTAGCGAGTGACTCTTTGATGCTGTCCAGTTTTTCAAGTACGGTGACCATATTTCTATCAATGGATTTTACATCAGCCTTTAACTCATCCACATCACGTCGAATGTATTTGACATCAGATTCAAGTTTTACAACGCGCGATTCGAACATGTTTCCTCCGTCATTGTCCCCTGGATAATGGAACCTGTTCTGCTCAGACAGAAATGCCCCTCTGTTTAGCAGGGTGTCACTCCGCACCGTCAAAACTGCCATTTTGCAAAACCTCATAAGTTGAACACGTAATTATAACAATAAAAACAACATCTTGATGGTTTGTATTGTATCTCAAGCGATGGAGAAATCACCGCATTAAGCATGTGCGTGAATGAATCTGAGACGTTTCTCGCAGTGTAATTTCGGCTGTTTCAGTGAATTACAGCGAAATTAAATCTGATGCGCGCTTTGACGCCACACCGAAGGCGTGACGCCATGCTGCTGGCGGAAGCGGTTGCTGAAGTGGCTGGAGGAGTGGAAACCACAGCGCAGTGCGATCTCGGTTAACGGCAGGGAGCTGAACTTCAACAGTTGCAGTGCGGTATCCATGCGGCGGCGCATCACATATTGATGCGGTGCTTCACCTACGCTGCTGCGGAACATGCGTGCAAAATGGTATTCGCTTAAGGCAGCTTCGGCGGCTAATTGCGCCAGGGTTAATGGCTGATCCAGCTGGGCATCAATATACGCCAGCACACGACGCAGCACCGCTGGGGCAAGGCCGCCTCGGACTTGAGGTGCCTGCCATTGCACTTCACTGTAACGCTGTAAAAGATGCGTCATCAGCAAAGTTGAGGCACTGCTCAACATTAACTGGTTAGCAGGTTGCTGCCAGTCCACGCTCAGCAGGAAATGGCGATAAAGCTGCGTGATGCGATCGTCATCGGCAAAGATTTTTTCGTGCAGATTGAGCTGAGCGGGACTGCGATCCCAAATCTGCTCACCCAGATGACGCAAATGCGCATCGGTACAATAGAGATGCACAAACGATAAATCTGACCGCAGGTCCCAGGTGGACTCCACACCGGAAGGCATCAGGCAAAAGCGATCCGGGCCGCCACCGTTGCGCCAGCCGTGGGGCGTTTTATGCCAGGTGTCATAGCCATCTGCGGTATACAGGCTGAGCGTATGGTGATCGCTGAGATTGGTCACGCGATCGCCACTGTTAAACCACGCCGCCAACTTGATGCCACTCGACAGCTGCACGCTATCTCGCAGTTGCGCTTTGTGGCGCTGCAGCATGTCGAAGGTCTGGTAATCAGGCATGGAAGGTGTCTACTCGCAGTTCAATTAGGCACAGTTTACGTATCTCTTCGGACAGAAGACAGACCAGCATGGGACATGATGGAAAAAATGCGCAAGATTTTGCAATTATCCCGCAAAGCCCTGCAAGCGTCTCTGCGTTGAAATCAGCACACTGCAGCCATGATTTTGCTGGAGAGTATCTGATGAACATAATGCTTTACCTTGCAGTCGTGCTTATTTGGGGCACCACCTGGATCGCGATTTTTCTACAACAAGATGCCGCCAATACCCCGGTGTTGGTGGCGGTGTTTTGGCGTTTCTTACTGGCATCTGTACTGATGCTGGTAATCCTGAAACTGTTAAAACGCCTACGACCACTGGACAAACAAGACCACCTGTTTTGCGTGCTGCAAGGCTGCTGTGTGTTCGGCTTCAATTTCGTCTGTTTTTATCATGCGGCGGCGTGGATCAGCAGCGGACTGGAATCAGTGATTTTCTCCATGGCGGTGCTGTATAACGCCCTCAATAGTTGGATTTTCTTCCGCCAGCGCCCACCGTTTCGCCTGTTGCCTGCGGCAGTATTGGGGCTAGGAGGAATCGTCGCGCTGTTCTGGAATGATATTCAGGCTGCACATCCCGCGCCACAGCTGCTGTGGGGCGTCGGACTCAGTGCCTTGGGCACATTGGGCTTCTCGCTGGGTAATATGATCTCCACCCGCCACCAGCGTCGTCAACGCGACGTGCTGACCACCAACAGCTACGCCATGCTGTATGGCGCGATTATGATGGCGGTTCTGGCACTGCTGAACGGTGATTCACTGGCCCCTGCGCTCAATCTGCAATGGCTTGGCTCAATGAGTTATCTGGCCATCTTTGGTTCTGTGTTGGGTTTTGGCGCCTATTTCACGTTAGTAGGCCGTATTGGTGCCAGTCAGGCCGCTTACAGCACCCTGCTATTCCCGTTGGTGGCGCTCACGCTGTCCACCGTCTATGAAGGATATCAGTGGCATGACAATGCGATTGTTGGACTGGTGATGATTCTGGCAGGGAACATGGTGATGTTCGTACGCTGGCCGAAGGCGCGCAAATTGCGCCTGGCCTGATAAAGCGAGAGCGGGCATTGCGCCCGCTCTTTTTTCCTCTAACGCCAGCCCTGCACGCCGATATTGAGCTGGTGAGGTTTATTGATGGCTTTTCTGGCAATCCAGTAAAGCAGAACGCGTTCATCATCTCTGTCGCGATCGGCCATAGCCAGTAGTTTAAGCGACAGCGTGGATTTAGTCACAGGCTGATGCTCATCGCTTAACTCGATCACCGCCTGACCGATGATGCAGCAAACTTCATCCTCGCTTGACGCGGATTCATATGCTCGGTCTGTCATATTTCCTCCTGTTTAGTGAGTTTTAAGCCTGGCAAAAGCTGGCGAATTTGCAGGCGATAGGGCGCAATTGATACAACTCATTACAAATACTCACTAACAGCAATCTCCTGTTGTTGATTGACACTCACGCTTCGTTTATTCGTTGCCAATGCCATTCATACCCGTTTCACTGCATTTCATTCCGCCCTCCAGTCCATTCACGCCCTCACCTGCCCCGCACGCGCGTAAGGCGCTTATTATCGCTGCAGATTCCGTATTCCCTGAGGGGAGAGATAAAAATGAAAACAGCCCTAACCGCGCAACACCAGCGTACTCGTATGTTTACCCTAATTGGCACCATCATCACCCAGTTTGCCCTGGGTTCGGTCTACACCTGGAGCCTGTTCAACGGCCAACTGGCGCATAAGTTGGATGCACCAATCAGCCAGGTCGCTTTCTCGTTTGGTTTGTTAAGTCTGGGACTGGCGATCGCCTCGTCACTGGCGGGCAAACTGCAGGAACGATTCGGCGTTCGCAACGTCACCATCGGCGCCGGGATCTTAATGGCCGTCGGCTTCTGGCTCACCGCCCATGCCGATAACCTGATGATGCTGTATCTCAGCGCAGGCATTCTGGTCGGTCTGGCTGATGGTGCCGGTTACCTGTTAACCCTGTCTAACTGCGTAAAGTGGTTCCCAGAGCGTAAAGGGCTGATCTCCGCCTTTTCGATTGGTGCCTATGGATTAGGCAGCCTCGGCTTTAAATTCATTTGTGGTGCGTTGTTGAGTACCTACGGCCTTGAAAACACCTTTAT
The DNA here is from genome assembly GCF_001506165.1 of Pantoea vagans. NCBI lineage: Bacteria > Pseudomonadati > Pseudomonadota > Gammaproteobacteria > Enterobacterales > Erwiniaceae > Pantoea > Pantoea vagans. Next base: position 1,059,141 of record NZ_CP011427.1, on the reverse strand, counting down.
GATTTGGGGTGTGCTGGCCATGAGCATGATTATCATCGGTGCCTTGATGATGCGTGATGCACCAGTGCAGCAAACCAGCGGTAATGCGCAGTTGCAGGCAAAAGATTACACCCTGGCGCAATCAGTACGTTTGCCGCAGTACTGGATGCTGGCGCTGATGTTCCTCACCGCGTGTATGAGCGGCCTTTACGTTATCGGCGTAGCGAAAGATATCGGCGAAGGTATGGTGCATCTGACCACACAAACGGCAGCCAATGCGGTCACGGTGATTGCCATTGCTAACCTTAGCGGTCGTCTGATTCTTGGCGTACTGTCCGATAAAATGGCACGTATTCGCGTGATTTCTCTGGCACAGATGGTTTCGCTGGTCGGCATGAGCATCCTGCTGTTCACGCGTATGAATGAAACCACCTTCTTCCTGTCGCTGGCTTGTGTCGCCTTTAGCTTTGGCGGCACCATCACCGTGTTCCCGTCGCTGGTCAGTGATTTCTTCGGTCTCAATAACCTGACCAAAAACTACGGTCTGATTTACCTTGGCTTTGGTATCGGCAGCGTAATGGGTTCTCTGGTGGCTTCGGTGTTCGGCGGCTTTACCGTCACCTTCAGCCTGATTATGACGCTGCTGGTGATTTCGCTGGTATTGTCGCTCAGTATCCGTCTGCCAAATCGTCAAAACGTCAGCGAACCTTTGCTGCATAATTAATTTTCCGGGATGCCGCAGCCTGTGCGGCATCCTCTTTCTCCCTCTTTTCTGCACAAATAAAGCGTTATTGAGAACAGCTGTTATTTAGTATTGCATTTCAGATTATTCGCGCTATTATCTTTATGTATTCAGCTTTATCTGATTGGTTTATTCCCCGCCCAGACGTTTTTAGCTTTAAATTGACATATCTGGTAATAGATCCAGAAATAACTCTACATTCCCTGCATCTTCACTCCACTTTTTCCCAGTAATCTGGCTTCATTGAAAAAGAGGAGGACTCTCCATGAAAACGTTTATTAAAATTGCTTCGGTTGCGGCCATTATGACCATGTTGAGTGGCTGTATCGTCCATGACGGTTACAGACACGGTCCCGGCTGGGGTAATGGCGGCTGGCATCATGACCGTGGCTACCATGGTCGCCACTGGTAATTGGGCAAAGCACACACAGCAAATAATAAAAAAATAAAAAGGGCGGGAATTTATCCCGCCCTTTCTTTTAGCTTTTTACCGCATAATTACATTGGTACCAGGCTTTCTTTAATCCTGGTAAATGGCTTTCCTGCGCAGGCAATGATTCCACTTTATCGAAACCGCGCTGGTTACAGTAATTAGCCAGATCGAGTTCCATCGCATCTTTATTTAGCTTTTGCGGATCGTAGCGGTACTGAACAGTATTTGAGCTGGTATCTTCATCAACACGTTCAAATCCACCGGGTTTGCTGACACTACAACCGGCCAGCATAAAGAGCGCCATCGCGCTAATAAATATTTTTTTCATTAGGATGTCCTCATTAGATGCCGCAGTTTAAAAGGCAGCATCGCGCGCATCTATAGGAATCAGGCGCGAAAATTTTCAAAAAACAAAGTTTTTACCAATTAAATTGATAAAACCAAACGGTTTTCCTTCACTCATAGGCAATGAGAAGATGCCTACAGACGTAACAAAGTCTGCACCACACCAGGTGATACCCAGAAAAGAAAACCAATAGTGACCTTTGTGCCCGCGCTGAGCGGGCTTTTTTTTGCCCGCTAACGCTAACCGGTTAGGCTGACCATCTTACGTAAAAGATTGGCGGCTTGTTTGGCAGGCAATGCGAGAATGCCGCTGTAGAGATCAATCGACATGGCACACATCGCGCTGCGATCGACGGCGGTGTCTGCTGGCATGTTGAGCTGTTGCAGTTTATCGCCCCACTTCCCGTAGAGTTTTTCGACGATGCTTTGCAAATCCCGCTGCGCCAGGGCCTGATCCAAGGGTTGATCGTTGCCTGTGCTCTTTAGCAACAGCTGATCGAGTGCCTGTGCGTCCCGCTGGTAGAGTTCCGGTGACAAGGCTTGTTGCAGGTTAATCCCGCCATTGACCTGTGGGTAAAGAAAACGGAAACAGCGCTGTGGTTCAGGCTGCTGCAATGCCTGCATTTCTTCTACTGAGACGCGCAAATAATTGACCAACGTAGCATCATCGGCACGCGCCATACGCTGGTTGACTAAATCCATCAGCCAGCCCCGTAGTTCACCCAGCGCCTGGTCGGCGGGAACGCCTTCCATCCGCTTGTGGAGCAGTTCTCGGTTAAGCAATTGCCATAGTGCCGGTTCCTGGGTTTTCAGCAAACGATAGCCCGGAGCCAGACTGAGTTGTGTCGAGACTTCCTGAGCCAGCGCCTGCCGCTCTTGACGAGGATGCAGCCAGCTAAACCACAGTAAGTTGGCCAGCACTAACGGCAGCAGAAAGAGAATCACTCCCTGCCATAAACGCAGCGATGTGGTGCGAACCAACACAATGATGATGATTGCCAGCAGCACAAAGGCCACCAGCGTAATGGGGAAAAGCGAGAGCATGGAGCGTGATTAATCCTTGCGAACGTCAATCAATACCGGACAGTTGGCGCGCTCGATAACGGCTGCGCTAACCGAACCTTTCAGCAGACGGTTAAAAGGCGAGAGATGGCGGCGACCAATAATAATCATGCTGGCCTTTAATACATTGGACTGGGCCACAATGGTTTCCGCCGCTTCACCGGCCAAAATCAAGCCTTTCGCTGCTACGCCCGCACGCAATAGTGGAGCCAGCGCGTGACGCACCACCATTTCTGCGGTGTTTTGTTCATCTTTTGCGGCCACGAAATCGTCGGGATCTTCTCCAGCATCAATTTCGATGGGCTGATTGCAGGATGAATAGGCCGGATCGACGCAGCACAGCACCGTCACCTGCGCCTGTTGCGCTAACGCCTGTTCAATGGTCAGCGCAATCACTTTTTCTGCCACCGGTGAGTTATCAATGGCCATCAGCAACGTTTTCATCAGTTGGTTATCCTTCCACAGCGGTCATTTTGCCAATTTCGCGAATTATCGCCTCTTTGCACTTCAAGATTTCCTCACGATAGCGCGCTTCCTGTTTATGAAAACGAGCGGTTGGCACCAGCAACGAGATAGAAAAGCGCCCGAACAAGGTGTCGATCGCCACTGCCATGGTGGAAATACCTTCCAGCGTTTCGCCGCGATCGATGGCCAGACCGCTGATGCGCACTTCTGCAATCAACTCCAGCAGTTGCGGCAGGGTTTTCACCGTCATTTCGGTCAGCTCTTTATAAGCTTCACCGACCATCACCCGCACATCGTCATCACTCTCCAGCGCCAGCAATGCGCGACCGCCAGAGGTGCTGTAAAGCGGAAGATTCAGCCCAATACGCGGCACCACACGCAATTCACGTGAGGCCACCACATAATGCACGATCGCCAGCTGTGTGCCGCTGGCGCGCGCCAGTGAGACGGTCTCGTTGATTTCTGCTGAAAGTTGTTCCAGGAACGGGCGCACGATTTCAACTACGTCGCTGTGCACGCTGGAGATCAATTTGAGCAGCGCCGGCCCCAGACGCAAACCGCCCGCGCCGCTGCTACGCACCAGTTGGGCGCTATCCAACGCGGCGATGATGCGCTGCACCGTGGAGCGAGGGAGATCAACCACCTGCGCAATTTCACCCAGACTCATGCCGCCGGGATGTTCACCCAGCGCATTCAGAATTTTTGCCGCACGCGCGATGACCTGAATGCCACCCGCTTTTTCATCCTCACGGCTAGAGGGAATTTCAACCATTGTCCGTTCCTTTTTGGCCTGCCCTACTTTAGCGCGAATGACCGCACTTTTACACCCTGTATCACATTGCAATACATCATACCGAGATGTAAGATGCGACATGTATCACATCGCAATACACTGCATCAATAAAAACAAGAGAAGCCTGTTATGAACGCCCAGCCTGTTGCGGCTCCGGCTCCCCATCCGTTTACCTTGCGCCTGGCGTTAGGGTTGGTTGGCGTGCTGATAGCTGCGCTCACTTCCGGATTAAACGACCGCGTGACCGATATCGCGCTGGCGGATATCCGAGCTGCGATCGGCATTAGCTACGATCAAGGCAGCTGGATCATCTCCGCCTACCAAGCCGCGGAAGTGGCCGCCATGATGATCGCACCCTGGTTTGCCGTGACGTTTTCACTGCGACGCTTCGCCCTGGCCGTATGCACCGGATTTATGCTGAGCGGATTACTGCTGCCTTTAATGCCTGGCTCGACGCTATTCATCGCACTGCGTGTGATTCAGGGCCTGTTCGGTGGTGCACTGCCACCGCTGCTGATGACCGTCGCACTGCGTTTTTTACCGCCTCCCATTAAGCTGTATGGCTTGGGTGCCTATGCCTTGACCGCGACCTTTGGCCCCAACCTCGCCGCCACGCTGGCCGCTTTCTGGACCGATGAAGTCGGCTGGATGTTTGTTTTCTGGCAGGTGGTCCCCGCGATGCTGATTGCCATGCTGTTGATTGGCTGGGGGTTGCCACAGGATCCACTGCGCTTCGAGCGCTTCAGGCAGATCGATCTGTTCGGCATGCTGACCGGCTGCTCGGGCATGGCGCTGCTGATACTGGCTTTAACCCAAGGCGAGCGCCTTGACTGGCTCAGTTCCCCCTTGTTCGTCGCGCTATTATTCAGCGCACTCGCATTGCTGACTGTGTTCTTTATTAATGAATGGTTTCACCCGTTACCCTTGTTCAAATTGCAGATGCTGCGTCGGCATAATTTGACGCACGGATTACTGGCTCTGGCGGGAGTGTTGATTTTATCGCTGTCAGGCTCAGCCCTGCCCTCCGCCTATCTCGCTCAGGTTGAAGGCTTCCGCACGCTGCAATTCGCGCCGCTGGCGTTAACCATCGGCCTGCCACAACTGTTGATCGCCCCGCTGGTTGCCGCGCTGCTCAACATAAGGTGGATCGATTGCCGCTGGATGCTGACGGCGGGCGTCACGTTACTGGTGATGTCATGCCTGATGGGGATGCACATCACCACTGACTGGGCACGCCAGAACTTCTGGCTGATTCAAATCCTGCAGGCTTTCGGTCAGCCGATGGTGATTTTGCCGGTATTGATGAGCGCCACCAGCGTGGTGGCCCCACCGGAAGGGCCTTTCGCCTCAGCGATGTTTAATACGGTACGCGGTTTCTCCAGCATTGCCGCCAGTACGCTGGTGACATGGTTTATCAGCCATCGCGAGCAGTTTCACTCCAACATATTGGTAGGGAATGCCGCCAGCCGCGACTGGCTGATGACCGCCCCCACCAGTGCTCAATCGAGCAGTAGTTTTCCTTTATTGCCAGATGGCAGTGCCAGCAGCGCTGAAAACCTCAGCGGTTTCGCCACGTTGCTGAAACACCAGGCGATGGTGCTGAGCCTGAGTGACTGTTATCAGATGCTGATCGCTTTCGCTGCGCTGCTGTTATTGCTCACCGCCTGGCTGCCAAAGCGCGTCTGGCCACCACAAACCCTGATTCAACCTGTTACGACGACGTCGAGATAATTGATATGCAAGCTTCTGCTTTGAAAAGAACGGTGCTGCTGAGCGCCTTATTAATCGTGTTGCTGGCAATGGCCTTTTTTGTCTGGTCATCAATGACCGGTAACGATCACCGTACGGATGATGCCTATGTAAATGCCGATTACACCCTGGTGGCTCCGAAAGTGTCCGGCTATGTCGCCAGCGTGAATGTGCTGGATAACCAGCAAGTGAAAGCGGGCGAGTTGCTGGCCACGCTGGACGATCGTGACTACCGCGTGGCGCTGGAAACCGCGCAGGCAAATCTGCAAGTGAGTGAGGCCAAGCGGCTGAGCAGCCAGGCGCAACTGGAGCAACAGCAGTCCACCATTGACGAGGCGAAAGCCACCTTAGCCGCCAGCCAGGCATCGTCTCAGTACGCCGGACAAAGCGCAGCACGTTACAATCAGCTGTATAAAAGCGGCACCATTGCCGCCGATGAACAGCAAAAAGCCAGCTCGACCCAGCGTTCCGCCTCGGCAGCTGTGCGCCAGAGTGAAGCCGCTTTAGCCGCCGCCATCAAGCAGGTGGGCGTATTGCAGGCGGCCGTGCGTCAGGCGGAAGCCGATGTGACCGCCGCCCAAGCCAGTGTTGACCAGGCTAAGCTGAATCTTTCCTATACGCGCATCGTCGCGCCCGTGGATGGCATGGTAGGACAGCGGTCGGTGCGACTGGGCGCGTACGTCAGCGCGGGCACCCGTTTGCTGGCGGTGGTGCCGTTGCAACAGACGTACATTACGGCCAATTATCTTGAGACGCAGTTAGCCGATGTGCAGCCAGGACAGAAAGCGGTGGTGAAGGTTGATGCGTTGCCAGGCAAGCGCTTTACCGGCCATGTTGACAGCATTGCACCGGCCACGGGGGCGACTTTTTCCGCGATTTCACCCGACAATGCCACTGGTAATTACACCAAGGTGGTACAGCGTTTACCGGTAAAAATTGTGCTGGATGCCAACCAGCCGGATCTGGCGCAATTGCGTGTGGGCATGTCCGCCATTCCAGAAATTGAAGCCCGCTGAAAATGTGAGCAATCTCTCAGGAGTGGCCTATTTATTTTCGGATCGATTGCGCGTAAATTAGCGCTCGATCCTGTTCTGAGTTCGCTTGGAACCACCTGAGAAGAAAGCGTGCAGCGGTTATGAACTTCACCTTTCTCTTATTCTGTTCGGGTTACGCTGGCGTGGGATCACCAGCATGGTAACCGCTCAGAGGAGTTGTTTTGTGAGATACGCTTTAATGGGAGTTTCTTTCTTCCTGTTGATCTGGGTTGGCACCTTCGTGCTGATGCTCAAATAAATCATGCCAGGCGGGGCGACCAGTGTCGCCCCTCTTAGTTTTTACTCTTCTTCATCCAGCGCTTTCACCGTTCCCGGCAAAATGCCGTCGGCACGGAACATCGATTTGATGCCGCGCACCGCCTGACGGATACGATCGCTGTTTTCAATCAGTGCAAATCGGACATGGGTATCACCGTAGTCACCGAAACCAATGCCCGGCGAGACGCACACCTTGGCTTCCTGCATCAGCAGTTTGGCGAACTCCAGTGAACCGAGATGCGCGTAGTGATCGGGGATTTTTGCCCAGACGTACATCGACGCTTTAGGCAGATCGACCATCCAGCCCGCCTCATGCAAGCCTTTTACTAAGACATCACGACGGCGTTTGTACTGTTCCGCAATATCGCGCACGCATTGTTGGTCGCCTTCCAGTGCCGCAATGGCCGCGACCTGCAATGGCGTGAAGGTGCCGTAGTCGTGATAGCTTTTGATGCGGGCCAGCGCAGAGACCAACTCTTTGTTGCCGACCATAAAGCCGATGCGCCAGCCTGCCATGTTGTAGCTTTTTGACAGGGTGAAGAATTCCACCGCGACATCACGTGCGCCGGGCACCTGCATTATCGACGGTGCTTTCCAGCCATCGTAGGTGATGTCTGCGTAGGCGAGATCGTGGATCACCAGTACGTTGTACTGTTTCGCTAGCGCAATCACACGCTCGAAGAAGTCCAGCTCAACGCATTGTGACGTCGGGTTCGACGGGAAGCCGAGGATCATCATCTTCGGTTTTGGATAGCTTTCGCGGATGGCGCGCTCTAATTCGTTGAAGAAGTCGACGCCTGCCACCAGCGGCACTGAACGTACCTGCGCCCCGGCAATCACCGCGCCGTAGATGTGAATCGGGTAGCTTGGGTTTGGCACCAGCACGGTATCACCGTGATCGAGGGTTGCCAGCATGAGATGTGCCAGCCCTTCTTTTGAACCGATGGTGACAATCGCTTCCGATTCCGGGTCGATGTCGACTTGATAGCGGTCTGCGTACCAGCGCGAGATGGCGCGACGCAGACGCGGAATGCCTTTAGAGGTTGAATAGCCGTGCGTGTCTTCGCGTTGCGCCACCTGGCAGAGTTTTTCCACGATATGCGGCGGCGTAGCGCCATCGGGGTTCCCCATCGAGAAATCGATGATGTCTTCGCCGCGCCGACGCGCAGCCATCTTCAACTCAGCGGTGATGTTAAATACATATGGGGGAAGGCGTTCAATACGCGAGAAACGACGGGGTGTGCTGTTATCAGCCATGATGTCCTCTGGATTACGTTAGCGCCCGGACCGTCCGAGCGACGCTGGTCACTGCGGTGACCGAAGAAGAACATAACGCGCTGATAACAGAATTGTCGAGAGCAACAGAATATTTTTTTAATTTTCTGGATTCAGGCGACCGAACACCCAATCGTTCACCCATTGGTCGTTTAACAGGTAATTATCCCGTAGCGTACCCTCTAGCTCGAAACCATTCTTTTCCAGAATGCGCCGCGATGGCCAATTCCCCTCGATAACCAGCGCTTTGAGCTTATGAAATTCTGCCTCCAGCAAGAAGTCACAGAGCGCTTGCAGGGCTTCACTGCCATAACCGTTTCCGGTAAAGCGATGGCAGAGCATGTAACCCACTTCGGCCTGGCGATAGGGCTGCCATTCGGCACTGCATCCAAACAGGCCAATAGGTTCATTGGTGTCACGCAGGCGCGCCACCAGGCAGAGCATGTGGAAACTGCTGGCCTGCCAGGGCGCGAGCCGGTCATTAAAACGCTGGCGAATGTCATTTTCATCAGGAATTTCGCTGACCCATGTCATGGTCGCGGGGTCTTCATGCACGGCTTTAAAGATTTGCCAGTCTTCGGGTTGTAAGCGAGTCAGAGATAAACGAGGGGTGAGAAGTTGCATTGCTGCGCTCCGCGAATTTACTCAGGGCAACATAGCAAACCGGACAATAGACAACCAGCGCTCAGCGCACGGATTTATTAATCCTCTTTTTGTTACTCAAGTTTTCCTCTTTTTCCTGATGTTCTTGCTGCGGGTCCGTGCGCAATCCAGAAAAGCCGCGTCCGATCGCAAAGGAAGCACGCATCCCTGCAGATCGGCCGCGCCGTCCATGCCGCGGACGCTTCGCTCTTCGGACGCGGCTTTTCTGGACCTTAAGCATAGGAGTTGCTGTTTAATCATCATGGCCGGCTGTCAATTCTCGTTAAAAATTGATCTACACCATCAGAAGCGTTTGTCGGGTGCCTTTGCGCTGGCAGATCTTGATCACATTTTTTATCATAGCCCCATCCAAGCTTAGTCTGAGAGATGCCCTTGCCTTCCCACTTCGACATGCTGCTGGCGGTGTTTGACCGCGCTGCATTGATGCTGATCTGCCTTTTCTTCCTCACGCGCACGCGCGTGTTTCGTCAGCTGTTGCAGAAAGATGAGCATTCGATAAAAGAGAAAGTGGTGGTGACGGCGATTTTCTCGCTGTTTGCACTGTTTAGTACCTGGTCAGGTATCAACGTGGATGGCTCGTTGCTGAATGTGCGTGTGATTGCGGTGATGTCAGGCGGGATTCTGTTTGGCCCCTGGGTCGGCATTGCCACCGGTGTCATCGCGGGTGTGCATCGTTACTTGATTGATATGGATGGCGTCACCGCCGTGCCCTGTTTAATCACCAGCATTATTGCCGGGATCGCGTCAGGCGTGATCAATCGTCGGGTGGGTAAAGAGCAGCGTTGGCGCGCCGGTATCTTAGGCGGCATGCTGTGCGAAACCCTTACCATGCTGCTGATTGTGCTGTGGGCCAGACCGATGTCTCTGGGCTTTTCGATTGTCTCAGAGATTGCGCTGCCGATGATCCTTGGCGCATCCAGCATCGGCCTGATTGTGCTGCTGGTGCAGAGCGTAGAGGGTGAAAAGGAGGCGATTGCTGCGCGTCAGGCCAAGTTAGCGCTGGAGATTGCCAACAAAACCCTGCCGCTGTTTCGCCAGGTGAATAGTCAGTCATTACGCCAGGTGTGCGATATCATCCGCAGCGATATTCATGCTGACGCGGTCGCCATCACCAATACCAAACAAATTCTGGCTTACGTCGGTTACGGCGAGCATAACTACCAGAATGGGGATGATGGCATCAGCCCCACCACCGCGCAGTCCATCGCCAGCGGCAAAATCATTATCAAGAATAATGATGAGGCGCACCGCACCAAAGATATTCACTCGATGCTGGTTATTCCCCTTTGGGAAAAAGGGGAAGTGACAGGCACACTAAAAATCTATTATCGCCGGGCGCACCGCATCACCGGTTCGCTAAAAGAGATGGCGATTGGCCTGTCACAAATCATCTCCACTCAGTTAGAAGTATCGCGCGCGGAGCAGTTGCGCGAAATGGCCAACAAAGCGGAACTGCGCGCGCTGCAAAGTAAGATCAACCCGCACTTCCTGTTTAATGCGCTCAACGCGATTTCGGCGTCCATTCGCCTCAATCCCGATACGGCGCGTCAGTTGGTGATTAATCTGTCGCGTTATCTGCGCTACAACCTGGAACTCAACGATGACGAGCCCATCGATATTAAAAAAGAGTTGTGGCAGGTGAAGGATTACATTGCCATTGAACAGGCACGCTTTGGCGACAAGCTCTCGATGATTTACGACATCGATGAAGACCTGCACTTTTCTCTGCCAAGCCTGCTGATTCAGCCACTGGTGGAAAATGCCATTGTGCACGGGATCCAACCGTGTCGCGGCAAGGGTGTGGTGACATTGAGCGTGAAAGATTTGGGCGATAATGTCCGCGTGGCGGTGCGTGATACCGGTGCCGGTATCAGTGAAGAGGTTATTGCTCGCGTGGCGCGCGATGAGATGCCCGGCAATAAAATTGGCCTGCTGAATGTCCATCATCGGGTCAAACTGCTTTCGGGTCAGGGGCTAACGATCATTCGTCATCAACCCGGCACCGAGATCTCCTTTACGCTGAGTAAAAATGGTCAGCGCCTGGCTGCGCCATTAAGCCTTATTTCGGAACACAACGCGTGAAAGCCATCATCGTCGAAGACGAATTCCTTGCTCAACAAGAGTTGAGCTGGATGATTCAGCAACACAGTCAGATCGCTATCGAAGCCTGCTTTGATGATGGTCTGGAGGTGTTGAAATACCTGCAAAACCACCGTGTGGATGTGATTTTCCTCGATATCAATATTCCGTCTCTGGACGGCATGCTGCTGGCGCAAAACATTAATCAGTTTGCTCACAAGCCGTTGATCGTGTTTATCACTGCCTGGAAAGAGCATGCGGTGGATGCCTTTGAACTGGATGCGTTTGACTACATTCTCAAGCCCTACCAGGAGTCGCGCATCATCACCATGCTGAACAAACTCGAAGCCACCGCGCAGCAGCAGCACGCGCAGGCCCAATCAGCCCAGAGTGCGCCGTTGACCGTCAATCTGGTGAAAGATGAGCGCATCATCGTCACCGATATCAACGATATCTATTACGTTGAGGCCCATGAAAAGCTGACGTTTGTTTATACCCGCCGCGAAGCCTATGTGATGTCGATGGCGATCAGCGAGTTTTGCAGTCGCTTGCCGGAGCAGCTGTTTTTCCGCTGCCATCGCTCGTATTGCGTCAACCTCAGCAAAATTCGCGAGATCGAGCCGTGGTTTAACAACACTTATCTGGTGAAGTTGCGTGATTTGGATGCGCAGGTGCCAGTGAGTCGTAGCAAGGTGAAGGCGTTTCGCCAGTTGATGAGGTTATAAGGCGAACGGCGCAGCGCCGCTCGCCCTTGTGCGTTACAGTACGCGGCCCAGCGTTTGGCGCAGATGCGCACCCGCGCCCAGTAAGCCTGGCTGATCGTGAGTAATCATGTAGACCGGAATATCCACCAGGTAATCACGGAAGCGGCCTTTATCTTCAAACGCAGCGCGGAAACCCGAGGCTTTGAAGAAGTCGAGGAAGCGTGGCACGATGCCACCGGCAATATACACCCCGCCAAAGGTGCCGAGATTCAGCGCCAGGTTGCCACCAAATCGCCCCATGATCACGCAAAACAGCGACAGTGCACGACGGCAATCGGTGCAGCTGTCTTGTAGTGCGCGTTCCGTTACATCTTTAGGTTTAAGATTTTCCGGCTCGCGCTGGTCAGATTTAACGATAGCGCGATACAGATTCACCAGCCCTGACCCGGACAGCACACGCTCCGCTGACACATGGCCCAACTCGGCGCGTAACACCTCAAGGATTTCACCCTCTTCTTCGCTGTTTGGCGCGAAGTCAACATGACCGCCCTCACCCGGCAGGCTGACCCAGCGCTTATCCACATGCACCAGGTGACTAACTCCCAAACCGGTACCGGCACCGTAAATGGCAATTGGTTTACCTTCAACCGGGGCTTTACCGCCAAACTGCAGCACTTCATTTTCAGAAAGCATCGGAATAGCCATCGAGACTGCGGTGAAATCATTGATGATTTCCAGGCTCTCGAAGGCCAGATGTTCTTTCATCTCACGCGTTGAAAATGCCCAATCGTGGTTGGTCATCTCCACCCAGTCGCCGGTGATTGGGCAGGCAATCGCGATACAGGCGTGTTTGATCTCCTGCTTCTGCTCATCGAGATAAGCACGAATCACCGCTTCGAGATTGTCGTAGTCTGATGTTGAGAATGTTTTGGCCTGGGAGATGGCGCCGGTCTCCACCTCACACAAGGCGAGACGAGCGTTAGTGCCGCCCACATCGCCGACCAGGGCGTATTTTGTCATTCTTCTGCTGCTCCGCTTGGGTCATAAACAATTGCAGGACACTATATAAGAGCCTGCCAATAAAACAATCACGCCCACCAGCATGATGGGCGTCAATACTTCAGATGTGTGGCACAGCCTGACGTTCACAGCCTCATGTGTATAGAGGCAATTTTCCTAAACCTGCCCGCTGTTGCGCTGATGCAGCGCGGCAGTGACCTTACGCAGCAGAGGTGGCAGGTCTTGTTTCTCCATCACCACTTCCACCAGCGTCAGCCGGCGATTCAGCATTAATTGCTCCATCACCGCCGTCAGTTGCACCGTCTCACTCACCCGCCAGCTTTGTGCCTGACACTGCACACTCATGGCGTGCGGCAGCGCGGTCCAGTTCCACGGCGCGATATCGTTGTAGCGCTGCTCAGCACCGTGAATCGCCCGTTCAACCGTGTAGCCGTCATTATTTAACAGGAAGATGATCGGCTGTTGCCCGTCACGCTGCATCGAACCCAACTCCTGAATAGTCAGTTGCGCTGAGCCATCACCGATGATCAGGATGACGCGGCGCTCCGGCTGCGCGGTTTGCGCCCCGAAGGTCGCTGGTAGAGTATAGCCAATCGATCCCCATAACGGCTGCACCAGCAGTTGCGCGCCCTGTGGTAAACGCAGCGCTGCCGCGCCAAACGCCGCCGTGCCTTGGTCGGCCAGGATAATATCACCCGGCTGCAGGAAGCGCTGCATCGCCTGCCAGAATGCACGCTGACTGATTACCGCATCATCAGGTTGCTCATTTTCTTCGCAGGAAACGTGGTCGGCCAGCGCCCAGTGTGCGCAGTGACGCTGATAAATCGGCAGCAATGCCGCCAATGCCTGCGCCATGCTCAACGGTGCGAAGCGTTCTCCGCCCACCGTAGCGTGGAAAGGTTGCAGATCAATCACGCGTTCTGCAGGCAGATGCTGAGTGAAGCCAGCAGTTAAGGTGTCGGTAAAGCGCACGCCGACACACAGCGTCACATCGGTATCTTCAATAGCACGGCGTACCGCTTCACTGCTGCCCTCCGCGGCGTAAGTGCCGACATATCCCGATTGCTGCTCATCCAGTACACCTTTGCCCATTAACAAGGTAGCGGCGGGAATCGCACGGAGCTGGCGCAAGGTTGCCAGTGGTTTTTGCAGTTGCCAGCGTGCCGCGAGAAAGTCCGCCAGCAAGGCGACACGCTGCGCGGGCGCCAGAAGACGTTCAGCGGCAGCCGCAAAAGCCGCAGCGGCGGAATCGTCAGGTGTTACTGAGGACGGTAAATCGGCGAGTTCAACCTGCGCGGCTGCCACGTCGACCGCCAGCAATAAATAGCCCGGCCGATGCTGATGCAGTGACTCGGTGATGACACGATCAATTTCCGCGACGGCATTCTCCGCTGTCAGCACCGCGCTGGCGACGCTGACCTCCTGTGCCATACGCAGGAAGTGATGGAAGTCGCCATCGCCTAAAGAGTGGTGCACACAATGCCCCTGCTGCTGGGCTTGGCTGGCGGGAGCGCCCACAATATGAATGACAGGCACATACTCCGCATAGCTGCCCGCAATGCCATTTATTGCGCTGAGTTCGCCCACGCCAAAGGTGGTGAGCAAGGCGGCGGCACCGTTGCAGCGTCCATAACCGTCCGCTGCGTAGGCTGCGTTTAACTCATTGGCGCAGCCGACCCAGGCGATCTCCGGGTGATCGATTACGCTGTCGAGAAATTGCAGGTTGTAATCGCCGGGCACGCCAAACAAGTGACGGATACCCGCCTGCTGTAAACGGTGCAGTAAATAGTCGCCAACAGTGAGAGTTTTCATCGACAGCTCCTTCTTAAGGGAATAATCGAAGTATCAGCAATGTGGCTGAATTGGCGAGATTTTCATCATCAGCGCGCTGTGATTTGTGGCAAGCAATCGTTACGACGACAGAAAATTCTGTAAGTTGCGATCTTCGGCCCGTTTCGGCTTAGTGTAAACGCATACACTGCTATGCTGATGTCACTTTCTCCCCTTTGAGACAGGAACGCTGCATGTCTATTTTTCCCCATCCCGACCGTTATCAACAGATGCAATATCGTCGTAGTGGCCGCACAGGCCTGAAGCTGCCCGCGATTTCGCTGGGTTTATGGCATAACTTTGGCGACAGCACGCGCGTCGATAACAGTCGTGAACTCCTGCGCCACGCCTTTGATCGTGGCATCACTCACTTTGATCTCGCCAATAACTATGGTCCGCCTCCGGGTTCCGCCGAGTCAAATTTTGGCCGTATTCTGCGCGAAGATTTTGCCGGACTGCGTGATGAACTGGTGATCTCGACCAAAGCGGGTTACACCATGTGGGATGGCCCGTATGGCGATTGGGGATCACGCAAGTATCTGGTTTCCAGTCTCGATCAAAGCCTGAAGCGTTTGGGGCTGGAGTACGTCGATATCTTCTATCATCACCGTCCTGATCCAGAGACACCGCTGGAAGAGACCATGCGCGCGCTGGATCACGTGGTGCGTCAGGGCAAAGCGCTGTATGCCGCCATTTCCAACTATCCTGCCGATAAGGCCGCTGAAGCGATCGCCATTTTGCGTGACCTTGGTACGCCATGTCTGATCCACCAGCCAAAATACTCCATGTTCGAACGCGCCCCTGAAGAGCAAGGCTTGCTGGATGTGCTGGGAGACAATGGTGTCGGCTGCATCGCCTTCTCTCCGCTAGCGGGCGGTGTGTTGACTGACCGCTATCTGCAAGGCATTCCAGAGGATTCACGCGCCGCCAGCGGCAGTAAATTCCTCAATGAGAGCCAACTGACCCAAGAGAAAATGGAGAAGGTGCGCAAGCTGCAGGCTATCGCGCAGCAGCGTGGGCAGAAGCTGGCGCAAATGGCGCTAAGCTGGGTGCTGCGTGATGAACGTGTGACTTCCGTGCTGATCGGTGCCAGCAAAACCGCGCAAATCGATGATGCTGTTGAGATGTTGAGCCAGCCGGTGCTCACGCAAGACGAGATTAATGCCATCCACGCCATTTTAGTGTAAGCGCTTCCCCACCCGGTTCAGGCCGGGTGTTTTCCGCAGCAGATAATTCTCAATTCAGATTTCCCTCAACCTTTTCAGACTCATTCTCAAGGCATGGTTGGTCCGATGTGGCAGACTAGCGCAACGGTGGCAGTGATAAGCTACTGAAAAGGAGAAGTAATGAAACGAGCTATTTTGTTTGCCGCGTTGCTGGCATCTTTATCCCCGTTGGCAATAAGCACAGCACATGCCGATAGCCTGACCATTCGCACACCCGGCGTGACGTTACATCTCGGCGACCGTGACCGTCGCGGTTATTACTGGGATGGTGGACGCTGGCGTGAACCGCGTTGGTGGAATGACCGCTACTCATACAATGAACGCCGCTGGTGGCGACATGATGAATGGCGACGCCATAAAGAGTGGGAGCGTGAACATCGCTGGCACGAGCGTGAACGCCGCGCACACTGGCGACACGATCATCGGCCGCCACCGCCACCCCCGCCTCACTGGCGTTAAAAAATCCCGGCCTCAGAGCCGGGATTTTTCATTGAGCGATTGCGTTACCAGCCGAGCGCTTCGCCCACCAGTAAGTAAAGGTTCAACGCCACCACCAGCACCACAATCAGGCGCCCCGCGTTCTGCATCAGGCGTGAATTCACCATCTCATCGCCCATCAACTCACGGTTGCCAGTAAAGGCAAGCAGCGGAATCAGCGCCAGCGCAATACCAAAACTCAGCAGCACCTGGCTCATTACCAGAATGCGGGTGGGATCCCATCCCGCCCAAATCACAATAAAGGAAGGCAACATGGTGATGGTACGGCGCAGCCACAGCGGAATGTGGAAGCGGATAAAGCCCTGCATCACCACCTGCCCCGCCAGTGTGCCAACAACGGTCGATGACAAACCGGCGGCGACCAGACTCAAGCCAAACACAATGGCAGCCGCTTTGCCCAGCAGCGGTTGCAGCGTCAGGTACGCCTGGTCGAGATCGACAATGCTGGTGTGGCCGCTAAAGTGGAAAGCCGCAGCGGCAGTGGCCATCATCGCCAGATTGACAAAGCCCGCGATAGTCATGGCAATCGCTACATCGAGTTTGGTCGAAGAGTAGCGATCGGCTTTGCTGCCGATGTTGCCGTGCTGTGTCAGTGCGGAATGGAGATAAATGACATGTGGCATGATGGTGGCACCTAACACACCTGCCGCCAGGAACACCGCATCGGATGTCGGCAGCGAGGGCAACGCCATGCCGGTCACTAACTCACTCACTTTCGGCTGCGAGAAAAACAGCTCAACGATGTAAGCCGCGGCGACAAACAGCAGCAGGCCGCCAATCACTAATTCCAGCGGCTTCTGACCACGGTTTTGCAGCATCAAAATTAAATAGGTGGCAACGCCGGTCAACACTGCACCTTGCAGCAGCGAAATCCCCAGCAGCAGCTTGAAGCCCAGCGCCGCACCAATAAATTCAGCGAGGTCTGTGGCCATCGCGATGATCTCTGCCTGCACCCAATAGAACCACACCGCCGGGCGCGGGAAACGATCGCGAATATGCTCAGCCAGGTTTTTGCCGGTAGCGATGCCCAGCTTGGCGGACATCAGCTGAATCAGCATCGCCATCACGTTAGCCCAGACCACCACCCACAGCAGCTTATAGCCGTAGGCCGCACCGGCCTGAATGTTGGTGGCGAAGTTACCGGGATCGATATAACCGATCGCCGCGATGAAGGCTGGGCCCAGCAGCGCGAGCTTGATTTTTCTGGCTCCGCGAGCGGCGCGCTCAGCGGTGCGGCTTTCTGACATAGTGTTGACCCTGTCCTAACGCTTGATGACCCGCACAGATTACGGGGCCAGCAAGGCAAGTGAAATATGGTTATCGTTATCGTAGTAATAGATGGTGCTATGAAGTATAGCCATTGCTATACCTTGCGGTAAAGCCAGTTCTTGCCAAAATGTTTGCAACAGGAATCACTCTACTCTCGGGTTATTTTATAGACAATGTTTTTGTGGATATTTCTTGTAACGGATTTGTGAAGAGGGTGTGAGCGGTGAGACTATTCTTAGAAATATGTCGATACCGAATACTTATAATGTGGTTTAGATCTCGTTTTTAAGTAACGCGTTACATAGAATACGCAACAAAATACAACCCTCCTCAAATTTGGAGCCGACATGTCCCATATTTTGCACTTTCTTTTGGCATTAGTGGTGGTAGCCGTACTGGCCTTGCTGGTCAGTCACGATCGTAAGAGTATCCGTATTCGCTACATCGTACAGCTTCTGGTGATCGAAGTTTTGCTGGCGTGGTTCTTCCTTAACTCTGAAGCGGGCCTCGGCTTCGTGAAAGGGTTTGCCGGTCTGTTTGACCATCTGCTGAAGTACGCCGCAGAAGGGACCAACTTCGTGTTCGGTAACATGAATGAGAAAGGCCTCGCCTTCTTCTTCCTCAATGTTCTGTGCCCGATTGTGTTTATTTCCGCGCTGATCGGTATTTTGCAGCATTTCCGTATCTTGCCATGGGTGATCCGCGGCATCGGTACCGTGCTGTCTAAAATCAATGGCATGGGCAAACTGGAATCCTTTAACGCCGTAAGCTCTCTGATTTTGGGACAGTCAGAAAACTTCATCGCCTATAAGGATATCCTCGGCAAGATGTCACAGCGCCGCATGTACACCATGGCAGCGACCGCTATGTCGACTGTATCGATGTCAATCGTCGGTGCTTACATGACCATGCTGCAGCCAAAATATGTGGTTGCTGCGCTGGTGCTGAACATGTTCAGCACCTTTATTGTCCTGTCGCTGATTAACCCCTACCGCATCGACAGCGAAGAAGACCTGCAGTTGCAGGACCTGCATAAAGGTCAGAGCTTCTTTGAAATGCTGGGTGAATACATCCTTGCTGGTTTCAAAGTGGCGATTATCGTTGCCGCGATGCTGATTGGTTTTATCGCGCTGATTTCTGGTCTGAACGCCCTGTTTGACCTGATCTTCGGCATCAGCTTCCAGGGTGTGCTGGGCTACGTGTTCTACCCGTTTGCGTGGGTGATGGGCGTGCCGTCCAGCGAAGCGCTGCAAGTCGGCAGTATCATGGCGACCAAACTGGTTTCAAACGAATTCGTGGCGATGATGGATCTGCAGAAAATTGCCGGTCAGCTGTCACCGCATGCCGAAGGCATCCTGTCTGTGTTCCTGGTCTCCTTCGCTAACTTCTCGTCTATCGGGATTGTGGCGGGTGCAATCAAAGGTCTGCATGAAGAGCAGGGTAATGTGGTTTCTCGCTTTGGCCTGAAACTGCTGTACGGTTCAACCCTGGTGAGCGTGCTCTCTGCCGCTATCGCCGGGCTGGTTCTGGCCTTCTGATAGTTTGGGCGAGCTTCGGCTCGCCCTTCTCTTCTTAATTATTCCTATCTGTTATAACCCCATTTTCAACCCGCAATCACCGCGCCAACCGCTGCTTCCCCGCTAATTGCAAATCCTTTGCACAATATTGAATTTCCTTCCCAGCCACCTGCCCCCGTAGCTTTTCTCCATGACCTCACATCAGGAGAATCGTATGAGCATTCAATTTCTTGGCATGATTGGCCACCGCCTCGCTTCAGAAATCATCCCGGCCAGCGGCCCGCTGTTCGATAAAGACTACATCGCTCGCTTTGCCCGCGCCCATGAAGAAGCCGGTTTTGATCGTATCCTGGTCGGCTATTGGTCCGATCAACCCGACGGTTTTTTGGTCACGGCCCACGCTGCGGCCCACACCTCGACATTGAAATTCCTGCTGGCACATCGCCCTGGTTTTGTCGCACCAACGTTGGCCGCGCGTAAGCTGGCCTCGCTGGATCATCTCACCGATGGCCGCCTGGCGGTGCACATCATCAGCGGTGGCAGCGATGTAGAGCAGCGCCGCGATGGGGATTTCCTGAATAAAGCCGAACGCTATGCACGCAGCGATGAGTTTCTGACCGTGTTGAAACAGAGTCTGGAATCTTCACGGCCCTACGATCATCAAGGTCAGTTCTATCAGGCTGAACAGGCATTTTCGGCGATTAAACCGCTGCAGAAAAAACTGCCGGTCTATTTTGGTGGTTCATCGCAGGAAGCGATTGATGTTGCGGCGCGCCACGCCGACGTATTTGCACTGTGGGGCGAGCCATTAAAAGGGGCTGAAGAGACGGTGCGCAGCGTGCGTGCCGCTGCGGCTCAGCAGGGACGTGAAATCGACTTCAATATTTCCTTCCGCCCGATTATCGGCAAAACCGAGAAGGAAGCCTGGGAGCGTGCCGAGCATATCCGCGAAACGGCCGAAAAACAGCTGCGCGAAACCGGCTTTGCCTTTGGTAAACCCAAACCGCAAAGCGTGGGTGCGCAACGCCTGCTGGCCGCCGCGAACGAAGGGGATCGACTGGATAAGGTGCTGTGGACCGGCGTGGCCAAACTGGTTCAGGGCGGCTACAACTCTACCGCGCTGGTCGGCACCGCCGATCAGGTCTCTGATGCGCTGCTGGACTACTATCGCCTTGGTATTCACAGCGTGTTAATTCGCGGCTTCGATCCACTCAATGATGCGGTGGAGTATGGTCAGGAACTGATTCCCCTGACGCGTGAAAAAGTGGCCGTGCATACTGCTGCGGTTAAAAGGAGCGCCTGATGCGGTTGGCTGCCCTGTTTGCCGGTGTTGCACTGGCGCTATCTGCGCTTAATCCGTTGTTGGCGGCGGATAAAGTCACCCTGCGCTTAGGCGATGTGAAAGGCGATCGTTTTGCCGCGCTGAAAGCCTCTGGCGAGCTTAATAACCTGCCTTACGATCTCAAACTCACTGCTTTCGATTCCGGCGCACCCGTGCAGGAAGCACTGAATGCTGGTGCGCTTGACGTCGGCTTTACCGGCGACCTGCCGTTCCTGTTTGTCTATGCCGCTGGCGCGCCGGTTAAAGCCGTGGGCGCCTGGCAGAATAATCCTGACAGCATCGCCCTGCTGACGCGTCCGAATGCCGGGATCCACAGTTTGCAGGATTTAAAAGGCAAGCAAATCGCGGTGAATCGTGGCGGCTGGGGCCATTATCTGCTGCTGGGCTTGCTGGAACGAGCCGGATTGAAGCCTGACGATGTCACGCTGCGTTTCCTTGGCCCGGTGGATGGTCGTGCGGCATTGACGTCTGGTGCGGTATCGGCCTGGGCGCCGTGGGAACCGTACATCGCCACCTCAACGGCGGTGGATGGCACCGTGCGTGTCCCTGACGGCGGCGGCAAGGGAATTATGTCCGGTTACTCGTATGCCTTAGCGCGCGATGAAGCCTTGAATGATGCCGGTAAGCGTAAAGCCATCGCCGATTTGCTGGCACGTCTGGCAAAAGCACAGATTTGGGCGCAGCAGCACCCGCAAGAGTTCGCAGCGGTGCTGGGCAAAACACTCAATATGCCCACAAACATTACCAGCAGCTGGATTGCCGATGCGCGAATCCGCCCGCTGGTGTTTGACGCCAGCCTGATCCCTACGCTGCAACAGTCGGCAGACTTCTTCCATCGCTATCAGGTATTGCCCAAAGCGATTGATGTCAGCAAAGCCTTTGATTTCAGCCTGTCTGCGCAGGCCAACCAGGTTGCTCAACATGCGCCGGGAGACAAATCATGAGTGAGTATCAACACCATCGTTTACGCCGCTTTGTCAGTGATCTGGCGAACTTACTCGACAGCCAACCCGATGAAGCCACGGTTTTGCAACAGGGCAGTGCCTGGCTGGGCGAGCTTATTCGCCATGATGACTGGTTAGATGAACCCTATACCCAGCCGCATCCAGACCACTATCAGCAATATCTGCTGTATGCCGATGCTCAGCAGCGCTTTTCGGTCGTGAGTTTCGTGTGGGGACCGGGCCAGCAAACACCGATTCACGACCATCGCGTGTGGGGCTTGATTGGCATGCTGCGCGGCGCGGAGATTTCACAATCCTGGCAGCCAGGGCCACATGGATTACAACCTGAAGGTGCTCCCGTGCGTCTCAATCCAGGTCATGTTGAAGCCGTCTCCCCCACCGTGGGTGATATTCACCGCGTGAGCAACGCCTATGACGACCGCGTCTCGATCAGCATCCACGTCTACGGTGCCAATATTGGGGCGGTAAAACGCGCGGTGTACCGCGAAGACGGCAGTGAAAAACAGTTTATCTCCGGTTACAGCAACCGCTATTTACCAAACATTTGGGATCTCTCACATGAGTAAAACGACTTTCCCTCTCCGCCCGGCAGCGGAGATTCTTGAAGCGCTGCGTCAGCAGCAGGAAGTGGCGATTGTGGATGTGCGTGACGAAGCGCTGTACGCCACCGCACATCCGCTGTTTGCGGTGAATATTCCGCTCTCCAAACTGGAACTCGAACTGTTAGATCGCATCCCGCAGCACAGCACATCCATCACTTTATATGATAACGGCGAAGGTCTGGCGCAGGCAGCAGCCGAACGTATAGCCGCACTGGGCTACAGCAATGTGGCGCTGCTGAAAGAGGATTTAGCTGGCTGGCAAGCTGCAGGCGGCGAGCTGTTTATTGATGTCAATTCGCCGAGCAAAGCGTTCGGTGAACTGGTGGAACATCACAATCACACCCCTTCCCTGTCAGCGGATGAGGTGCACGCCCTGATCAACAGCGATGCCGATGTGGTGGTGCTGGATGCCCGCCGCTTTGATGAATATCAGACCATGAGCATTCCCGGTGCCACCAGCGTACCGGGCGGTGAGCTGGTGTTGCGCGTGCGCGATCTCGCCCCTTCGCCGGAAACCACTGTGATTGTGAACTGTGCGGGACGTACGCGCAGCATCATTGGTACCCAGTCGTTGGTGAATGCCGGGATTCGCAATCCGGTATTCGCACTGCGTAACGGGACCATCGGTTGGACGCTGGCGGGACATGCGCTGGATAAAGCCCAGTCGCGTCGCTACGGTGAGACCAGCGAAACCGCACAGCGCCAGGCCGCGAATAATGCACGTAATCTTGCCGATCGTGCCGGCGTTGAACGTATTCCGCTGGCAACCTTGAAGCGCTGGCAGCAGGAGCCACGTACTACTTACGTATTTGATGTGCGCGATGCCGAGGAGTACGCCACGGGCCATCTGCCTGGCAGCCGCCACGTGCCAGGGGGACAGCTGGTGCAGGAGACCGACCACTATGCCAGCGTACGCGGCGCGCGCATTGTATTGATTGATGACGACGGCGTACGCGCCAATATGACAGCCTCCTGGCTGGCGCAGCTTGGCTGGCAGGTTTCAGTGTTAGAAGAGTTGCAGCCAGAGGATTTCAGTGCAACCGGCAACTGGAAACCCCAGGTGCCAGCCGTCGAACAGCCAGAATTTGTTTCGCCTCAGCAGCTCGCGGACTGGCTGGGCGAGGGGCAAACGCAAGTACTGGATTTCACCACGCGCGCCAATCATCTCAACAGCCATATTCCCGGCGCGGGCTGGCTACTGCGTTCAACGCTGCAACAGCAAGGCAAAGGTGCATTACCCGATGCACGACGCTATGTTCTGACCTGCGGCAGCAGCCTGTTAGCCGGTTATGCTGTCGAGCAGGTCGCTGAGTTGACCGGCAAGCCGGTGTTTGTGCTGGAAGGGGGTAACGCGGCCTGGCGTGCAGCAAACCTTCCGACCGAACAAGGCGAGCAACAGTTACTGTCACCGGCTATTGATCGCTATCGTCGCCCGTATGAAGGCACGGATATCGAACCGAAGGTGATGCAGGCGTATCTGGATTGGGAGTATGGTCTGGTCGCGCAACTGGACCGCGATGGTACGCACGGTTTCAGGGTATTGCCGTTGGCTTAATATGTTGCTGGGCGACCAGAAGGGCTTTTGACACTCATTCAAGCGCTTTCGGTCGCCATTAATGACTGATTACTTGTCAGTTAAGCTGCTGACGATAACGCAGGCTGGAGCCACACCGGGGAGGCGTGGGGCAGTTCGCGGCCGACCATGGATGGTCATCCGCGAACGGTCCGTCCGGCACGACGTGAAAGTCGAAGGTACCGCGTCAGCGGCGCGAGGACGGCCCAGAGGGGGCAGCAGTGGCGGCAGAGCCCGCACTGAAAAGAAAGGCCACTTATCAATAAGCGGCGCGAGGACCGCCAGCCCCGGTGCGGCTCCAGACGGCGTTATCATCAGCCGTTTGACTGAAGAGCATTACGCCATTAATGCGCACTTACAACAGACATCCAATGCATAGCAAAAACGCCAAAAGCACGATCATTCGTGTTTGATTTTTTCGTTTGGGATTTTATTACGCGTTCAGAACGAACAGAGATTTGGTGGAGATAAGCGGGATCGAACCGCTGACCTCTTGCATGCCATGCAAGCGCTCTCCCAGCTGAGCTATACCCCCACATCTGGAAATCTTATTCAGTGCCCATCGTTAATAACGATTTGGTGGAGATAAGCGGGATCGAACCGCTGACCTCTTGCATGCCATGCAAGCGCTCTCCCAGCTGAGCTATACCCCCAGCACCGAAAACTGCCGATTTAACTCGACGGACGGCATAATATGAAACCGCCTCCTGAGTGTCAACGTCAAATTCTTGTTCTGTGTTCAATCGCTGAAAAAGGCGGCAACCCCGCGTCATAATGGCTTTTTTTTCAACGCAATCGCACTTTCCTTTGCTGATTTTCGCATGACCTTCTCACCCCACAAGGTTAAATCGCGGTTAAAGATGTTAGGAATAATCTTGTGTTCGTTACGGGCGCGTGTAAACTTAGCGCGCTAATTAACCGGTCAACCTTCCAGGGTAAGTCTCTCTTTGGCCGGCCAGCAACTTCCCCCTTGTTAACGAAAAGAAAAGTGAACTATGTCGCTGCATACACCAAAAGAGATCGCCCAACTGGCGATTCAAGCTGGCGTGGCTAAAAGCCGTTTGCCGGTTTCTACCTTGTTAATTCTTGGCTTTATGGCCGGTGCATTTATTGCCACTGGTTTCCTGCTCGATCTGCACGTTATCAACCAACTCCCTGCTGAATGGGGTTCGTTTGGTGGCTTCCTCGGCGCAGCCGTGTTCCCGGTGGGTCTGATCCTCACCGTGTTAGCCGGTGGCGAACTGCTGACCGGCAACATGATGACGATGCCGATTGCCTGGTTCGCTCGCCGCATCAGCGGTTTTAGCGTGCTGCGTAACTGGTTCTGGGTCACTATCGCCAACTTCTTAGGCAGCGTGGCCGTGGCGTGGTTCTTTGGCCACATGCTGGGTATGACCGAAGGCGATTACCTGAAGAAAACCGTGGCGATTGCCCACGCGAAAGTGAATGCCGACTTCTTGCATGCGTTCATTTCAGGTATTGGCTGCAACTGGCTGGTGTGTCTGGCTGTTTGGTTAGCTTTTGCCAGTAAAGATATGGTCGGTAAAATCTTTGGCATGTGGTTCCCGGTGATGGCATTCGTCGCCATTGGCTTCCAGCACGTCATCGCCAACATGTTTATTGTGCCTGCTGCTATTTTTGCGGGCCAAATGAGTTGGGCAGAATTTGCGCCAAACGTGATTGCCGTTTTCCTCGGCAACGGCGTCGGCGGTGCAATTTTTGTTGGCCTCACCTATTTCCTCGCTTTCCGTCCAGAACAGCCTTCCGTTAGCGAAGCACAGTAATCGAATTATGCCTTTTGTCATCTGACAAAAGGCATTTTCCTGTCGGATGACTTCTCCCCGTTACGTTTTGTTGTAATATGTACAGCTAATGTATTTAACAGGGACAGCATCGTGAAAAAGGAATGGCTCACCCCCGAAGAGCTCGCGCTGGAAACGGGCTACAGTCGGCAGACCGTGAATAAATGGATCAAGCGAGAGAACTGGACAACCACGCCTAAACCGGGTGTTCAGGGCGGTAAAGCGCGATTAATCCACATTGACGAGCGTGTGAAAAGTTTTATCCAGTCCACGCGTCATGTGAACGAACCGGTGGCCAATTACGGTGCTCAACAAAATACGTTGCCTGCGTTATTAATAAATTCTGTCCAGCAAATGACAACAGGCGAACAAGACCAACTGGCCGCCCTGCTGCTGCGCGAAGGGATAAGTGGTGTGCTGGAACGGCTAGGCATTAAAGAAGAATAAAAAAGCCGGGGGCATTATGCTCCCGGCTTTTTTAATGCCCGCAATAATTGTAGCGGCAGCCTTTGATGGCAGCCGCTCACTCAATTAAGCCTGGGCTTCACGCTCAGCAATAAATGCCAGCGCTTTTTCAATACGCGCCACGCTACGGCTGCGACCAATGGCTTCAACGGTGACATCCAGTGCCGGAGACTGGCCTGCGCCCGTCACCGCCACACGCAGTGGCATACCCACTTTGCCCATTCCCAGCTCCAGTGCATCGGCTGCGCCCTGAATCGCGTTATGCACGTTTTCCGCATTCCACTCGCTGTCACTAAGCGCAGCCAGCTTATCACGTACCACTTCCAGCGGCTGACGCGCAACAGGACGCAAGTGTTTCTTGGCCGCATCCGCATCAAAGGCGTCGAACTCTTCATAGAAGTAACGGCAAGAAGCCGCGATCTCGACCAGCGTTTTGCAGCGCTCACCCAACAGCGTCACCAGCTTCGCCAGTTCCGGGCCGGTGCGGGTATCAATATTTTGCTGTTCAATGTGCCACTGCAGCTGCGTCGCCACGTATTCTGGCGGCAGCGTATTTATATAGTGATGGTTCAGCCACTGCAGTTTTTCAGTGTTGAAAGCACTGGCTGATTTGCTGACTGCATCCAGGGTAAACAGCTCGGCCATTTCTGCCACGCTGAAAATTTCCTGATCGCCATGCGACCAACCCAGGCGAACCAGATAGTTGAGCAGCGCTTCCGGCAGATAGCCGTCATCACGATACTGCATCACCCCTACCGCGCCATGACGCTTCGACAGCTTCTTGCTGTCATCACCCAGAATCATAGACACGTGCGCATAGGTAGGCACTTCAGCGCCAATCGCTTTCAGGATATTAATCTGGCGCGGCGTGTTATTAATATGGTCCTCACCACGAATAACATGGGTGATGCCCATATCCCAGTCATCCACCACGACGCAGAAGTTATAGGTTGGCGAACCATCAGTACGACGAATGATCAAATCATCCAGCTCTTGGTTACTGAATTCGATCGGACCACGGATTTGGTCATCGAAAATCACCGAACCTTCTTGCGGGTTACGGAAACGCACCACACATGGCTCATCCGCAGCGTGATGCTCGTGGCTGTCACGGCAACGACCGTCATAGCGTGGCTTCTCACCTTTCGCCATCTGTTCTTCACGCAGAGCTTCTAAACGCTCTTTTGAGCAATAGCATTTATAAGCAGAGCCAGCCTCTACCATTTCATCAATGACCGCGTTGTAACGATCAAAGCGCTTCGTCTGATAGTACGGGCCCTCATCCCATTGCAGGTTAAGCCAGTGCATACCATCCATGATGGCTTCAATGGCTTCCGGCGTAGAACGTTCTAAATCGGTATCTTCGATACGCAGAACGAATTCGCCCTTGTTATGGCGAGCATACAGCCAGGAATAGAGAGCAGTACGGGCACCGCCCACATGCAGGTAGCCAGTGGGGCTGGGTGCGAAGCGAGTTTTGATTTTCATTCAGCATTGCCTTAGATGCGCAGGTTTCTTTATCTGGATGACAAAAAAACGGGTTAACGCGAAAAAACAGTGGGCATATTCTAGCAGGTGAGACGCTTTCCTCAATGACTCTCGCGGTGGCATCGCTTATTCAACTGCGTTTTTCTGCTAATAAAACCAGCACATTGACTAAAAGCGCGACATTACGCCTAAATTTAGAGCGAACAAACATTTATGTTTTAAAAAGCGTTGACTCACTTCGAAGGATCCCTATAATGCGACTCCACACAGCGGGGGTGATTAGCTCAGTTGGTAGAGCATCTCCTTTACACGGAGGGGGTCGGCGGTTCGAGCCCGTCATCACCCACCACTCTTAAAGTGGTCCGCAGTGTGCAAGAGTTTGGAAAGAGTAAGATATGGGCGATTAGCTCAGTTGGTAGAGCATCTCCTTTACACGGAGGGGGTCGGCGGTTCGAGCCCGTCATCGCCCACCATATCTTAGTCAGATGACACTCTTGTTAAGCAGTTCCGAAGTGGGCGATTAGCTCAGTTGGTAGAGCATCTCCTTTACACGGAGGGGGTCGGCGGTTCGAGCCCGTCATCGCCCACCACTTCGGGTCGTTAGCTCAGTTGGTAGAGCAGTTGACTTTTAATCAATTGGTCGCAGGTTCGAATCCTGCACGACCCACCAATGTAGAAAGGCGCCCTAAAGGCGCCTTTTTGCTATGCGTAAAACACCCCGTCCTCACAAAACCTTTTCACTGGCTTAACGCTTTGCGTGCTCAAGGCTGTTCCCACCTGTGCCGATAACGATAATGGTCTATTGCAAGGAGTAAACCATGTCGACTATCTCAAGTGTAAGCAGCATCAGTAGCGCAAGCAGTGGTGGAGGTTCCACCTCACAAATCGCCAGCCTGAATAAACAGATCCAAAGCCTGACTCAACAGGTTAAAGATCTGGCAGATGACGATACCCTCACGGATGAACAGAAATCTGAAGAACAGCAGATGCTGGAATCACAGATTGCGATGGTAGAAGCGCAGATAGCGCAAATTGAGCAGCAGCAGGCAGAAAAAGCGCAGCAGAAGCAAGAAGCGCAGCAGCCGACTGCGGCCAGTGCCACCAGCGCACCGAAAGCTGATGGCATTAATCGTCCGACCGATACCAACCAAATCAACGTTTACGTCTAAAACGCCGGTTTGAGTGCGCGTTGTTGCGCCAGCAGGCTTGCCTGTTGGCGCACCTCCTGCCAGATGGCTTCGGCGGCCGGGGTCAAAGACCGATTCTTTCGTTTAATCAACATCAGATGACGATTGATCTCTGGATAGAGTCGACGTACTGCAAGTTTGCGCCCTGAAGGCAGTGGCAGCGCTAACGCTGGCAAAATACTGATGCCTATTCCCGCCTCCACCATCGGAAACAACGTGGCGGGGTGACCAATCTCCTGCACCACCTGCACCTTTATGGATAACTGCTGCAAAGCCGCATCCACCAGTAAGCGACTGCCGGAAGCATAATCCTGTAACACCAGATTGCGCCCCGCTAACATCGCCCACTCGGCTTGCTCCACCTGCGCCAGCACATCGTCCTGGTGGCACAACAGTAAAAACGGCTCTTGCAAAATATCTTCGGCATCAAAATCGGCTTCCGCCAGCGGTCCGATAACAATACCAAAATCGACTTCCGCATTACGTACGCTCTGTAGCACCGACTGCTGCGCGCGGTCGTGCAAAATCACACGAATATCCGGATAACGTTGCTGACTGCCCGCTAAACATTGCGGCATCAGGTTTGCCGAAGGGGTCTGACTCGCGGCCACCCGCACCGTGCCGCTGCGCTGTTCCCCATAGCTGCGCACATCCAACACCGTGGTGTTTAACTCTTCCAACAGCCGCTCAATGCGTGATGCCAGTTGGTGCCCCGCTTCCGTTAACATCACCTCTCGCGTGGTGCGATCGAGTAATCGCACCCCCATTTCGGCTTCAAGCTCTTTAATACTGTGGCTCACCGCAGACTGGCTGAGGCCAATGGCCTGTCCTGCCTGGCTAAAGCTCCCCTGCTGTGCCACCGCAACAAAGGTGCGTAGCTGACGTAAGGTGTAATTCATCGATATCGCTCATAGATTAATGCAATAAATCAATTTTATTTCTAAACCCGAGTAGCGCACAATCAGCACCATCATTTTTATTATTAACCGGATTGTAACAATGGGATTTTTACGACTCGACCCAATGATGGTCAAACTCATCATCACCGTGCTGCTGGCAAGCTTTATTCCGGCCAAAGGCGGTTTTGTTGATTTCTTTGAGTATCTGACCACCGCCGCCATTGCCCTGCTGTTCTTTATGCACGGTGCCAAGTTATCTCGCGAAAAAATCATTGCAGGCAGTAGCCACTGGCGTTTGCATCTGTGGATTATGTGCAGCACCTTTGTGGTATTCCCGATTCTGGGTTTGCTGCTGGTGTGGTGGCATCCGGTTAACGTTGGTGCGGAGATTTACACCGGCTTCATCTATCTGTGTATTCTGCCCGCGACTGTTCAGTCAGCCATTGCCTTCACCTCCATGGCGGGCGGTAACGTCGCCGCTGCGGTCTGTGCAGCATCGGCTTCCAGTTTGCTCGGCGTATTTGTTTCGCCGCTGCTGGTCAATCTGGTGATGAATGTGCACAGCGATGCGCCGAGTAATGGTCTCGAACAGATTGGCAAAATCATGCTGCAACTGTTAGTGCCGTTCGTGATTGGTCACTTGTCTCGTCGCTGGATTGGCGGCTGGATAGAGAAGCATCGCAGCCTGATTGGCAAAACTGACCAGACTTCAATCCTGCTGGTGGTCTATTCCGCCTTCAGTGAAGCGGTTGTGAACGGCATCTGGCATCGCGTGGGCGTGGATACGCTGCTGTGGATTCTGGTGGGCAGCGTGGTGATTCTGTTTGTCGCGCTGGCAATTAACCTTGGGGCTTCGCGTCTGTTTGGTTTCAGCCGGGCTGATGAAATCGTGGTGCTGTTCTGTGGTTCGAAGAAAAGTCTGGCTAATGGTGTACCGATGGCCAACATTCTGTTCCCGGCCAGTTCGGTGGGGATTATCGTACTGCCGTTGATGATCTTCCATCAGGTGCAGTTGATGGTGTGTTCCTTTATTGCCCAACGCTACAAGGCAGGCAATGAGAAGCGGCTGGCGCAGCAGCAAGTGGAAACGCAAAAATCCTAAGCAAACGGCCCGCAAATACGGGCCGTTTTACTATTCACTGCGCTTGAGGGGTTTAACCAACCCCTCTAATCCTTCAATTTTAATCGCCAGCGTCAGTTGCATCAGGTCACCTAACTTGCCTGCGGGAAACTCGTTTTTGCGCGCAAACCACAGCAAATACTCTTCAGGTAAATCGATCAACATACGGCCTTTGTACTTACCAAAGAGCATCGCCATGTTGGCGATTTCCACCAACTGATGTTTCTCCATGTCAGGCTCCAAGCAGGCGAATCATCTCCGCTTCATCAATCACCGGAATACCCAGTTCCTGTGCTTTCGCCAGTTTCGAACCTGCGGCTTCGCCGGCAATCAGTAAATCGGTTTTCTTCGATACGCTGCCGCTGACTTTCGCACCGAGCGCCGCCAGACGTGCCTTAGCATCGTCACGATTCATCTGCGACAGCGAGCCGGTCAGTACCACGGTTTTACCGGCAAACGGACTGTCGATCTCTGCCGCGTTCAGCACTTCTGGCTGAGGCCAGTGCACCCCAATCTCAGTCAGTTCGCGGATCACCTCGCGATTGCTCTCTTCATCCATGAAATTACGCACATGTGCAGCAACCACTTTGCCCACATCCTGCACGGCAATCAGAGCCTCGAGATCGGCATTCATCACTTTATCCAGCTCACCAAAATGATTGGCCAGATTAGCGGCGGTGGCTTCCCCAACCTCACGGATGCCGAGTGCATAGAGGAATCGAGGCAACGTTGTGAGCTTCGCCTTTTCCAGCGCATCCACGATATTTTGCGCCGACTTTGGCCCCATGCGATCCAGCCCGGTGAGCTTGCCAGCGGTGAGACGGAATAGATCGGCCGGCGTCTGGACATACTCTTTTTCCACGAGCTGATCGATGATTTTGTCGCCCATACCGTCAACGTCCATCGCACGGCGAGAGACAAAGTGCTTAAGCGCTTCTTTACGCTGCGCACCGCAAATCAGGCCACCGGTACAACGCGTCACGGCTTCACCTTCGACGCGTTCGACATCTGATCCACAGACCGGGCAATGGCTCGGGAAGACGATTTCACGCGTGTCTTCAGGACGTTCAGATTCCACCACATTCACCACCTGCGGAATCACATCGCCCGCGCGGCGAATCACGACTTTGTCGCCGATGCGCAAGCCCAAACGCGCGATTTCATCAGCGTTGTGCAGTGTGGCATTACTCACCACCACGCCAGCCACCTGCACCGGCTCCAGACGTGCCACGGGGGTGATGGCACCCGTACGGCCAACCTGGAATTCAACATCGCGCACGAAGGTCATCTGCTCCTGCGCGGGGAATTTAAAGGCCACGGCCCAGCGAGGCGCACGCGCGACAAAGCCGAGCTGTTCCTGCAGGGCCTGAGAATCCACTTTGATCACCACGCCATCAATATCAAAACCGAGTGACGGGCGGTCTTGCTCCACCTGGCGATAGAATGCCAGCACCTCTTCGGCGGTATGAGCCAGACGAATACGGTCGCTGACCGGTAATCCCCAGGCTTTAAACTGTTGCAGGCGCTGCCAATGGCTGGCAGGCATTTCACCGCCTTCCAGCAGGCCAAAACCGTAGCAGAAGAAGGTCAACGGGCGTTTCGCCGTGATGCGTGGATCGAGCTGGCGCAATGAGCCCGCTGCGGCATTGCGCGGGTTGGCGAACACTTTCGCTCCCGTACGACGGGCTTCTTCATTGAGCTTTTCAAAGCCCACTTCCGTCATAAACACTTCCCCACGCACTTCAACGCGTGCAGGAATGTTGTCGCCGTGCAAACGCAGCGGGATAGCATGAATAGTACGCACATTGACGGTGATGTTCTCACCGGTGGTGCCATCACCGCGCGTGGCTGCGCGTACCAGCAGGCCATCCTCATACAGCAGGCTAACCGCCAGGCCATCCAGCTTGAGTTCGCAGCAGTAGGTCAAATCATCGCTGCTTTTCAGGCGATCCTGGACGCGTTTATTGAAGGCAAGGAATCCGGCTTCATCAAAGGTGTTGTCGAGTGACAGCATGGGCACTTCGTGGCGAACCTGTTCGAAAGCAGCCAACGGTGCCGCGCCTACGCGCTGAGAGGGGGAATCGGGCGTGATGAGATCGGGGTTCGCCGCTTCCAGTTCGCGCAGCTGCTGCATTAATCGATCATATTCTGCATCCGGAATTTCCGGTGCATCCATCACGTGATAGAGGTACTCATGGTGACGTAACGAGGTACGC
Organism: Pantoea vagans; assembly: GCF_001506165.1. Classification (NCBI taxonomy): domain Bacteria; kingdom Pseudomonadati; phylum Pseudomonadota; class Gammaproteobacteria; order Enterobacterales; family Erwiniaceae; genus Pantoea; species Pantoea vagans. The sequence goes on along the minus strand of NZ_CP011427.1, from coordinate 1,026,520 downwards.
AGTGCGGTGATCTGCTCCTGAACCGATTTCATAATCTTTTACCCGATAAAAAACCCCCGACATGCGGGGGTTTAGTTAATATTTTTCACGATGAAAGACGGTTAGCCAATCACTTCACGAATGCGTGCTTTGTAGGTTTCCAGCTTCTGTGGCGTCATCATGCGGCGCTCATCATCCAGCACCACACCACCCACATCATCAGCGATACGCTGTGCTGACTGCAGCATCAGCTTGAAGTTCTGGTTGGCATCACCGTAAGACGGCACCATCATAAAGATGGAGATGCCCGGCGTAGTGAAATCGCCCATGGTGTCCGGGTTAAATGAGCCCGGCTTGACCATATTCGCCAGGCTAAACAGCACAGGTCCGCTGCCTGCTGGGCTGAGATGGCGATGGAAAATGTTCATTTCTCCAAACTGGAAGCCCGCTTGCAGAATACCCTGCAACAGCGCTTCGCCGTTCAGTTCACCACCGGTGTGCGCGGCCACGTGCAGTACCAGCACCGCTTCATTTTTTCTTTGTGAAGAGGCAGCAGGCTGCGCCGGCTGTTCCTGCACCACCGGTGCTTCTTCTTCAAATTCAGGTTCTTCCGCAGCCTGGAATTCAGGCGCAGGCTGGGTTGCAGACAGTGGCTCATTATCCAGCAAAGGATCGGCCTGCACTGGCTGAGGTTGTGGCGCAGGCGCAGGTCTCGCTACGGGTGGTACAGGCGCTTGCGGTGCAGGTTGACGCACGGCTGGCTCATCATCCAGCAGTGGATCGCCCATCAATGGCGCTTCATGACGTGGGAACGGCTGACGCACAGGTTCAGGCGCACGCGGCGCGCTGACAGGTTTAGTCACAGGCGCGTCAAATTCAGGCTCTTCATGGGCGTCACGATGACGGCTCACACGAACTTCGCCGACGCCATCATCTTCGTCGCTCAGCAGATCTTCATCGGCTTCATCGCGTTGTTTCAGACGTTTGTGCGGGCGATCACGAAACACGGAAGAGCGCTCTTTACGGCTGGTCCACAGTCCGTGAAGTAGCAGCGCTATTATGGCGATCGCGCCAACAACGATTAATATCAGACGCAAATCCTGCATCATTGTATTCTCTGTTGTTCCAATACCTTGCCACCACGGCAAACTTTATCCTCTAACTGTATTTGCCCAGCTACACAAGTGCAAGTCTGTGCAGTATTTTCTGACAAATAAGATAGCTGCCCCACGCTTTTTTGCTGTTTTTTCGCGCAATGTGCCCCTGCCGCCGACAAAAAGCCAGGTTATGATGTGCGCGCCGCCACACACAAGGAGAATGGCTCGCTATGCCCGCAGAGAACTTACCCTCATCATTTAATGGTATTCATTACTTTGCCGAAGGCTGGAAGTTGGTTCGCCTGCCTGGCATTCGCCGTTACGTTATTATCCCGCTGCTGGTTAACATCGTGCTGCTGGGCGGCGCCTTTATCTGGCTGTTTCAACGTCTGGGCCAATGGATCCCTGCCGTGTTGTCCCACGTACCAGACTGGTTGCAGTGGCTGAGTTATTTACTTTGGCCGCTGTCGGTTATCTCGATTGTGCTGGTGTTTAGTTACTTCTTCTCCACCCTGGCCAACTGGATTGCCGCTCCCTTCTGCGGGCTGTTGGCAGAGCAGCTGGAAGGACGCCTGACCGGCAAACCGCTGCCAGACAGTGGCTGGATGGCGATGTTCAAAGATATCCCGCGCATTATGAAGCGCGAATTACAAAAGCTGGGCTACTACCTGCCGCGTGCACTCGGCTTGCTGGTGCTCTATTTTGTCCCTGGATTTGGACAAACCGTCACCCCGGTCTTATGGTTTTTGTTCAGCGCCTGGATGTTGTCGATACAGTATTGCGATTATCCGTTTGACAACCACAAAGTGAGTTTCCACCAGATGCGCAGTGCATTGCGTCAGCATAAGACCGCCAATATGCAGTTCGGTGCGATGGTGAGCCTGTTTACCATGATTCCAATTCTGAATCTGGCCATCATGCCGGTGGCGGTATGTGGCGCCACAGCGATGTGGGTTGACCGTTATCGTATGCAACACACACGTCATTAAAGCTTCAAAAAGCCTTATGCATTTTTGCGTAAGGCTTATGGTTGTGGGCTATATAGATATACGATTTCTTTCCTTCCGCGTACGGGAAGAAAAGGTATGCTCTGAGGGTTCCCAATATTTCATACAGTTAAGGACGAGCTATGAGTAAGATCTATGAAGACAACTCTCTGACAATTGGTCATACGCCGCTGGTTCGACTGAACCGCATCGGTAACGGCCGCATTCTGGCGAAGGTCGAGTCGCGTAACCCGAGCTTCAGCGTCAAATGCCGTATCGGTGCCAATATGATTTGGGACGCGGAAAAACGCGGCATTCTTAAACCGGGGGTTGAGCTGGTTGAACCCACCAGCGGTAACACCGGTATTGCGCTGGCCTACGTTGCGGCGGCACGCGGTTACAAATTAACCCTGACCATGCCAGAGACCATGTCGGTTGAACGCCGTAAGCTGCTTAAGGCGCTGGGTGCCAATCTGGTGCTGACCGAAGGCGCGAAAGGCATGAAAGGAGCCATCGCCAAAGCGGAAGAGATCGTCGCTAGCGACCCAGACAAATTTGTGCTGTTGCAGCAGTTCAGCAACCCGGCTAACCCGGAAATCCACGAGAAAACCACCGGCCCGGAAATCTGGGAAGACACAGACGGCGAAGTCGATGTGTTTATCGCGGGTGTGGGCACCGGCGGCACGCTGACCGGCGTTAGCCGCTACATTAAAAATACCAAAGGCAAGAAAGAGCTGATTACGGTGGCGGTTGAGCCAACAGACTCGCCGGTTATCGCGCAAGCGCTGGCAGGTGAAGAGATTAAACCCGGCCCACACAAGATTCAGGGTATCGGTGCTGGTTTCATTCCGGGCAACCTCGACCTGAAACTGGTTGACCGTGTGGTGGCGATTACCAACGAAGAAGCGATCAGCACTGCGCGTCAGTTGATGGAAGAAGAAGGCATTCTGGCCGGTATCTCTTCAGGTGCTGCCGTGGCTGCCGCTCTGCAATTGCAGGAAGACGAAGCCTTCGCTAACAAGAACATTGTGGTCATCCTGCCCTCTTCTGGAGAGCGTTACCTTAGCACTGCATTGTTCGCCGATCTGTTCACTGAAAAAGAGCTGCAGCAGTAACCGCCAAAGTCTTAAATTGATGGAAAAAGCACCCAATCGGGTGCTTTTTTGTGGTGTAGATCTCACTTTTACCACCAGGCAGATTGATTTCAATGTCGCGGCTCTGGTATTTAAGCTCCCAATTATTTCGGTGCCTGAAATTAATCTGGCTTTGAAGTGGATCAAGCTGAATCGATTTACTGATTTGGCTAAACGGCGATTCACGGCATACTTAACGGAGTGCCGAATTCGCGCAGTTTTTGATCTGTCTCCGAAAGACGCACATTATGAAGCGCATTTTTTGGTCAGCTTAATGCCACACCAGCGCACCTACACAGGCTAAAGTAGCGGCTCCAGGCTAGACTTTAGATCCATAACACCAAACCTGATAAAGTTGGGGAAATAGAATGTTCCAGCAAGAAGTTACCATTACCGCACCTAACGGCCTTCATACCCGTCCTGCAGCTCAGTTCGTTAAAGAAGCTAAGGCTTTCCAGTCAGAAATCACTGTGACCTCTAATGGCAAATCTGCCAGCGCGAAAAGCCTGTTCAAACTGCAGACTCTGGGTCTGACTCAGGGTACGGTTGTTACGCTGTCTGCTGAAGGTGAAGACGAGCAGCAAGCGGTTGAGCACCTGGTGAAACTGATGGCTGAGCTGGAGTAATTCCGCTCAGGTAAGCAATTAAACCGACTCCTTTGCCCCATTGAGTGCAAAAATCTTGATCGCGGACAACCTGTCCGCGTTCTTGCTTCCTTAGAGTACTGGTCCGTGACAGTGGCAACGCATTGGGTCAATGAGCCATCGTGATTAAAAGGTAGGGTTATGATTTCAGGCATTTTAGCATCACCGGGTATCGCTTTCGGCAAAGCACTTCTGCTGAAGGAAGATGAGATCGTCATCAGCCGTAAAAAAATTACTGACGACCAGGTTGAGCAAGAAGTTCAACGCTTCCTTGATGGTCGCGGCAAAGCGGCAGTTCAGCTTGAAGCTATCCGTGTCAAAGCCGGTGAAACCCTCGGCGAAGAGAAAGCGGCGATCTTTGAAGGTCATATCATGCTGCTCGAAGACGAAGAGCTTGAGCAAGAAATCATCGACCTGATTAAGAAAGATCACGCCACGGCTGACGCTGCAGCGTACTCTGTCATTGATGGCCAGGCCAAAGCACTGGAAGAACTCGACGACGAATACCTGAAGGAACGTGCGGCTGACGTACGTGACATCGGTAAGCGTCTGCTGCAAAACATCCTCGGTCTGCACATTGTTGATCTGGGTGCTATCGCAGAAGAATCTATTCTGGTGGCGAAAGATTTAACGCCGTCAGAAACCGCACAGCTGAACCTGAAGAAGGTGCTGGGCTTTATTACCGATATCGGTGGACGTACCTCTCACACCTCCATCATGGCGCGTTCTCTGGAGATCCCAGCGATTGTCGGCACCGGTAATGTCACCACGCAAATTAAAAACGGTGATTTCCTGATTCTGGATGGCGTAAACAATAAAATTTACGTGAATCCTACTGATGCTGAACAAGAAGAGCTGAAAGCGATTCAAACCCAGTATCTGTCAGAAAAACATGAACTGGCTAAGCTGAAAGACCTGCCTGCTATCACGCTGGATGGTCATCAGGTTGAAGTGTGTGCCAACATTGGTACCGTACGTGATGTCGCTGGTGCAGAGCGCAACGGCGCGGAAGGCGTGGGCCTGTATCGTACCGAGTTCCTGTTTATGGACCGTGACTCACTGCCAACCGAAGAAGAGCAGTTCCAGGCTTACAAAGCCGTTGCTGAAGCCATGGGTTCTCAGGCCGTAATCGTGCGTACTATGGACATCGGCGGTGATAAAGATCTGCCGTACATGAACCTGCCAAAAGAGGACAACCCGTTCCTAGGCTGGCGCGCGATTCGTATCGCGATGGACCGTAAAGAGATCCTGCACGCTCAGCTGCGCGCTATTCTGCGTGCCTCTTCCTTCGGCAAACTGCGCATCATGTTCCCGATGATTATTTCGGTGGAAGAAGTGCGTGCGCTGAAGGCCGAGCTGGAAATGCTGAAAACGCAGCTGCGTGAAGAAGGCAAGTCCTTTGATGAGACCATTGAAGTGGGCATTATGGTGGAAACACCGGCTTCAGCGGTGATTGCTCGCCATCTGGCGAAAGAAGTCGACTTCTTTAGTATTGGGACAAATGACCTGACGCAGTATACTCTGGCGGTCGATCGTGGTAATGATTTGATTTCACACCTCTATAACCCAATGACGCCATCCGTACTCGGCCTCATTAAGCAAGTGATCGACGCGTCACATGCCGAAGGGAAATGGACCGGCATGTGTGGTGAGCTGGCGGGTGATGAACGTGCTACACTACTGTTACTGGGAATGGGGCTGGACGAATTCAGCATGAGTGCCATTTCAATCCCGAGCATCAAGAAGATTATTCGTAATACCAATTTCGAAGATGCGAAGGCATTGGCGGAGCAGGCTCTGGCTCAACCCACAGCGGAAGATTTGATGAACCTGGTGAACAAGTTCATTAAAGAAAAAACGCTCTGCTGATCCACGAGATGCTGGCCCCAAATTACTGCTTAGGAGAAGATCATGGGTTTGTTTTCTAAACTTTTTGGCGAAAAATCAGAGAGCGCGTCAGGGACTATTGATATCGTTGCGCCTCTGTCAGGCGAAATCGTGAATATCGAAGACGTTCCTGATGTGGTTTTTGCTGAGAAAATCGTGGGTGACGGTATTGCCATTAAACCGACAGGCAACAAAATGGTTGCACCGGTTGACGGTACCATCGGTAAGATTTTCGAAACCAACCACGCTTTTTCCATCGAATCTGACAATGGCATTGAGCTGTTTGTCCACTTCGGTATCGATACGGTTGAACTGAAAGGTGAAGGTTTCAAACGCATCGCTGAAGAAGGCCAGAAAGTGAAAAAAGGCGATGTGGTGATCGAGTTTGATCTGCCACTGCTGGAAGAGAAGGCAAAATCCACGCTGACGCCGGTTGTGATTTCGAACATGGACGAGATCAAAGACCTGATCAAACTCTCCGGTCAGGTGACTGTGGGTGAAACCCCGGTTATCCGCATTAAGAAGTAAGCAGCGCTTGCATCATAAAAAACGGCACCCTTTGGGTGCCGTTTTTGTTTGTCAGTCTGGGTAGCCTTGACCAGTACGTTTTTCCAAAGTGAAAAAGCGGGATTGGTGCTGTCGGTCAGGACAACCGGGCAGATCGCAAAGACGGCATAAACCATCCCTGGGCCTCTACCCTCGCCATCCCTGGCGAGGGACGCTTTGCTCTTCTGCCCGGTTGTCCTGCCCTACTCTACATCGTGCGTGCTGCTTGAGAGCTTAAACCTCATTCCTGCTTCCAGCGCGGAAGTCGCAATGTCAGCTCTAAACCACCTTCAGGGCGATTCACCGCCTGCACTTCACCATGGTGCGCCAGAATCACCTTACGCACGATAGACAGCCCCAGGCCGTATCCTTTACCCATCATCGGGGAGTTCACCCGAACAAAGGGATCAAAGATGCTGGAGAGTTTCTCGTCGTCCACGCCCGGCCCTTGGTCGCGCACGCGAATCGCCAGCCACTGATTTTCCGCCTGTAATCGCACATTGATATGTTGGCCTTTGTGTGAAAAGCGCAGCGCATTGCGCAGCACGTTTTCCACACCACGACGAATCAGCTCGGCGTTGCCGTGCACGGTGTAGTCCGCGTTCTCGTCCACCTGAAAATCAACTTTCACGCCTGGAATCTGCGCCTCATAGCGCACATCCGTCACCACAGCATGCAGCAGTCCGGTGAGGTCAAAGTATTGCTCGCCAGGCATACTTTCATGTTCAGCGCGTGACAGGGTCAACAGCTCGCCAATCATCTTGTCGAGGCGGCGTGCCTCTTCATCGATACGATTAAGAGATGCCTCAACGGATTCTGGGGTTTGACGTGCCAACCCTGTTGCCAGCTGCAAACGCGCCAGCGGGGAGCGTAATTCATGAGAGATATCATGCAGTAGCTCTTCACGCGCTTTGACCAGCGTGTCGAGGCGTTCCACCATGGCATCGAACTCTTGTGCCACCGTGGAAAGCTCATCGTGGCGCTTACGCATCACCGGATAGAGGCGTACAGACAAATCGCCACTTGAGACACGCGCAAAACCTTCGCGCAGCTGACGCATCGGACGTGTCAGGTTCCAGGCCAGTAGCAGGCTGAATAACAAGCCCAGTGCCCCTGCAAAGGTAAACATTGGTTCGGGGATATTCAGGATACGACGCGGGCCACCGCCCCCCATGGTGCTGTCTTCCCGCAGCCCTTTAACATCGTAACGCAGCTCATACTCTTTTCCGTCCTGGCCCTTCACCCAGCGCACAATCACATCCGGGAAAGGACCATGGAAAGGCGCACTGAAGGTCTCAGGTGGCGCATTTCCCGGCGTGGTCGCGGGTTTATCATGCTGAATAACCGAAAAGAACTGACGATCATTCGGCTCCCAGTCGGCCATCATGTCATCCAGCGAACTGGGGCCACCGCGCTCTAAAACCGACACCGCAGACGCCATCTGCAAATTGACGATACGACGAATCGCTACGATCTCCGGCGGCTCATGGCGATTACCGGAAAGGGTAAATCCGAGCCATAACAGCTGACTAATAATGACAAACACGATCCAGAAGCCCAGCAGGATCTTCCAGAACATACGGCCGCGGTAGCTGTGTTTCATCGAATGCGATAACCAATACTGCGTACAGTCTCAATATTGACGCTGTCAGCGGTGAGCGCCGCCAGCTTCTGACGAATGTTGCTGATGTGCACATCAACGCTACGATCGTAAGCTTCGCGCGGACGACCCAATCCCTTCTCAGACAGCTCATCTTTCGACACCACACGATCTGGCGCACGCAGCAGCAGATCTAACAGGTTGAATTCTGATGCAGTGAGGTCAAACGCTTTACCCTGCCATTCAGTAATACGCGTAGCGGGATTCAGGCACAGCTCGCCCCAGCGCAGCACTTCTTTTTTATCCGGTATTGGGGCCTGGTCTTCAAAACGACGCAGCACCGCACGCAAACGCGCCACTAACTCACGTGGATAGCATGGCTTAGGCACATAGTCATCCGCGCCCATTTCCAGGCCGATGACGCGATCAATATTGTCGCCTTTCGCCGTCAACATAATCACCGGTAGGCGGCTGTTCTGACGCACCTGGCGCAGTACATCGATACCGCTCATATCGGGCAGCATAATATCGAGGATCATCGCGGTGTAATTGCCCGACAACGCGCCTTCAATACCGGCGGTTCCGGTTAAAACCAATTGCGTTTCAAAGCCTTCCGCAATCAGGTACTGGCTCAGCATGGTGCCAAGTTCTACATCGTCATCAACAAGCAGAATTTTCATCTTTATCTCTCGTACAAAATTGCCGCTATTTTGGCCTGAGTTGGCAACGAGCGCAGCCAATTTTACTCGATCCTTACAGTGCCAACACCAGACGATAATTAGGGAGACTATAGACAAAAACGGCCCGGTCGCACCACAACAGTACGCTCAGGCCAGATAAAATTTTGAGAAGCTGAAATCAGTGGAACACGCCGGTGGAGAGATAACGGTCACCGCGATCGCAGACAATCGCCACGACCACGCTGCCGGGATGCGCTGCCGCTACACGCAATGCGCCAGCCACTGCACCACCGGAACTGACGCCGCAGAAGATACCTTCACGCTGGGCTAACGCCCGCATTGTCTCTTCGGCTTCCTGTTGCGCCATATCAATGACGTCATCCACCAGCTCCGGGCGGAAAATGCCGGGAAGATACGCCTCTGGCCAGCGGCGAATGCCAGGAATACTGCTGCCTTCCTGCGGCTGCAAGCCAATCACTTTTACTGCAGGCGCGAACTCCTTCAAATAGCGCCCGACCCCCGTGATGGTGCCGGTTGTGCCCATGCTGGACACAAAATGGGTCATCCGACCCTGCGTCTGCTGCCATATCTCCGGGCCGGTGGTGAGATAGTGGCCGAGTGGATTATCGGGGTTATTGAACTGATCCAACACCCTGCCCTCACCGCGATCGGCCATCTCTTGCGCCAAATCGCGCGCCCCTTCCATGCCCTGTTCGCGCGTCACCAACACCAACTCCGCACCGTAAGCACGCATCGCATCCTGCCGCTCCTGGCTCATGTTATCGGGCATTAGCAGGCGCAGCTTGTAGCCTTTCATCGCCGCAATCATCGCCAGCGCGATGCCGGTGTTGCCGCTGGTGGCTTCAATCAACTGGTCGCCGGGGGTGATATCACCGCGCAACTCTGCCTGATGAATCATCGACCAGGCGGCACGATCTTTGACCGAACCGGCCGGATTATTCCCCTCCAGCTTTAACCAGATCTCACTGCCGTTATCGGGCGTCAGGCGCTGCAACCTGATCAACGGCGTATTGCCGATAGTATTTTCCAGTGTGGTCACGGTTTGATTCCAGGCAGAAGAGATGCAAAGAAATCGGGCGGGAAAGTCCCGCCCGAAGGAGTATCAAAAATATCAGGCGCTTTCGGCAAAGGCAACCGGACGCAGCGGCGTAGTGCCATGGTAGAGTCGAGCCTGCTGCAGGCCGACAAACAGGCGTTCGCCGCGAATCGGGGCCGTATGGTCGCCGTCATACACTACGGAGAACGCATCGCCCTGCCAGCCGCTTGGCTGTACCACTAACTGCCAGAAGTGACCGCGCGGACTGATTTCTAATACCTGCACTGGCAGCGGCGTTTCCAGGCTGCTCTGGCGTGATACATCCACTTCCCATGGACGCAGGAACAGTTCAACATCACCTTGATGCGCAGGCGTGTAACCCAGCGGCCAGCGGTGTGCGGCCACATGGAACTGCGAACCGTGCACTTCACCGTCGAAGCGATTAACCTCGCCAAGGAACTCCAGCACAAAGCGGGTTGCCGGCTCTTGCCACACTTCATTTGGCGTGCCGACTTGCTCGATGTTGCCCTGACTCATCACCACCACGCTATCCGCAACTTCCATTGCTTCTTCCTGATCGTGCGTCACGAACACGCTGGTGAATTTCAGCTCTTCGTGCAGTTGGCGCAACCAGCGGCGCAACTCTTTACGAACCTGGGCATCCAGCGCACCAAAAGGTTCATCGAGCAGCAGAATTTGCGGCTCCACCGCCAACGCACGGGCCAACGCCACACGCTGTTTCTGTCCACCCGATAGCTGAGCCGGGAAGCGATTAGCGAGATGGGCCAGTTGCACCATCTCCAGCAAACGCGTGACGCGTTGTTTAATTTCCGCAGCTGAGGGGCGCTCACGGCGCGGCAGCACGGTCAGGCCAAAGGCGATGTTGTCAAACACCGTCATGTGACGGAACAGCGCATAGTGCTGGAACACAAAACCGACCTGACGATCGCGCGCATGGATGCGGCTCACATCATTACCGTGGAAATGAATCTGCCCGCTGTTTTGATGTTCCAGCCCAGCGATAATGCGCAGCAGTGTAGTTTTACCGGAACCCGACGGGCCCAGCAGCGCCACCATCTTGCCGGAAGGAATATCCAGAGAGATGTCGTTCAACACCGGTGTACGGCCAAACGATTTATTAATTTGTTTGATCTCAATGCTCATGATTTTCCTCCTGTTGGCGCTTCTGCTGATGCTCTAACCGCCACTGCACCACGCTTTTCAGAAACAGCGTTACAATTGCCATCAGGGTCAGCAGCGCGGCGGCGGTAAACGCGCCTACGGTGTTGTAATCCTGATGCAGTAATTCAACCTGAAGCGGCAAGGTATAGGTCTCACCGCGAATCGATCCCGAGACCACCGAGACCGCACCAAACTCACCAATCGCACGGGCATTGGTCAGAACCACGCCATACAGCAGCGCCCAACGGATATTCGGCAGCGTTACACGGCGGAACATCTGCCAGCCAGATGCACCTAACAGCACTGCGGCTTCATCTTCATTGCTGCCCTGGCTTAACATCACCGGCACCAGTTCACGCACCACAAACGGACAGGTGACAAAGATGGTTGCCAGTACCATGCCCGGCCAGGCAAACATAATCTGGATATTGTGCGCATCCAGCCAACCGCCCGCCGGTCCGTTAATGCCCCAGAACAGCAGATACATCAGCCCCGCCACCACCGGCGACACGGCAAACGGAATATCAAACAGCGTCAGCAACAGTTGGCGGCCGGGGAAAGTAAAACGTGTCACCAGCCACGCCAGCAAGGTGCCAAACACCAGATTGACCGGCACGGTGATTAACGCCACCAGAATGGTCAGCCAGATGGCATGCAGCATGTCGCCATCTTTGAGATTATTCAGCGAGGCGACCAGTCCCTGGCTGAGCGCTTCCCAGAAGATCGACACCATCGGCACAACCAACAGCAAAATCGATACCAGCGCACCGATGCCAATCAGGACCCACTTACCCCAGTTGATCGGCTGGCGGTCGGCCTGATTAATCTGTGAAATCTCCGCCATTAGTGGCCTCCTAAGCGGCGGCCAAAGCGGCTCTGCAAGGTGTTAATCGCAAACAACAACAGCAGCGAAGCGGCCATAATCACCGAGGCAATGGCACTCGCCGCTGGGTAATCAAACTCTTGCAGGCGAACAAAAATCATCAGCGAAGTGACTTCGGTTTTCCACGCGATATTGCCCGCAATGAAGATAACCGCACCAAACTCACCAAGGCTGCGGGTAAAGGATAATGCCGTACCCGCTAACAGCGCCGGAGCCACTTCAGGCAGCACCACGCGGTGGAAACTCTGCCACGGTGAAGCACCGAGGGTTTCGGCGGCTTCTTCATATTCCGGACCCAACTCTTCCAGCACCGGCTGTACAGTACGCACCACAAACGGGATGCTGGTAAACGCCATCGCCACGGCAATGCCAAGCCAGGTGTAAGAGACTTTGATGTCAAAGTGCGCCAGCCATTGACCATACCAGCCGTTCACTGAGAACAAGCCTGCCAGCGTTAAACCGGCTACTGCGGTCGGTAAGGCAAACGGCAAATCCATTAAGCCATCCAGCAGCGCACGGCCAGGGAAGCGGTAGCGAGTCAGAATCCAGGCCATCAACATGCCAAAGAATGCATTGAAGATGGAGGCCACACCGGCTGAAATCAGCGTGACTTTATAAGCTGCAATCAACTGTGGATTGGTCACCACGTCCCAATACTGCGCCAGCGTCATGTTGGAGAGTTGCATCAACAGGGCGCTGATCGGCAGCAACAAGATCAAGCAGGTAAACAGCAGGCTGGTGCCCAGGCTCAAACCAAAGCCAGGTAACACGCGTTTTTGCGATAAGGCGAACATCAACCGCGCCCCGCAGCCAGTAATTTATCCAACTCACCACCGCTGGAGAAATGCGTTTGCATGACGTTTTCCCAGCCGCCAAACGCATCCTGCACGTTAAACAGCGCGGTCTGCGGGAAGCGATCTTTCTGCTCCGCCATCAGCTGTGGGTTGTTCACACGATAGTAGTAACCGGTAATGATTTTCTGCGCCTCTGGGGAGTAGAGGAAATTCAGGTAGGCTTTAGCCGCTTCGGCCGTGCCGTTGTGCTCGACGTTTTTATCGACCCACGCCACCGGGAATTCCGCCAGAATATTGGTTTTTGGCACAATCACTTCGTATTCATCTTTGCTGTATTGATTGCGGATGTTGTTCACTTCTGACTCAAAGCTGATCAACACATCGCCCAATCCACGCTCGGCAAAGGTGGTGGTTGCGCCGCGCCCGCCGGTATCAAACACTTCGACGTTCTTCAGGAACTTCGTCATGTAAGCTTCGGTTTTGGCTTTATCTTTGCCATCGGCCTGATCGGCTGCGCCCCACGCCGCGAGGTAGGTATAGCGACCGTTGCCTGAGGTTTTCGGATTCGGGAATACCAGCTTGACGTTATCGCGTGCCAGGTCGGCCCAGTCATGGATCTGCTTGGGATTCCCTTTGCGCACCAAAAACGCCATGGTGGAGTAAAACGGTGAACTGTTGTTAGGCAGACGCGTTTGCCAGTCAGCGGGGATCAGGTTGCCTTTGTCGTGCAGCACCTGCACATCGGTCACCTGGTTGTAGGTGACCACATCCGCACGCAAGCCCTGCAAAATCGCCAGCGCCTGTTTTGATGACCCGGCATGCGATTGTTTAATCGTCAGCTTGTCATTAGGGTGCGCGGCATCCCACTGCTGTTCAAACGGGGCATTCAGGGCAACAAACAGCTCGCGCGAGACGTCGTAAGAGCTGTTCAGCAGCTCTGTTGCCTGCGCTGCACCGGCTAACGCCAGTGACAAGGCGATTCCGCTCATCCATTTTTTCGCAATCGGAAGTGTCATGCTGCACCCTGAAATTCGGCGATAGCGCCAATGCCATTAGATGCTGTCAGTGTATTTATAACTCAGGGCAAAGCTGTAACGGTTTTATATATCGTTTGGGGATTTCAAAGTCTAAAAAGGCATAAGACGGCGGGAGAGTTTATGCATCAAACAGCAATGAAGAGATTTGGCGTAGGCATGTATCTGGTTCCATTAAAGCACGAACCGTAGCGGCGCAATTCATTGCGCGCCTTCCAGCCCTCGTTAAGCGCGATAAATCGCGCCGCTACGACTTATTGACGGAGGAATCGCGCCGTTACGTTTTGTTTAGTGAGGTTATAACGCCTGCAGCGCTTCAATCGATGGCGCAAAGAAATAACTGCCAGTCACCGGTTTGGTGAAGCGCAGCATCGCATCCATCTTGCCATCGCGCTCACCGAACATGCTCAGCAACTGCTGCTCAATGTTATGGAGACGATTGCAGTAAGAGATAAAGTACAAACCCTGCGTACCGCTGGCGGTGCCATAAGGCAGGCTTTGGCGCAGGATCTTCAACCCTTTGCCCTCTTCTTTAAGATCAACGCGGCTGAGATGCGATGTCGCGGGGCGCTGGTCGCCGGGCAACTCTTGGTTATCCACCTTGGTGCGGCCAATAATCGCTTCCTGCTTCTCAACGGCCATGCGATTCCACAGCTTGAGGTTGTGCTCCCAGCGCTGGGTGAACACATAGCTGCCGCCCGCGTCTGGACCTTCCGCGATAATCGCCACTTGCTGGCGCGCCTCACCCTGCGGGTTCTCGGTGCCATCCACAAAGCCGGAAAGATCGCGCTCTTCAACCCAACGGAACCCGTGCGTCTCTTCTTCAATTGCCACCGCACCGGCAAAAGCCTCCAGCGCGGCCTGCGCCAGCGAGAAGTTCACGTCATGACGCAACGACTGAATGTGGATTAACAGATCGCGTTGCGTCGCAGGCGCAATGCCTTTACCCAATGGCGCAAAGGCTTTTAACTCAGGAGCAGAAGTCTGGCCTTGCAGGTCGCGCCACAGCGCATCACCAAAGGCGATCACCGCGCCTAATCCCGCATCAGTAAAGGTCTGTTGCAGTGCAGCCAACCGCTGCAAGAAGGAATGGCTGCCCTGACGCAGCGCATCGAGGTCGCCCGTGACACGGGCTTCAAGCCAAATGGCGAAACGGCGGTGCTCCAGTAGGATCCCGCTCTGACATTGAGACATTGCACTGCTCTCCGGCATGAAAGTTAGGACGTTTTTTTCGCCTGTATCATACCGGAAAGCCACACAGTGATTGTGCGTTAACGCAACTTTTTTTCGCTTAACGCTGCCAGACCATTTTGCTGATCTTCCAGCTTTTTAAGGTGTCGTCTGAGGGCATCAGGCCTTCCGGTCCGTGCCATTCACCGCTGTAAACATAAGCGATGTGCTGACTGCCAGGTGCACGGCACTCAACGTCACGCGCATCCAGCCCTGCGGCCAGTTTGCAGTTATCGAACGCTTTGCTGAATTTGGCGCTAAACAGATCGCCGATTTTGCTGCCATCGGCGCTTTTCGCATCGGCATCCATCACTTCGATGCGCTCGACGCTGCTCTGCCCGTTAATCACCAGCTTCACTTTACCGTCATCCAGCGCCTGCCAGAAATCGACAACCTGGCCATTCTGCGTACGCATGCCCTGACGCAGTTGGAAATCATTGTTCAGCGCTTTACCGATCGCTGCTTCCGTCATCGGCGTGGTGCTGCTCAACCCTGCCACACCCTGCTCTGTCACGGTTAATGAGCCGCCAAACCAGTTCATCGGATTCAGTGCCGACCAGTGATAGCTCAGCGGATTGTACCAATGGCTTTCGCTGGCGCTGGAAGGTGAAGAGGAACCCGAACTGGCGCAACCCGCCAGTATCAGCGCGCTGACCAGCAGTGCGGGACGAACAACTTTCATGAATACTCCTTGATCTTCTGTGCCGACTGGCGTGCCTGTTGGAGTCGCAAAGCGGCAAAAAGTTTATTCGAGATGTTGATGTTCCGGCAGAAAACAGTCACGTAAACGTCGATGGGCTTGTAGCCAAACCAATGCCAGCAAGTCAAACAGCGTTAACAGCAGCGGCAGTGGCGAATCAGGAAACGCCCCTTGCAACAGCCCATAGCCTTGCCACAACAGGCTAATGAGCAGTGAAGCACTTAACACCTGCCGCCAGCTCTGCCACAGGCGTGGCCAGCGTTGGCGATAACCAGTCAGCAGTAAACCCAGCGCGGCGGGGATGCCCAACACTAAGCCGAGCCAGAAGCTCTGGCGGTCGGGATAATACAGCGCCAGTAAATCGTTGCCTTGTTGACGTGACGCACCGGCCATCACCAGTAACAGCCAGGTACGCGCCTGTAATAAGAGAATTAACCAGAAAAGAAACGGCAGCCGCAGCTGCCCTTTTGCATCGTACTCTTCGGGTAAATATTTCAGCCCCATCATCGGTGGCTCAGTACTCGCGATCTTCAATCAGGCGTTTACCCAACAGCACCGAATCAACTGGCTCATAATCGAGTTTTTCATAGAAGGCGAGCACCTGATCGTTCTCTTCACGCACCATCAGATTAATTTTCGGGCAACCGCGCGCAATCAGTTTTTTCTCCAACCGATTCATCAACGCATTGGCAAAACCCCGTCCTTGATAATCGGGATGCACCGCCAGATAGTAGACCGAACCCCGGTGGCCGTCGTACCCGCCCATCACCGTGCCGACCACTTCACCACCGACTTCCGCCACCAGAAACAGTTCCGGATCGTGGTTCATTTTACGTTCGATATCCAGTTCCGGATCGTTCCACGGACGTAACAGATCGCAACGCTCCCAGAGCGTGATTACTTCTTCAAAATCTTCCTGGCGGAAAGAGCGGATTTCCATCGACGTTACCCTGCGGTTAGGCACAATTCGCTGATTATCACGCATTATTTGCCTGGCGCAACCCTCACACCGCGCAACGGGGGAAAAAAACGGCTAAATTGCTGTTAGTACGGTGCAATACAAAGTAATGCGCTGAAATGGTTGTGAGGTCGCCGCGAGGCAATTGTTACGATATAACACTGGGCAGGATTTTCTGTCAGGGACACCATAATGAGTAAGATTTCACTGTTGAAGCGCCTGACCAATCGCCGTCAGTTGATTCTGTCTGGTTTAGCATTGGCGGTGCTGTCGCCGCGCGCCGTGATGGCGAAAGAAGAGAGCGCCGATTTACGCATCAGTAAAAGTCACACGCCCCCGAAACCGGCGACCAGCGGTAAACGCATCGTGATGATCGACCCCGGCCATGGCGGCATCGATTCCGGCGCAGTGGGTGAGGAAGGCTCTGAAGAGAAACACGTAGTGCTGGCGATTGCCAACACGGTACGCACGCTACTGCAAAACCACCCAAAAGTTGAGGTGCGGTTGACGCGCGAAAGCGATCACTTTATCCCGCTGTATCAGCGTGTAGAGATCGCTCATCAACACGGTGCGAGCATGTTTATGTCAATCCATGCTGACGGCTACACCAGCCCGGAAGCCAATGGCGCTTCGGTGTTTGCGCTCTCTAACCGTGGTGCCAGCAGCGCCATGGCGCGCTATATGTCGCAGCGTGAAAACGATGCCGATAAAGTCGGCGGCGCAGAAGTACAGGAAAAGGATAATTATCTGAACCAGATTTTGTTTGATCTGGTGCAGACCGACACCATCCGTAACAGCCTGACGCTGGGTAAACACGTGCTGGATCAGATTCGCCCGGTACACCATCTGCACAGCCAGCACACCGAACAGGCGGCATTTGCGGTGTTAAAGTCGCCATCCATCCCCTCGGTGCTGGTGGAAACGTCGTTCATTACTAATCCGCGTGAAGAGCAATTGCTGGGTACCACTGCATTCCGTCAGAAAATTGCCAGCGCGATTGCCGATGGTATCGTCAATTACTTCAACGAGTACGATCGTCGCCAGGCGTAGCTTTTTCCTGTGATAGAATCGCGGCAAATTTCCGGAACGAGTGACCCATGAGCAATCCCGATATTTCCCGCGTCAAAGCGTTCTTATTGACGCTTCAGGATGAAATTTGCGCCCAACTGGCGGCAGCCGATGGCCAGGCGACCTTCGCCGAAGATGACTGGCAGCGACCCGGTGGTGGCGGCGGACGCAGCCGCGTGCTACGCAACGGCGCGGTATTTGAGCAGGCGGGCGTCAACTTCTCGCACGTGCATGGCGATCAGATGCCCGCCTCTGCAACGGCACATCGTCCCGAGCTGGCAGGCCGCAGTTTTGAAGCCATGGGCGTGTCCCTCGTTGTCCACCCGGAAAATCCGTACATCCCCACCAGCCACGCCAACGTGCGCTTCTTTATTGCCGAGAAACCCGGTGCCGACCCTGTATGGTGGTTCGGCGGTGGTTTCGATCTCACGCCCTATTACGGTTTCGAGGAAGATGCGCTGCACTGGCATCAAACAGCGTTTGATCTGTGCCAGCCGTTTGGCGAAGACGTCTACGCTCGCTACAAAAAGTGGTGTGATGACTATTTCCATCTAAAGCATCGTAATGAGCAGCGCGGCATCGGTGGGCTGTTTTACGACGATCTCAATACGCCAGATTTCGATCACTGCTTCGATTTTATGCAGGCGGTCGGCGAAGGTTATCTGAACGCTTACCTGCCGATTGTTGCTAAGCGCAAGACCCTGCCGTGGGGCGAACGCGAGCGCCAGTTCCAGCTTTATCGTCGCGGGCGCTATGTTGAATTCAATCTGGTGTGGGATCGCGGCACGCTGTTTGGCCTGCAAACCGGCGGGCGCACAGAATCCATTTTGATGTCGATGCCGCCGCTGGTGCGCTGGGAGTATGATTACCAGCCAGAAACAGGGTCACCGGAAGCAGCACTGTATAGCGATTTCCTGCCGGTGAAGAATTGGCTGGGATTAGACAAATAACACCTCGTCGTCATCGGGGTTGAACACACCGCGGCCTTGGCCTTGAGCGCATAAATGCGTCATTGAATTTCGTGTGCGCTGCGGCCTGGTGCGCATAAATGCGCACCCTACAAGCCCGTAGGGTCGCCATTTATGACGACCGGTTCATCACAACGGCTCGGTCTGCGCCTCCACCACCGCTAACGCCACCATATTCACGATGCGCCGCACCGAGGCGATACGCGTCAGCACATGCACCGGCTTACTGATGCCCATTAATACCGGCCCAACGGTCACCCCTTCCGAGCACGACACGCGCAGCAGGTTGTAGCTGATTCGCGCCGCTTCAACGTTTGGCATGATCAACAGATTGGCGGTACCTTTGAGCGGGCTATCGGGCATCAACTCTCGCCGAATACTCTCCACCAACGCAGCATCACCGTGCATCTCACCATCGATCTCTAACTCCGGTGCCCGGCTTTGAATCAGCGCCAGCGCTTCACGCATCTTACGCGCGCCCGGTGCATTCGACGTACCGAAGCTGGAGTGCGACAGCAGCGCCACTCGCGGCTCAATACCAAAGCGGCGCACGGTTTCAGCCGCCAGCAAGGTGATATCCGCCAGTTGCTCCGCGCTGGGGTCCTCATTCACATAGGTATCCGCCAGGAAAGTGTTGCCGCTTGGCAGCAGCAGTGCGTTCATCGCCCCCGCCACTTTCACGTCGTCGCGGAAGCCAAACACTTTCTCCACCACATCATAATGCTCACGATAATCGCCAATAGTGCCGCAAATCATCGCGTCGGCTTCTCCCCGATGCACCATGATGGCACCGATCAACGTCGGATTGCCGATCACCGCACGCTGCGCGGTTTCCGGTGTCACACCACGCCGTTTCATGATCTGGTAATACTCGTTCCAGTACTCCTTAAACCGTGGGTCCGACTCGTTATTCACGATCTCGAAATCTTTACCTGCCTCGATTTTTAACCCTTGTTTCTGAATACGCATGGCAATCACATTCGGGCGGCCAATCAAAATCGGTTTTGCCAGCCCTAACGACACCAGCTCCTGCGTGGCGTGCAGCACGCGCACCTCCTCCCCTTCCGCCATCACCACCCGTTTCGGATCTTTTCGTGCCTGCGAGAAGATCGGCTTCATAAACAGGTTAGTTTTGTAGACGAACTCGGTGAGCTGCTCACGATAGGCATCAAAGTCAGTAATCGGTCGGGTTGCCACGCCCGATTCCATCGCTGCTTTGGCAACAGCGGGTGCGATTTGCACAATTAAGCGCGGATCGAAAGGCTTGGGAATGAGGTATTCCGCGCCGAAACTCAGGTCCTGATCGTCGTAAGCCGATGCCACCACATCGCTCTGTTCTGCCTGCGCCAGCGCGGCAATGGCGTGCACCGCCGCCAGTTTCATCTCTTCATTGATCGCAGTAGCACCGACATCCAGTGCGCCACGGAAGATAAACGGAAAACAGAGCACATTGTTGACCTGATTAGGGAAATCGGAACGTCCGGTGCAGATAATCGCATCCGGTCGCACCTGTTTCGCTAACGGCGGCATGATCTCCGGTTCAGGATTAGCAAGAGCCAGAATCAGCGGATCTTGCGCCATTTTTTGCACCATTTCTGGCGTCAGCGCTTTAGGGCCTGAACAGCCGAGGAAAATATCCGCGCCGCCAATCACCTCATCCAGCGTGCGCGCCCCATTATCCGCTATGGCATACTCGGCTTTGGTGGGCGTCATATTCGGTTCACGGTCGCGGTAGATCACTCCTTTGGAATCGCAGACCACAATGTTGTGTTTCTGCATGCCCAACGCCACCAGCAAGTTCAGGCAGGCAATCGCCGAGGCGCCTGCGCCTGACACCACCAGCCGCACATCCGAGATGGCCTTTTTCACGATAGTCAGTCCGTTGAGCACCGCCGCAGTACAGATGATCGCCGTACCGTGTTGATCGTCGTGGAAAACGGGAATTTTCATACGCTCACGCAGCTTCTGCTCAATGTAAAAGCACTCAGGCGCTTTGATATCCTCCAGATTGATCCCGCCAAATGTTGGCTCCAGGGCGGCGACCACCTCAATCAGCTTATCCGGGTCCAGCTCATCGATTTCGATATCGAACACATCAATGCCGGCAAACTTCTTAAACAGCACCCCCTTGCCTTCCATCACCGGCTTGCCCGCCAGCGCGCCGATATTACCGAGGCCCAACACCGCCGTGCCGTTGGAGATCACCGCCACCAGGTTGCCGCGTGCGGTGTATTTATGTGCCGCCAGCGGATCGGCGGCAATCTCCAGGCAAGGTGCCGCCACGCCAGGCGAATAGGCCAATGCCAGATCACGTTGTGTCGCGAGGGGTTTAGTCGGGGAAACCTGAATTTTTCCGGGCGTGGGGAATTGATGAAAATCGAGAGCGCTTTGCTTGAGTTGATCGTCCATTAGGCATCCTTTTGCGCAGCTGAGAAGCCACCAGTATAGGAATCAACGGCACAAAAGAGGGTGAAGGCGCTCAAAGAACGCACAGTCTCAAGGGCACAGATTGCTACGGCTTCGCCTGCGGGTTTGGCTCAGCCTGCTATCCTTAAGGATGGCAAAACGCGTTGCTGAACCGATCAGGCCACCCCATCTGTCACAGATGCACTTCGTCGCCACAATCAGAGAAAACGCATTTTCTTCGTGCAACGTCTGTAGCACTGTGTTGGGCCACGACTCAACAGGAAAGGGCACGGCTCTTTTGCCCATACATTTGCTAATCAAGGAGTTAAGCAATGAACCAGCTAGATGCATTGAAACAGTTCACCACCGTGGTGGCAGACAGTGGCGATATCGAATCCATTCGCCAATACCATCCGGAAGACGCCACCACCAACCCTTCATTGATTCTGAAAGCTGCCGGCCTCGACGCTTATAAACATCTGATTGATGACGCCATCGACTATGCAAAAAAACAGGGTGGCAGCAAAGAGACACAAATCATCAACGCCAGCGACAAAGTGGCGATTAACCTCGGTATGGAAATTCTGAAAAGCGTACCGGGCCGTGTCTCTACCGAAGTGGATGCGCGCCTCTCCTTCGATCGTGGCATGTGTGTCACCAAAGCTGAAAAACTGGTACGGATGTATGAAGAGAATGGCATCGACCGCTCTCGCATCCTGATTAAACTGGCATCCACCTGGGAAGGGATCAAAGCCGCTGAAGAGCTGGAGAAAAATGGCATTCAGTGCAACCTGACGCTGCTGTTCTCTTTCGCTCAGGCGCGGGCCTGTGCCGAAGCAGGCGTGTTCCTGATTTCTCCGTTCGTTGGCCGTATCTACGACTGGTACAACAGCCGTAAACCTCTCGACCCTTATGTGGTGGATGAAGATCCCGGCGTGAAATCGGTACGCCGTATCTACGATTACTACAAAAAGCATCGTTACAGCACAGTGATCATGGGCGCCAGCTTCCGTAAAGTCGAACAGATCCAGGCACTGGCTGGCTGTGACCGCCTGACTATCTCGCCGAATCTTTTAGAAGAGCTGGCGAACAGCGATGCACCGCTGGAGCGCAAGCTGGAACCCTCAACCGAAGGCTTCCACCAACCGGCACCGCTCTCCGAAGCAGAGTTCCGCTGGGAGCATAATCAGGATCCGATGGCGGTAGAAAAACTGTCTGACGGTATCCGCCAGTTCGCCATTGACCAGCAGAAGCTGGAGGATGTGCTGGCTTCACGTCTGTAAGCAACAAAACTTCTCATGCCGGACGAGCGTCTGCTCGTCCTCAATTGCCCAATCAAAACGGAGTACCCTATGTCTTCACGCAGAGAGTTGGCTAACGCGATTCGTGCTTTGAGTATGGATGCGGTACAAAAAGCAAATTCAGGTCACCCTGGCATGCCGATGGGGATGGCGGATATCGCTGAAGTGTTATGGCGCGATGTCCTGAAACACAACCCTAATAACCCGGCGTGGGCTGACCGCGACCGCTTCATTCTCTCCAACGGCCACGGTTCGATGTTGCAATACAGTTTGCTGCACCTCACCGGTTATGACCTGCCAATGGAAGAGCTGAAAAACTTCCGCCAGTTGCATTCGAAAACACCGGGTCACCCAGAGCTGGGCTATACGCCAGGCATTGAAACCACCACCGGACCGCTCGGTCAGGGCCTCGCCAATGCGGTGGGCATGGCGATTGCCGAACGCACGCTGGCGGCACAATTTAACCGCCCTGGTCACGACATTGTCGATCACTACACCTATGTGTTTATGGGCGATGGATGCCTGATGGAGGGCATCTCGCACGAAGTCAGTTCACTGGCGGGCACCCTTGGCCTCGGCAAACTGATTGGCTTCTATGATCACAACGGCATCTCGATTGATGGTGAAACCGAAGGCTGGTTCACCGATGACACCCACAAGCGCTTTGAAGCCTACAACTGGCACGTAGTCGGCAGTGCCGAAGGGATTGACGGACACGACCCAGAGGCCATCGCCGCAGCCATTAAAGAGGCGCAGAGTGTCACGGACAAACCGTCTCTGATTATCTGCCGCACCATCATCGGATTTGGCTCGCCGAACAAAGCCGGTAAAGAAGAGTCGCACGGCGCGGCGCTGGGCGAGCAGGAAGTGGCGTTAACGCGCCAGAAACTGGGTTGGCATTATCCCCCGTTTGAAATTCCGAAAGAGATCTACCAGCAATGGGATGCGAAAGAAGCTGGCAATCAGCGAGAAAAAGCCTGGGATGAAAAATTCGCTGCCTATCAGGCTGCACACCCCGATCTCGCTAAAGAGTTCAGCCGCCGCCTCGACGGCGGTATGCCCGCGAAGTGGGCAGATGAAACTCAGGCTTTTGTTGAGCAGCTACAGGCGAATCCGCAAAAAATTGCCAGCCGCAAAGCCTCGCAAAACACCCTGGAAGTTTATGGCAAACTGCTGCCTGAACTGATGGGCGGCTCCGCTGACCTCGCGCCGAGTAACCTCACTATCTGGTCAGGCTCGAAATCGATCAAAGAGGACATTGCCGGTAACTACATTCACTACGGCGTGCGTGAATTTGGTATGACCGCCATTGGCAACGGGATTGCCGTACACGGCGGCTTTATTCCTTATACCGCCACCTTCCTGATGTTTGTTGAGTACGCGCGTAACGCAGTGCGCATGGCCGCATTGATGAAGGCGCGCCAGGTGCTTGTCTATACCCATGACTCGATCGGTTTGGGTGAAGATGGCCCAACACACCAGCCAGTTGAGCAACTCGCCAGCCTGCGTGTCACGCCGAATATGAGTGTCTGGCGTCCTTGTGATCAGGTAGAAACCGCCGTGGCATGGAAAGCGGCCGTCGAGCGTCACCATGGCCCGACAGCGCTGATTCTGTCACGGCAGAATCTGCTGCAACCTGAGCGGAGCAAGACCCAGGTGGCTGATATCGCCAAAGGGGGTTATGTGCTGCAGGATTGTGACGGCACGCCGGAAGCCATCATTATTGCCACCGGTTCCGAAATTGAAATCGCCTTGGGTGCAGCGGATAAACTGGGCGCTAACGGCCATAAAATCCGCGTGGTTTCGCTGCCAAGCACGGATATGTTTGATAAGCAGGACGTGGCCTACCGTGAATCCGTGCTACCTTCGAGCGTGAAAGCGCGCGTGGCCGTTGAAGCGGGCATCGCCGATTACTGGTTCAAATATGTCGGTCTGGATGGCGCGATTGTCGGGATGACCACCTTCGGGGAGTCCGCACCCGCCGGTAAGCTGTTCGCGGAGTTTGGCTTTACCGTGGAAAATATCGTGAGCCACACCGAAGCATTACTCAAGCCGCACTAATCGATTCGGCCCTGCGTTTACCAACGTATGGGCCGTTTTTTGATCACAGCCTGATACAGAAAAAAATCCCACTTTCCCCCTTCCCGCACCGCGCAAACTGATTACTATAGGCTTTCCTCCGATTCCTGTTGCGGACGCTTTCCCGTTGAAAAAACGTACTCCCTTTTTACTGGCCTTAATGGTTTCAGTGCTTCCATTAAAAAGCATGGCGCAGACCGCCGCCGATCCGCTGCTGGCCTCTCAGATCGTTGATCGTTATGCCGAGCACATTTTCTATGGCAGCGGTGCAACTGGTATGGCGTTGGTGGCGATTGATGGCAATCAGCGCGTGTTCGCCAGCTTTGGTGATACCAGCCCCGGCAATAATGTCCGCCCCCAGCTTGATTCAGTGATTCGCATTGCTTCATTGAGTAAGTTGATGACCAGCGAAGTGATGGTGAAGATGGCCGAGCGCGGTCAGATCCGTCTTGACGATCCGCTGAGTAAATATGCGCCTCCTGGCGCACGTGTCCCAAGTTATAACGGCCAGCCGATTCGCCTGATCAACCTTGCCACCCACACCGGCAGCCTGCCGCGCGAACAGCCAGGTGGCAAACCGCATCGTCCGGTATTTGTCTGGCCAACCAAAGCCGACCGTTGGCAATGGCTGCGTGGTGCCGAGTTGAAGGCGACGCCAGGCACCCAAGCGTCTTACTCTAACCTGGGTTTTGATCTGCTGGGCGATGCCTTGTCGAAAGCCGGCGGGATGCCCTACCCAGCGCTGTTGCAGCAGTTGGTGACGCGCCCACTGGGCATGAAAGACACCACCTTTACTCCGTCACCGGATCAATGCCAACGTCTGATGATCCCAGAAAAAGGGGCCAGCCCGTGCAACAATACGCTGGCGGCCGTGGGCAGCGGTGGCGTTTACTCGACACCTGATGACATGGGCCGTTGGATGCAGCAGTTCCTGAACTCGGCAGTCAATCATCGCACGCCACAGATTGATCGTTTGCAAACGCTGATCTATCGTCGCGACCAACTGACCAAAGTCGAAGGGATGGATGTGCCAGGACGCGCCGATGCCTTAGGCATGGGCTGGGTTTATATGGGGCCAAAAGAGGGCCGTCCTGGCATCATCGAGAAAACCGGCGGCGGCGGAGGCTTCATTACCTATATGGCGATGGTGCCGCAGAACAATGTTGGGGTGTTTGTCGTGGTGACACGTTCACCGCTGTCACGCTTTACTCCGATGAGTGATGGCGTGAATAACCTGCTAGCCGAGTTGGTTGGTAACCAGAACGGCTCACCGATGACGGTGCAAGCGATTCGTTAATCATTCACGACCCTATATGAGGCACTCAACCGTAGCGGCGCAATTTATTGCGCGTCTTTGAGCAGCATCAACGCTTGGGGGAAGCGCGATGAATCGCGCCGCTACGGTCATGTTTTCCAGCCGCCTGATTAACGCGACTGAACCGCATTCTGCGACTGGCTAACCCATAACGTTGGCCAGTCCTCACTGCTATGCCAGGCATCGCAGATTTTCTCTTCGGCATACTCGGCCAGCACAAATTCGTTGCCATCGAACTGCCAACGGGTCGCTACGCCGCAATCTCCCAAACCACGCCCTTTACTGAAGGTGTACAGCAGACCACTGCTGGCATCGAACTCTGCGTTAACCAACTCCAACTGATTATCGCTGCGTGATGGCGGCGTAAAGGGCAAGTTCAGCATCAATCCGCGCGCCACATAGGGCTGTCTGCGCGTCACTTCAAACGCCAGATCAATCACGTTGTAAGCGCCGGTTTCGCAGCTGACTAAGATCAACGCTTTGGTGTCGGTGAGCGGTGCCACCGTCACTTCTCGCCGCAGCGGATCAAGCGAGCAGTTATCGGTATTGACGCGCCAGGTGCCATAGTCAATTAACCCGGCGGTTTCCTCTTGGGTCAGTGGTGCGGGTTGCGGTAAAGGCGTGGGTAGCTGCGGCAGCTGTGGCGGCGGCGGTACATCCCACTGCGCCCGATCTCCCCGCTTCACCCAGGCACTGCCACCGTTCACCCTGCCCTGCACTTCATCCATCAACAGCAGTGCCGCTTTCATGCCGCTTAAAGGAATAGTGGCTTTGGCTTGATAGGTCAGCTGCAGATTGTTGGCATCCAGCGTTTGTGCCAGAAACTCGTCAATGGCAACGGCATTACTGGTGGCCAGATGGTGCGGTTCAACTGACCAGTGTTTAAGGTCTGGCGTCAAGCGACGCTGATCCAGCAGCAGGTTATCTTTCAGCGTACCGCCGGGCAGTTCGCCACTGTATCCGCTGCCGTAATCAATACGCAGGAGCGGGCGATCGTTAACGCCAGCATGACGTGAGACGGTCATCACTAATCCGTTGTCACCGGGAAAGCTGCGCGCCACGCAAAAAGCCGCGTTGTTGCAGGTGAGCTGCCAGTCAGAAAATGACTTTTGCAGTGGCTCAGCCTGAACGCACGCGACAAACATAAAAGGCAACAAAAGCAGCGACTTCATCCAATACGACATTAAAAAAACCGGTCCCCAAATTCCTGGAAAGAAAATCATAGCGCAACGGCAACGCTGTCAGCAGGCCCAAACTGTGAGCTGGCCTGAAAAGTAAGGTTAACTGCTGAAAAAGCCGTCGCCTGAGGCGATCTAAGGCTGGATGACGTAACACCTTCATCATCCTTTTCGACCGAATTCTGCTCAATCGGATTCGTCGGACTATTGCGGACAGTGCGGGTGATGTCCGCCAATTGAGGAGCTAAAGAGAGGTAGCGGCGCAATGCATTGCGCATTTGTCATCAGCACAACGTTAAAAACCGCGTGATGAATCGCACCGCTTCGGTAAACAACATAATTATGTTGGGATCACAAATCGGTCAAATACACACAAACGGTCACATCCGGTCATGTTAAGGTGTTTTACCGCGATTATAGTTGTTGGCTACCGATCCCTTCATTTAGCGCTAATACGCGTATTTATGTGAATCAGATCTCATTAAATATGAAATAAACAGATCTGATTTACATAAAAACCTGACTCATATCACTCAAACACCGCCAGGCAATTTGGGCTCTGCGGACCCGTGCGCAGTCCACATTTTCCGGCTGCGGTATCCAGTAATTTATCACCATCGGAGGGCAGTTATGTTGCCGATTGAAAGACAGCAGCGAATTATTGACGAACTTAATTTAAATGGTCGGGTTATTGTCGCTGAATTAGTCACGTTATGTCAGGTTTCTCAGGAAACCATTCGTCGTGATTTAACTCAGCTGGAGAAACGTGGGCTGTTGCAACGTAGCCACGGCGGTGCAGTACCAGCAAAACGACAAGCCGCTAACATTCAGGGGAATACGAGAGGTGTTAACGAGTATGAATTATCTTTCCGCCAGAGAATGAATGAACATGTAGATGCAAAAATGGCGATAGCCAAACGTGCACTCGATTTCATCAGCCCCGGCGATTGTATATTACTCGACAGTAGCACCACTTGCTGGTATTTAGCGCGACAGCTACCGGATATTGAATTAACGGTGTTAACCAACTCTATCAGAATCGTGCAGACCCTTGCCGCACGCGGCAGTATCCGCACCATCTGCTTAGGGGGAGAGTACTCTGACCGTTATGAAGATTTCCACGGCGTAGTCGCTGAGCAGCCTTTACGGGAATTCCAGATCAATAAGATCTTTTTTTCCTGTAGCAGTTTAGGCAATGACGGTTATTTACGTGAAGGTAACGAAAACAACGCACATTTAAAACAGCAAATGCTATTAGCAGCAGAAAGAAAACATCTGTTGCTGGACGCCAGTAAATTTCTGCGGCCCTCATTCGCGCGTATTTGTCATTATCGCGATGTGGACTTCCTCATCACTGACCAAATAAAAGACAAAGAGCTGGAACAAGAATTAGCCTGGAACGGCGTCAATATTATTGATTGCTCACAGCGCACCAATTCAATGCAGCTAATAAAAAATTAATTCGGAGTCTTTATGAAAAAACATCTTATCGCCTGTTCTCTACTTGCCCTGTTTGCCGCCACTGGCGCGCACGCGGCCGATAAATTGCGCATGGGCATCGTGGTGAAAATTGGCGGTATTCCCTGGTTTAATGCCATGGAAGCGGGCATCAAAAGTGAAGCGGCGAAACGCGGCATTGATGCATGGATGGTGGGCCCAACGGCTGCGGACCCGGCGTTACAGGTGCGAGCTATTGAGGATTTGATCGCGCAGAAAGTCGACATCATCGGCGTGGTGCCGAATGACCCGAAAGTGCTGGAGCCGGTGCTGAAACGCGCACGTGAAGCCGGAATTCAGGTGATTACCCACGAATCACCCGATCAGAAAGGGGCTAACTGGGACTTCGAACTGGTGGATGCGCCGACCCACGGCATCAACCATATGAAGGCCCTGGCGAAATGTATGCATGAGGAAGGCAAATACGCCATGTACGTTGGCAGCCTGACCGTGCCATTGCATCAACAGTGGACTGATGCCGCACTGAATTACCAGAAAGAACACTACCCAAAAATGCAAATGGTGACCGACAAATTCGGCGTGGGTGAATCGCTGGATGACTCGATTCGTACCACCAATGAGCTGATGTCCAAGTACCCGGATCTGAAAGGCATCATGGCGTTTGGTTCTCAAGGCCCGATTGGTGCCGGTCGCGCGGTGATGAACCGCAACAAAATCGATCAGGTGTGCGTGATTGGTGCCTTTAGCCCAGGTCAGGGTGCTTCGCTGGTGCAGCGTGGTGCGATTAAAGGTGGCTACATCTGGAACCCAGAAACCGCCGGTGAAGTGTTTATCCGTATCGCCGACATGATGCAGAAGAAAGAGCCAATCACCGATGGCATGACCATCGAGGGGCTGGGCAAAGTGAAAGTTGACGAGGCGACACACACCATCCTCGGTAACAACACCGAAAGCCTGGACAAAGAAAACCTGCCAAAACTGGTGAAAATGGGGCTGTAATGATGAAAGAGGTGATCCCACAGACGCTGATTGCGCTCGACAACCTGTCGAAAACATTTGGTGGCAACCGCGCACTGAGCGATATCTCGCTAAGCCTGTTGGCTGGCGAAGTGCACTGTCTCGCTGGCACCAACGGCTGTGGCAAGAGCACCTTAATCAAAGTCATTTCCGGGGTACACGCCCCGGACAGTGGCAGCCGCATCACACTGGGTGAGGGTCCCAGCTTCCCGCGTCTGACCACCCGTCAGGCGCGTGACTTCGGCATCCAGGTGATTTACCAGGACCTGTCACTGTTCCCCAATCTCAGCGTGGCCGAGAACATCGCCTTTGAGCACAACCTCAATGGCCTGCTCGGCTGGCATCGCAAAGCGAAGCTGCGCGAGACCGCTGCGCGCATTATTGAAGAACTCAAGTTTGACCTCGATCTGGATGAGAAAGTCTCGGCGCTGTCGATTGCGGCCCGCCAGCAGGTGGCGATATGCCGGGCACTGGTCGCCGATGCGCGTCTGGTGATCATGGATGAGCCAACGGCTTCTCTCACCCGTACCGAGGTGAATCAGTTGCTGCGCACCGTGCGTTATCTGAAAGACAAAAACATCTGTGTGGTGTTTGTTAGTCACCGTCTGGATGAAGTGTTAGAAATTTCCGACCGCGTGACGGTGATCCGTGACGGGCGCAAAATGGGCTGCTGGCCAGCCAAAGAGATGACGCCACACCATCTCACCGAACTGATGACCGGTCTGAAACTCGACTATCAGCTGAAAGCGCCAACCCGCAATGCCGACCGTGCCATTCTTGAAGTGGATAATCTGACCCGTGCCGGACAGTATCACGACGTCAATTTCAAACTCTATCAAGGCGAAGTTCTGGGCCTGTGTGGCCTGCTTGGCTCTGGCCGCACGGAACTGGCTCTCTCACTGTTTGGCATGACCAAACCGGACAGCGGCAAAATCTGGCTCGATAGCAAGCCGGTGCGCTTCCGTGGTCATGAAGATGCCATCAAAGCGGGCATCGGGTATGTCTCCGAAGACCGCTTAACGCTGGGCTTGGTCCAGCAGCAGTCGGTAGCCGACAACATGGTGCTGCCGATCCTCGATAAGCTGCAAAACCGTTTCCACATCATCGACGAATACCGCAAAAACAAGCTGATCCTGCAATGGATTCAACAGCTCGGCGTGCGCGTGGCCGATCCCAATCTGGCGATCTCTACCCTGTCTGGCGGTAACCAGCAAAAGATCGTGCTGGCGAAATGGGTGCTCACGCAGCCGCGCATCCTGATCCTTGATTCCCCGACCGTGGGCGTCGACGTCGGTGCCAAAGCCAGCATTTATCAACTTATCCATGAGCTGGCGAAAGAAGGTCTGTCGATCATTCTGATTTCCGATGAAGTGCCTGAGGTTTGGTACAACTGCGACCGCATTCTGCACTTCCGTGATGGCACCATTCATGCCGAATACCAACCCGATACCGTTGAGCAACAACAGCTGGCGGAGGTGATTAATGCCTGATTTATCTCGTTTACGCCCGCACTCCAGTCAAGGCTGGCTGGCGTGGGTACTGCTGGCTTTTATCCTGTTCTTCTCGGTAGCCAGCGATCAATTCCTGACGGTGCAGAACCTGCTGGATCTGGCCGAAAGCTACGCCGTCACCGGCATCTTTGCCCTCGGGCTGTTTTTGGTGCTGGTCACCGGCGGCATCGATATCTCGTTCGCGGCGGTGGCGTCGGTAGTGCAATACCTCATCGCCACGCTGTTTGTGCAGTTTCAGTTTGATAACGCCCTGCTGAGCATTCTGCTGGCGATTGTGTGCGGCACACTGTTCGGGGTGATCAACGCCCTGCTGATTACCTCACTGCGCGTGGTGTCGATCATCATCACCATCAGTATGCAGTCGCTGCTGTTTGGTTTGTTGATGTGGGTTACCGGCGGAAAAAGCCTCTACTCACTGCCGGACTGGTGGATCACGCTGCGCAGCGTGCTGCCTTTTACCTGGCAGGGCAACAGTTTCCAGATTGGATTGCCGCTGGTCACCATGCTGGTGATTGCCGGACTGACCGCGCTGCTGTTGAACAAAACCAACCTCGGCCGTCAGCTGTATGCGGTGGGTGGCGATGCTGAATCTGCCCGTCGCATCGGCATCCGCGTCGGTCTGATTCACGTCTTCGCCTACGGCTGGCTTGGTGCGATGGCCGCAATTGGCGGGCTGGTGCAGGTGTATCGCATGGGTGAAGTGGTGCCGAATGCGTTAGTTGGCGGCGAGTTAGATGTTCTGGCAGCCACGGTGCTTGGCGGTGCCAGCCTGATGGGCGGCAAAGGCACAGTGAGCGGCACGCTGATGGGTGTGTTCCTGATCGCCATCCTGAAGAACGGCCTCAACCTGATTGGCGTCTCGAACTACTTCATGAACATCGTCGTCGGCGGCGTGATCATGGTGGCGATTGCCGTGACGCACTACAAAAAACGTAAAGAAACTGACGTCAGTTTCGTCTGACCGAAAGGGCATGCATATGAAATCACTCTCCTCTCTGCGTCCGGACGGCACCAATATCGGCCTGATGTTACTGATTGCGCTGGCGCTGGCGATCTTCACCATCATGTTGCCGGGTCGTTTTATGACGGACTCCACCTTTATGAGTATGGCGTTCCAGTTGCCAGAACTCGGTTTGCTCACGCTGGCGATGTTTATTGCCATCCTCAGCGGCGGTTTGAACCTGGCGATCATCGCCACCGCTAACCTGACGGCGCTGTTTATTGCCTGGACGCTGATGAGCGCCCTGCCCGCTGATGCAGGCACCGGTCAGCAACTGCTGTGGCTGTTTATCGCCATCATCGGCGCGATGGTGATTGCTGCCTTCATCGGCGTGATCACCGGCGTGATGGTGACGCGGATTGGTGCCCACCCGATTCTGGTGACGCTGGCGACCATGATGACACTTAACGGCATCGGTATCTGGCTGACCAAAGGCGCAGCCGTTAGCGGCATGCCTTCGATTGTGCAGGCGCTCGGCTCCAACACCTTGCTGGGTATGCCGCTGCCGCTGTGGGTGTTCCTGATTGCCGCTGCGCTGCTGGCGCTGTTCTTAGGCAAAACTCGTGCCGGTAAATGCATCTATATGGGCGGCAGCAATATCAACGCCACCTGGTTCAGCGGCATCAACACCCACCGCATGGTGATTCTGGTGTACGTGATCTCCAGCCTGCTGTGTGTACTGGCCGGATTGATCATGATGGCGCGCTTTAACTCGGCCCGTATGGGTTACGGCGATGCTTACCTGCTGCTGACGGTACTGGCGATTATTCTCGGCGGCACCGACCCGAACGGCGGTTTTGGCCGCGTCACCGGTGTGGTGCTGGCGCTGATTGCGCTGCAAGTGCTCTCCACTGGATTCAACCTGATGAACATCAGCCAGCATGTCAGCCTGGCGATGTGGGGTGCAGTGCTGATTGTGGTGCTGGCCTTCAAACAATTTAAAGCTCGTTTTAATGAACATCGCGCCGTAAAGCTCAGCAAGTTAGCCGCGGCCCTTAACCCTTTGACCGAAAAGAAGGAAGTATGATGCGTATTCAAGTCTCCCCGTCGTTGATGTGTATGAATCTGATGGAGATCAAGCACCAGTTAGAAGTGCTGGACTCCCGCGCGGACTTCCTTCACATCGACATCATGGACGGTCATTACGTTAAGAACATCACGCTGTCGCCGTTCTTTATTGAACAGATTCGTCCACACACCAAAGTGGCGCTGGATGTCCATCTGATGGTGGAACACCCGACTGATTTCATCGAAGTGATTGCCAAAGCCGGCGCAGACTACATCTGCCCGCACGCCGAAACCATCAACCGTGATGCGTTCCGCGTGATTAACCTGATTCGCAGTTTCGGCAAGAAAGTGGGTGTGGTGCTGAACCCGGCGACCCCGGTGTCGTTTATCCACCACTACATTCACCTGCTGGATAAGATCACCGTGATGACCGTTGATCCTGGCTATGCAGGCCAGCCGTTCATCCCGGAGATGGTGGCGAAAGTGCAGGAGCTGAAAGCTCTGAAGCAGCAGCACGGCCACCAATATCTGATCGAGATCGACGGCTCCTGTAACACCCGCACTTATAACACCCTGGTGGGTGCGGGCGCGGAAGTGCTGATTGTCGGCACCTCTGGTCTGTTCAATATTCACAACGATCTGGCCACCGCCTGGGACATGATGCGCGACAGCATTGATGAAGCGCAGGGCCTGAACAAGGTGTCCGCATGAAAAAACGCTGGCTCGGTATCGACATTGGCGGCACCGGCACACGTCTGCAACTGATGGAAGAGGGACGCGAATGGTCCAGCTTCCGCAAAGTGCCGACGGCCAGCTGGGCGCAGCAACCCGATGCCCTGTCGGCACTCGGGCAGTTAATCGGCGAGACATTAGAGCAACAACCAGTGAGCGGCGTGATGCTGGGCTTGCCGGGCATTCTCAGCCGCGACCGTCAGCAGGTGATCTCGTTGCCCTTTATTCAGGCGCTGGATCACCAGCCAGTTGCCGCCATCCTCACTGAACGCCTTGGCGTGCCGGTGGCGATGGATAAAGACGTCAATCATCTGATGATGTGGGATTTGATGCAGCTGGAGCAGTTACCGGATATCGCCGTCGGCCTCTATCCTGGCACCGGCATGGGCAACAGCCTGTGGATCAACGGCCAGTTTTACCATGGTCAGCACGGCGGCGCGGGTGAGCTGGGACACGTACCTATCGCCGGTAACGATCTCCCCTGCCCGTGCGGCAACCGGGGTTGTGCAGAGACGTTGACGTCAGGCCACTGGCTGAGCCAATGGGCGAAGGCCAACGTGCCACAAACCGATATGTCCGCGCTGTTTACCCAGCACGGCGATCATCCAGAGCTGCAAGCGTTCGTTTACCGACTGGCGCAGCTGATTGCCACCGAGATGAACATTCTCGATCCGGAATACTTGATTTTGGGCGGCGGCGTGTTGGCGATGGCGGACTTCCCGTTGGCGCAGCTGCGCAGCCAGGTTCAGCAGCATCTGCGTCCGCCTGCCACGCGTGATAATTTGAAGATTGTGTTCAGTCAATCCACCGATCACACCGGCTGTCGCGGCGCCTGTCTGGCCGCAGAACGCCTGTTCAGGAGTGCATGATGAAAGGAAAAGTGTGTGTGTTTGGCTCATTCAACCTCGACGTTGTCGCGGTGATGAACCGTTTCCCGATGCCGGGTGAATCCTTGACGGCTCACCAGAGTATGATGGGACCCGGCGGTAAAGGCGCAAACCAAGCCACTGCTGCCCTGCGCGCCGGGGCGCGCGTGCACTACATCGGCAAAGTGGGGAACGATGATTTCGGCACCTTTGCGCGTCGTCACTTAGAAAAAACCGGCTTTGATGCCATTACGCTGTTTACCTGCAAAGAGAAACCGACCGGTAACGCCCTGATTTACGTGGCGGGTGATGATGCCGAGAACATGATTTCGGTTTATCCCGGCGCTAACACCACGGTGAGTGCCGCTGAAGTATCACGCTGCCAGCCCACCGTTGCCGCCGCTGATATTCTGCTGGTGCAGTTGGAGAACAACCTCAGCGCCATCCAGCGCATGATCGATAATGCGCGGGCAGGTGGCACCTTTGTGATTTTAAACCCTGCGCCATGGCAAAAAGTGAGTGACTCATTGCTGGCGAAAGTGGATTTGCTGACGCCAAACAGCACCGAAGCGATGCAAATCACCGGAGTGAAAGTCACCGATTTCGCCAGCGCGCAGCAAGCCGCTGAGGTGCTGCATCGTAAAGGCGCACGTCAGGTGATTATTACATTGGGTATGGCCGGCGCACTGCTTTCCAACGCAGAGCAAGCGCCGCTGCGCATTCCGCTGTTCCCGGCACAGCCGCTGGATACCACCGGCGCGGGCGATGCGTTCAACGGCGCACTGGCGGCACGGCTGGCGTCCGGTGATGAGCTACCGCAGGCGGCGCTGTTTGCTTCTGCCTATGCTTCACTGTGTGTGGAGCGTTCAGGAGCGGCGAATTCAATGCCTTCTTACGCCGAAGCGTTGGCGCGTATGCAGGCACATCCGGAGTGTGTGCCAGAACCGTTAGCCGTTTGCGTGTAACGGTGCGCATAAATGCGCACACTACAGCGTCCGTAGGGTCGGCATTTATGCCGACCTGGTTAATCACCGCACCCGGGTATTGACGGCATTTATACTGATCAGGTCAATCACCGCACCCTTTACGCTTTCAACCAACCCGCAATTTGCGCATGCTGCAACAGCATGATTGCTTTTCCGTCCTGGATACGGCCCTCTTTCACCATCGCCAGCGCCTGCGGGAACGGTAATTCCAGTACGGTAATCTCCTCATCCTCGACGCCACCGCCTTCATGGGTGCGCATCGCATCGCTGTACTCGGCCGCAAAGAAGTGGACAATCTCCGTCACGCCACCTGGCGACATATAGGCTTCGAACAGCTTTTCCACTTTACCAATTTCATAACCCGTCTCTTCAATCGCCTCCTTACGGATGCAATCTTCTGGCGTGTCATCGTCAAGCAGCCCGGCGCAGCTTTCAATCAGTTCGCCCGTGGGATTGCCATTGACGTAGGTGGCAATGCGGAACTGACGAATTAGTAGCACGGTGTTTTTATCGCGGTTGTAGAGCAGGATGGTGGCGCCGTTGCCACGGTCATAGACTTCGCGCTTATGACGCACCACTTCGCCGTTGCTGCGCGTCAGTTCGTAGGTGAAGTTGCGCAGGATA
The DNA here is from genome assembly GCF_001506165.1 of Pantoea vagans. Classification (NCBI taxonomy): domain Bacteria; kingdom Pseudomonadati; phylum Pseudomonadota; class Gammaproteobacteria; order Enterobacterales; family Erwiniaceae; genus Pantoea; species Pantoea vagans. The sequence goes on along the minus strand of NZ_CP011427.1, from coordinate 990,613 downwards.
AAGTAATTATCTGACAGCAACTTGTCTTTGATGATGTTGATCTTTAACGACATGGCCGCTCCACTGCTTATCTGAGGGAGCCAGAGATAATAGGCGCAAGCGGTGGGGAAAACTATCTGAATTTGTGCGGATGATGTGCAATAGATTGCGCCGCTACAACATGGTGCAGAGACCGGTAGCGGCGCGACTTTCAGCGCGATGTGAAAATTAAAATCCGTTCGGCTGCTCTTTCATATCCGGCAAATGGTGCGCGATACCCTTGTGACAATCGATACAGGTTTGCCCATCCTGCACCGCTTTGCTGTGCATTTTGGCCGCCACGGTTTTCTGTGCGGTGAAATCCATGTAATCGAAATTGTGACAGTTGCGACACTCCTGCGAATTGTTGTTCTTCATCCTGCGCCATTCGTTCTGCGCAAGTTCGATGCGCGTCTCTTCAAACTTTTGTGGCGTATCGATCAGGCCAAAAATCTTCGCGTAGACCTCTTTGCTGGCCTGCAATTTGCGCAGCATTTTCGGGCCCCACTCGTGTGGCACATGGCAATCCGGGCAGGTGGCACGCACGCCGCTGCGGTTGTTGTAATGCACCGTCTGCATATATTCCTGATACACGTTATTGCGCATTTCATGGCAGCCAATACAGAACTGCTCGCGGTTAGTCATCTCCATCGCGGTGTTAAATCCACCCCAGAAAATGATGCCGCCGGCAAAGCCCAAAATCAGCAGTGTGCCCAGCGCCAGACGGCTGGGGCGTCGCCACCAGCGCCAGATGCGCAGTAATCTCTCTTTCATGTTCAACCTCATTGCCCAAAACCACTGGCCGGTTTAAAGGTATTTTCCACCACCGGTTTGGCATCGGTTTGCGGCACGTGGCACTGCAAACAGAAGTAACGCCGTGGCGATACGGTGCTACTCACCAGGCCGTCGCGATCGGTAAAGTGCGTAGGACTGACGCGCGGCGCGCCAGTGGTGAGATAGCTTTGCGTGCCGTGGCACTGCAGGCAGCGGTTGACGTTTTTCGTCACCTGATAGCCGTCTACGCTATGCGGGATCACCGGCGGCTGATTCACGTAGTTAAGCGGCTTGCGACTCTGCTCTTTGGGCTGATGAATAGTGCCCTGCTGCGTGGCGGTCACTTCCGGTGACTGATTGAGATTGACACCTTTTTCGGCCCAGACTGCGCCGCCCACCAGCAAGGCGGCTAAAGTGATGAGTGTGTGAAAGAGTTTCATTGCATCCTGCCTTAAATTTTAACCAGCTTGACGGCGCACTTCTTATAATCGGTCTGCTTCGACAGCGGATCGGTGGCATCTAACGTGACGTTATTGGCCAGCACGCCCGCATCGAAGAACGGCATAAATACCAGCCCTTGTGGCGGCTGATTGCGTCCGCGCGTTTCAACAGTGGCCACGGTTTCGCCTCGTCGTGACACCACGCGCACCTTTTCACCGCGGCGGAAACCACGTCCTTTGGCATCAAGAGGATGGATATAGAGCAGCGCCTGCGGCACGGCACGATGCAACTCGGGGACGCGGCGCGTCATGGTGCCGGTGTGCCAGTGTTCCAGCACACGACCAGTGCAGAACCACATGTCGTACTCCGCATCCGGCGCTTCGGCAGGTGGTTCATAAGGCAGTGCGAAGATCGTGGCTTTGCCATCGGGCTTGCCGTAGAAACGCACCCCTTCACCGGCTTTGACGTAGCTGTCGAAACCTTCGCGGTAGCGCCAGCGCGTCTCTTTGCCGTCGACCACCGGCCAACGCAATCCGCGCGCCTCGTGGTACATATCGAACGGCGCCAGATCGTGACCGTGACCACGTCCAAAACTGGCGTACTCTTCAAACAGCCCTTTCTGGATGTAAAAGCCAAATTCTCGCGCTTCATCGTTCAGTTGGTCGTCAGCCACTTCACTGAGCGGGAACTGGTTCACCTGACCGTTGGCATAGAGCACATCGAACAGCGTTTTGTCGCGTAGTTCAGGGTTCTGGGCGATCAGCGCTTCGGGCCACACCTCAGTGACGCGGAAGCGCTTAGCAAAGTTCACCATCTGCCACAGGTCTGATTTCGCCTCACCCGGCGCTTTCACCTGCTGATGCCAGAACTGAGTACGGCGCTCGGCATTGCCGTAAGCCCCCTCTTTTTCCACCCACATCGCCGTTGGCAGAATCAAGTCTGCGCATAACGCACTCACGGTGGGATAAGGATCGGAGACCACGACAAAATTGCGCGCATCACGCCAGCCCGGCATACGCTCCTGGGTCAGGTTGGGACCGGCCTGCATGTTGTTGTTACACATCACCCAGTATGCATTCAGCTTGCCATCCTTGAGGGCACGATCTTGCGCCACAGCGTGCAAACCAATTTTGGCGGGAATCGTGCCTTGCGGCAGCTTCCACAGTTTTTCAGCCGTTGCTCGATGTTTATCATTATTCACCACCATATCGGCTGGCAGGCGGTGCGAAAACGTACCAACTTCCCGCGCCGTGCCGCAGGCAGAGGGTTGCCCGGTAAGCGAAAATGGTCCGGTGCCGGGGCGCGAAATTTTGCCGGTCAGCAAGTGGATGTTGTAGCAGAGGTTGTTTGCCCACACACCGCGGGTGTGCTGGTTGAAGCCCATGGTCCAGTAAGAGACCACGTTGATATTGGGATCGGCATAGAGCTCAGCCAGCGCAATCAGCTGATCGTGTTCCACGCCGCTCATTTCGCTGGCTTTTTCTACTGTGTACTCGGAAACGAACTTCGCGTACTCATCAAAGCTAATCGGCGTCGACTCACCACTGTCGGGATTTTTTGCCGCTGCCTGACGCGGATCGCTGGGACGCAGACCATAGCCGATATCCGTCACGCCCTTGCGCAGCGTCACGTGGTTTTGCAGGAAGGTTTTATCGACCTTGTTGTTCTGAATGATGTAGTTGGCGATGAAGTTGAGGATTGCCAGGTCGCTTTGTGGCGTGAACACCATGCCGTTATCCGCCAGCTCAAAGCTGCGATGACGATAAGTCGAGAGCACCGCCACTTTAACGTTATCGTTGCTGAGACGGCGGGCGGTCAGGCGTGACCAGAGAATCGGGTGCATCTCGGCCATGTTAGAGCCCCACAGCACAAACGCATCCGCCACTTCGATATCATCGTAGCAGCCCATGGGTTCATCCATGCCGAAGGTGCGCATAAAGCCCACCACCGCCGAAGCCATGCAGTGACGCGCATTAGGATCGAGGTTGTTGGTGCGGAACCCGGCTTTCATCAGCTTTGACGCCGCATAGCCCTCCCACACCGTCCACTGGCCGGAACCGAACATGCCGACAGACTCCGGTCCATTGGCTTTCAGCGCGGCTTTAAACTTCTGCTCCATCACGTCGAACGCCTGGTCCCAGCTTACCGGCGTGAACTCGCCTTCCTTGTCATATTTACCGTCGGTCATACGCAGCAGCGGCTGTGTCAGACGATCTTTTCCGTACATGATCTTCGGCAGGAAGTAGCCTTTAATGCAGTTCAAACCTCGGTTCACTTCCGCCTGGGGATCACCCTGCGAGGCAACGACACGGCCATCCTGCGTCCCCACCAGCACACCACAGCCGGTGCCACAGAAACGGCAAGGGGCTTTTTCCCAACGAATCGGCGCGGCTAAGGCGGTAACGGCTTTCGTCACGCTGGGAATAGTGAGTCCGGCCGCCATGGCCGCTGCGGCGGCGGCATTAGCTTTCATAAATTCACGACGACTGAGTTTCATGCTTCTTCCTTGTGACGATGTTCCGCTTCGTCCTGCTGGTGATAAACCAGTGACACGGCCAGTACCTGGGGAATATTTCGGGTGGATTCAATATGGCTAAGCAAGGTGCGGCTATCGGCGGCACCCAGCGTGACCGCTAAGGTGCCACGGGCGTTGTCTTCGGCAGCAATTTCGCTGTCCGGGAGAGCCAGCAAAGCCTGTTTGACGGCTGCAATAGCGTGGGGTTGCGCCTGGATGACCAAACCACAGACATGCCAGCTGTTTTCATGAGAAATAGCGTGCTCAGGGGACGATAGCGCCATGCGCTCACCTCAATGAGTCCATGAGAGATGGCGCGTAAAATAACCTGACGCATGTTAGGGCTATATCACCCGAAAGGTGTAAATACCGGAGTGGGATCAAGGGAAGGCGTGATGGAATAAAAACGGGGGCCAAATGGCCCCCGGAGATGAGAATGACTGCGATTAACGCGAGCGGTCTTCCGCCAACGTCGGTGCCGCATCATCCTGATCGTCATGGTGATGGTCATGCTCTTTCATGGCTTCAGCATGCACGCGTTTGCGTACGCCAAACCAACCCAGCACCAGAATCACCGCAATCAATGGGATTGAAGCGATGGTGTAAGTACCGTTCGGGTAGTCAAACGCCATTAACACCAGCACGCTCACCAGGAACAACAGCGTTAACCATGAGGTCACCGGTGCCCACGGCAGCTTAAAGCTGACATCTTCCGCTTTGCCCTCTTTAATCGCTTTGCGCAGACGCATCTGGCACACCACGATGAAGCCCCAAGAGGAGATGATACCCAGCGATGCCACGTTCAGTACGATTTCAAACACCTGCGAAGGCACATAGTAGTTGAGCACCACACCGATCACATAGACCGCGATAGTGACCAGAATGCCGGCAAACGGCACCTGCTGTTTGCTCATCTTCGACATGAACTGCGGTGCAGAACCGCCCATCGACATAGAACGCAGAATACGGCCGGTGGAGTAGAGACCCGAGTTGAGGCTCGACAGTGCAGCACTCAGCACCACGATATTCATCACGCTACCGATGTAAGGCACGCCCAGCTTCGAGAAGAAGGTGACAAACGGACTCTGGCCCGCCTGATAAGCATTCCACGGTAGCAACAGCACCAGCAGCACCACTGAACCCACGTAGAACAGGCCGATACGCCAGATCACGCTGTTGATGGCTTTTGGCAGCATGGTTTTCGGGTCTTTACACTCTCCCGCCGCTGTACCGACTAACTCGATAGACGCGAAGGCAAACACCACCCCTTGCACCAAGACCAGCGCTGGCAGCAAGCCATGTGGGAAGAAGCCGCCGTTATCGGTTATCAGGTGGAAGCCGGTGGTGTTGCCATCCAGCGGTTTACCGCTGCCAAGGAACACCACACCGACGATCAGGAACACCACGATCGCCAACACTTTCACCAGGGCAAACCAGAACTCCATTTCGGCGAACCACTTCACGCCGATCATGTTCATGGTACCGACAATCGCTAACGCACCGAGGGCAAACACCCATTGCGGTACATCACCAAACGCGCCCCAATAATGCATATAGAGCGCGACGGCCGTGATATCCACGATACCGGTCATCGCCCAGTTAACGAAGTACATCCAGCCTGCCACGTATGACGCTTTTTCCCCAAGGAATTCACGTGCATATGAGACAAAGCTGCCGCTTGAAGGACGGTGTAATACCAGTTCGCCCAACGCACGCAGAATGAAGAAGGAGAAGATACCGCACACCAGATAAACCAGTGCCAAAGCAGGACCGGCCATCTGCAAGCGAGCGCCTGCACCAAGGAACAAGCCGGTACCGATAGCACCGCCGATGGCGATCATTTGTACCTGACGGTTACCCATTGCTTTGTGGTAACCGGTGTCGTGGGAATTGAGCCAGCGTCTTTTCGCAGCGCGTTGTTCGGCTGCGGTTTTTTTAGTTGATTTCATAGCTTTCCTGTTTGTCCTGACCATCAATCACCGCGCAACCAAACGTTTGCGTATGGCGGTGCGAAATGGGGTAAAACCCCCTACCGGTGCGGCGGAACGGTGTCGCGCGGCAAGGCGGGAAATTACGGCGATGAATCCTACCCGTTCTGCATGAACGAAGCAAAAAATACCGTTTGCCTGCACGAGTTGATTTGTAAGAATTGGTCGTGGTGCACAAAAAAACCGGCCAGGGGGATGGCCGGTAAAGGGGTGGCTACAGGGAGGTATTGCGAGGGGGACTAACGGTAAATCTCTGCGGTGCCGCTCCACAGGCTGGAATCGCCCGGTGTTTGTACGCCAATCACGCGGTAATGGCTGGCACCCGACTCTTCGGCTTTTTGCGATAGCTGGCGCGTTGCATCATCGAACGAACCTTTGACGCCGCTAATCGAAACGGTGCCCGCGCTTTGCAGGTTTTGCGCCTGTTCAGCACTGAGAGGTTGCGCAGCAAACGCGGTAAAACTTGCGGTGGCAAGCAGTGCAGCAGTCAGAATGGCAAGGGGTGTCTTCATGATTTGCTCCTGTTGTCGTCCGTTAATAAAAGTGATTACGCAGCAAATTATCAGCGATGAAATGAAAATCAGGATTAGCGGGTCGTAAAGGCGTTCAATAATTCGCCAGTTAAGTGCGTACAATCCAGGGAAAGGTAAAGAGAAGTGGATTTCTCTGTTAAAAGTAACCTGATGTGACGATATCAGACTCGCAGCAGGGCAACGGCTGCCTTATAATCCCACTCTCTTAAAAGGGTTATTGTCGTGATTGTAAAACGTCCTGTTACCCGCACCATGGCGCGGGCACTCAGCGCTATTGTGCTGCTGTCATTCCTGACCACCGGGCTGGCGCTGGTCACACTCTCCAGCAGCCTGCGTGATGCCGAAGCGGTGAATGTCGCCGGTTCATTGCGCATGCAAATTTATCGCCTCGCATGGGATAGCTCACGTGATCCGCAGCAGTTAGCCCAGCATATGATGATCTATCAGCAGAGCCTGCATTCCCCTGCCTTGCAGCATCTGGAACGATCGTGGGTGCCAGTGGAGGTGAAGAATCGCTATCGCTACCTGCGTGACAGTTGGCCGATGTTGCAACAGACGCTGCGCCCCGAGCGTGCTCAGGTTTATCAGCAGCAGGTCGCCAGCTACGTGAGTGAGATCGACCGTTTTGTGTTGGCCGTGCAACATTATGCTGAGCTGAAAATGCATCTGGTGGCGGGCTGCAGTCTGTTTGGTTTTCTTGCCATTGTGGCGCTGGCGCTCTGGACCATCCGCTTTATTCGCCGCAACGTGGTGCGCCCGCTCGATTCTCTGGTCACCGCCAGCCAGTATGTTGAACAGGCCAATTTCAGCTTTCCCCCGCTACCGATTTCCCAACCCAGCGAACTCGGTGTGCTGGCCCAGGCATTTACTACCATGGCTGAACGGCTGCATTCTCACTATCGCCTGCTGGAACTGGCGGTAAGGAATAAAACGGAAGATCTGACCCAAGCCAACCGAACGTTGCGGCTGCTGTATGAGAGTTCACAGGTGCTCACCAGCAGCCCGCTCAACCCCGAATTGTTCCAGGGCTTGCTGCGTCTGGTGCAGCGGCGGGAAGCCCTCACCGTATTGAAAATCCACCACGATGGGATAGATTTTCAGGCGGGCGTGGCGGAAGACGATCTGGAATGGCAGCGCCTGCCGTTGCAGCAGGAAGACCAGTTGATCGGCGAGCTAAGCTGGCAAACGCGCCGCGCGCCTCCTGTGGATGAATTAATGCAGAGTCTGGCAAACATGCTGGCGCGCTCTTTATGGATCTGGCAAACGCAAAAACAGGTCCAGCAGATGCTATTAATAGAAGAGCGATCGACCATCGCGCGCGAACTGCATGATTCTCTGGCGCAGTCGCTCTCGTTCCTGCGCATCCAACTGACACTCTTGCGCCGCCATGTGGATGATACACAGCCGCAAGCCCAGTCGATCATTGCTGACTTTGACCGTGCGCTGTCCGAAGCCTATCAGCAACTGCGCGAGCTACTGACCACCTTCCGACTGACCATTGAGCAGGCGGACCTGGTGCAGGCCATGCAAGCGATGATCGCCCCGCTTCAGGAACAGTCCTCCGCTGTTATCGAATTTGATTATCAACCGGGCCTGCAAACCCTGGATGCCCAGCAGCAAGTGCACGTGTTGCAGATTGCGCGCGAGGCGCTGCTGAATGCCATTCGCCATGCACAGGCGCAGCATATCCAGATTCACTATCAGCGTGATGCAGCAGCCGATCATCTACTGACCATCGATGATGATGGCTGCGGCATTCGCAGCCTGGAAGAACCCCCAGGCCACTATGGTCTGACGATTATGACCGAGCGCGCAGCACGACTTTCCGGCACGCTGAGGATTACGCCGCAAGCGCAAGGCACGCGCGTCACCCTGCGTTTTCCGCCGCACCCCACCCATCGGCTGGCTTAGCGCGATACTTTGAATACAATACGGACTTTGACTGGAGAACTTATGGCACCCCCTTCCCTGACAATCATGATCGTGGACGATCATCCGCTGATGCGTCGCGGCATTCGCCAGCTACTGGCACTGGAACCGCGCCTGGAAGTGGTGGCCGAAGCGAATAATGGCACCGAAGCGCTGGCTGAAGCGCGCCGCCAGTTACCGGATGTCATTCTGCTCGATCTGAATATGAAAGGCATGTCTGGCCTGGATACACTCAAAGCGCTGCGCCATGAGGGGATTGCGGCGCGTATTTTGGTGCTGACCGTCTCTGATGCACGGAATGATATTTATGCCATGGTCGATGCCGGGGCAGACGGCTATTTGCTCAAGGACAGCGAACCGGAACTGCTGCTGGCGCAAATCATGCGTGGCGCCCAGGGTGAGAATGTGTTTAGTGACGTAGTGGCAGAATATCTGGCCACACGTCAGCACAGCGCCGATCCGTTTAAACAGCTCACCGAACGAGAAATGGATGTGCTGCAAGAAGTGGCACGCGGCTTATCCAATAAGGAGATTGCCGCCACCTTGCATATTTCGGAAGAAACAGTAAAAGTGCACATCCGCAATCTGCTGCGCAAACTGGATGTGCGATCGCGCGTGGCTGCCACCGTGCTGTGGCTGGAGCGTCGCAATGTGTAGCAGCGCACAGAAATCCAGCACGACATTTACACTTTCTCCATAATTTATCCACGATTCTCTAATTTGCGCCGCGTACAGTAAGCAGCAGCAGGAGTTTTTGGGGATAGCACCTTGCACTCCGCCGGCGTGAAGCCATTCGAGCTTCACGCTTTACATAATAAAAGTAAAAATACGCAGCTGAGGAGTGTCGGTTCCATGTCGAATTTTTTTATCGACCGCCCCATTTTTGCCTGGGTTCTGGCTATTTTGTTATGCCTGTGCGGCACATTAGCGATCATATCACTGCCCATTGAGCAGTATCCCGACCTTGCCCCTCCTAACGTGCGTATCACGGCGAACTACCCCGGTGCGTCAGCAGAAACGCTGGAGAACACCGTCACCCAGGTTATCGAGCAGAACATGACCGGCATCGATAACATGATGTATATGTCCTCAAACAGCAGTAATACCGGTCAGGCGCAAATCACTCTCACCTTTACCGCTGGCACCAATCCGGATGAAGCCCGTCAGCAAGTTCAGAACCAATTACAGACCGCCCTGCGTAAACTGCCTGCCGCCGTACAATCGCAAGGTGTCACGGTGAATAAAACCGGTGACAGCAATATCCTGATGATTGCGTTTGTCTCTACCGACGGAAGTATGGACAAACAGGATATTGCAGATTATGTCGCCAGTAACATTCAGGATCCGCTCAGCCGCATTGATGGTGTCGGCCAGGTTGACGCCTACGGTTCGCAATATGCGATGCGTATCTGGCTCGATCCCAACAAACTGATTGCCTATGCACTCACCACCGATGATGTGGTCACTGCTATTGAGTCACAAAACACCCAAGTGGCCGTTGGCCAGGTCGGTGGTTTACCGTCAGTGGATAAGCAGGCACTGAACGCCACGGTAAATGCGCAGTCGATGTTGCAGACACCTGAGCAGTTCCGCGCCATCACGCTGAAAACCAACCCGGACGGATCGGTGGTGACGCTCGGCGATGTGGCGGATATCGCCATGGGTGCCGAAAAATACGACTTCCTCAGTCGCTACAATGGTCAACCGGCATCCGGTCTGGGCATCAAGCTGGCGTCTGGTGCCAACGAGATGAACACCGATAAGCTGGTGCGTGCGCGTGTGGAAGAGCTGTCGCACTACTTCCCGCATGGGCTGGAAGCGAAAGTGGCGTTCGAAACCACGCCGTTTGTTAAAGCCTCGATCAAAGACGTGGTGAAGACCCTGCTGGAAGCGATTCTGCTGGTGTTCCTCGTGATGTATCTGTTCCTGCAAAACTTCCGCGCCACGCTGATCCCCACCATTGCTGTGCCGGTGGTGCTGCTCGGCACCTTTGCCATGCTCTACGCCTGCGGTTTCAGTATTAACACCCTCACCATGTTCGCGATGGTGCTCGCCATCGGGCTATTGGTGGATGACGCCATCGTGGTGGTGGAGAACGTCGAGCGCATCATGAGCGAGGAAGGCCTATCCCCGCGCGCCGCGACGCGGAAATCGATGGGGCAAATCCAGGGCGCGCTGGTGGGGATTGCGCTGGTGCTGTCGGCAGTATTTGTGCCGATGGCCTTCTTCGGCGGCACGGTGGGCGCGATCTACCGCCAGTTCTCCATCACCATCGTTTCGGCGATGGTGCTGTCGGTGTTGGTAGCGATGATCCTGACGCCAGCGCTCTGCTCAACGCTGCTCAAACCGCTACCACAGGGCGAACATCACGGTCGCCGTGGCTTCTTTGGCTGGTTCAACCGCAACTTCAACGCCAGTGCTGAGCGCTATGAGCGGGGTGTCGCACGCATTCTGATGAAGGGGGGGCGCTGGCTGGTGCTCTATCTCGGCATCATCGGCGTGATGGCTTTTCTGTTTATTCGCCTGCCGACATCGTTCCTGCCGCTGGAAGACCGTGGTGTGTTCCTGACGCAAGTGCAGTTACCTGCGGGGGCCACCTTACAGCAGACCTCCAACGTGGTGGCGAAAGTCGAAAACTACTACATGACCGCCGAGAAAGATAACGTGCTGTCGGTGTTCTCGACCATTGGTGCCGGTCCTGGCGGTAACGGTCAGAACGTGGCGCGCCTGTTTGTTCGCCTGAAAGATTGGGAAGAGCGCCCAGGCAGCGATCGTACTTCGTTCGCCATTATCGATCGCGCCACCAAAGCCTTCCACAAGATCAAAGAAGGACGGGTAATCGCCAGCAGTCCACCGGCGATTACCGGCATGGGCAGTTCGTCAGGTTTCGATATGGAGCTGCAGGATCACGCCGGCATTGGTCATACCCAATTGATGGCGATGCGCGACAAATTACTGGAACTGGCAGACAGCAACCCTTCGCTGTCACGCGTGCGCCATAACGGCCTGGATGACAGCCCACAGTTGCAGATCGATGTCGATCAGCGCAAAGCGCAGGCGCTTGGCGTATCACTCGACACTATCAACGATACGCTGACCACCGCCTGGGGATCGACCTACGTCAATGACTTCCTCGATCGTGGCCGCGTGAAGAAGGTCTATGTACAGGCCGCAGCGGAATTCCGCATGCTGCCAGAGGACGTCAATAAATGGTACGTGCGTAACAGCAGCGGCACCATGGTGCCCTTCTCTGCCTTTGCCACCAGCCGTTGGGAGACCGGTTCACCGCGCCTGGAGCGTTACAATGGTTACTCTTCACTGGAAATCGTCGGTGAAGCGGCGAACGGTGTGAGTAGCGGAACGGCGATGGATGTGATGGAGAAGTTGGTGGGTCAATTGCCGCTTGGCGTGGGCTTCCAATGGACCGGTGCCTCTTATCAGGAACGTCTCTCTGGTTCTCAGGCCCCGGCGCTGTATGCGATTTCGCTGCTGGTGGTGTTCCTGTGTCTGGCCGCACTGTATGAGAGCTGGTCTATTCCGTTCTCGGTGATGCTGGTGGTGCCACTGGGTGTGGTCGGTGCGTTGGTTGCCACCTGGATGCGTGGTCTGGAAAATGATGTTTACTTCCAGGTCGGCTTGTTAACAGTGATTGGCTTGTCGGCAAAAAACGCCATTTTGATTGTGGAGTTTGCCAATGAAATTAACAGCAAAGGGCGTGAGCTGCTTGAATCGACGTTAGAAGCTTCTCGCCAGCGTCTGCGCCCGATTTTGATGACGTCCCTGGCGTTTATCTTCGGCGTACTGCCGATGGCCATCAGCAGTGGCGCAGGCTCCGGCAGCCAGCACGCGGTCGGTACCGGCGTGATGGGCGGGATGATCTCCGCCACGGTGCTGGCAATCTTCTTTGTGCCACTGTTCTTTGTACTGGTGCGACGTCGCTTCCCGCTGAAAGAGAAGCCGCACGATTAAGGCATAAATGAAAACGGGGCAGCGAATCATCGCTGCCCCGTTTAGTTTGGCCAGAATTACAGCAAGTTGGGAGTGCTCTGCTTTTCTCTTCGCGTATTACTTGTTGCGTAACATCGCTTCGATGAATTCTTTCCAGTTCCCCATTTCGGTGTCAATCATACTACCCTCTCTTATTGTGAGGGCAATTCTACGCCGCTTTATGCAGCAGGTGAATACGTTTACACCTTTTACTGCTGTAGATTTCACCGATAACTGCCGTCATTTTGCACAAATTGCTGGCTGACGCACATTTCAGCAACCCCCTCATCTTTAACAAGAAAGCCCGCTTGGACGGAATTGCCATGACCTGAGGTTATTCTGATCTGGCTTACGATTCGCGCTTCGATTATCACCCAGGAAACTGTAACCGCTTTCGGCGTACAGATGTGCGCTAATTCCTCCATAGCTGACGAATAGCGCTCAGCCTGAGGCGTAACTCCCTTTAAACAACGCTTAAGTCAGTTTTAGGCACTTAAGACACAAGATATTGGATTTAGATTTCACTGAAATACGAAGGTTGGCCCCAGAAAGTGGTGATTTCCAGGTCAAATAGTCAAAAAATTGATGACGCGATCGTAAGTCGTACAAACGGAAAGGTTACGCGGGAAATAGCCTCAAATGCCGATTTCCTGCTATCTCGGAGCTACGCGGTATTGTTACAATCCTGCTCAGGCTTGCCCCAAGTTTTAGCGGCACTACAAGAATCACTGACGTACCGGAGAGTACCGACAAATGACGTTTACCATGTATGGCATTAAAAATTGCGACACCATTAAAAAAGCCCGACGCTTTTTGGAGCAACAGGGCGTAGCGTTCCGCTTTCATGACTATCGCGCGGATGGCTTAGAGGCCAGTCAACTGCAGGCATTTATCGATAAACTGGGCTATGAAGCCTTGCTGAACACGCGTGGCACCACCTGGCGCAAGCTGCCGGAGGCCGAGCGTGAAGCGGTCAATAATGCCGCCAGTGCCGCCGCGCTGATGCTGGCACAGCCGTCAATCATTAAACGTCCATTGCTCTGTGCACCAGACGGCTCTATGCTGCTCGGCTTCAATGAAGAGAATTATCAGACCTTTATCCAGGAGAAGTCATAACATGTTCTGTCCGGTAATAGAGCTGGCTCAGCAGCTGATTCGTCGTCCATCCCTTAGCCCGGATGATGCCGGTTGTCAGGCGCTGCTGATTGCACGTCTCGAAGCGATTGGCTTTACGGTCGAACAGATGCATATCGGCGATACGCTGAACTTCTGGGCAACGCGCGGTCAGGGTGAAACGCTGGCGTTTGCCGGCCATACCGATGTCGTGCCACCGGGCGATGCCAATCGCTGGATGAGCCCGCCTTTCGAACCGTCCATTCGTGACGGCATGCTGTTTGGCCGAGGCGCGGCAGATATGAAAGGTTCGCTGGCAGCCATGGTGGTGGCGGCCGAGCGTTTTGTTGCTGCCAATCCACAGCATAAAGGACGCCTGGCATTTCTGATCACCTCTGACGAAGAGGCCAGCGCCGTCAATGGTACGGTGAAGGTAGTAGAACGCCTGATGGCACGCAACGAACGCATGGATTACTGCCTGGTGGGCGAACCTTCCAGTACTGAAATTGTGGGTGACGTGGTGAAAAATGGCCGTCGTGGTTCGATGACCGCTAACCTGACGATTCACGGCGTTCAGGGCCACGTGGCTTATCCGCATCTGGCGGATAACCCAGTGCATCGTGCCATGCCAGCGTTGAATGAACTGGTCGCCACCGAGTGGGATCAGGGTAACGAATTCTTCCCACCGACCAGCATGCAGATCGCCAACGTGCAGGCCGGCACCGGCAGCAACAACGTCATTCCAGGCGAATTTTTCGTGCAGTTCAATTTCCGTTTCAGCACCCAGCTCACCGATCAGATGATCAAAGATCGCGTTGCTGAATTGCTCGATCGCCATCAACTGCGTTACACGCTGGAGTGGAATGTTTCCGGTCAGCCGTTCCTGACCTCACGCGGAAAACTGGTCGATGCCGTGGTAAACGCTGTCGCACACTATAATGAAATCAAGCCACAGTTGCTGACCACCGGCGGCACCTCAGACGGTCGCTTTATCGCGCGTATGGGTGCGCAGGTGGTGGAACTGGGCCCGGTGAATGCCACCATTCATAAGATCAATGAGTGCGTGAAAGCGTCAGATTTGCAGATGCTCAGCCGTATGTATCAGCGCATCATGGAACAGCTGATCGCTTAAGCACGCTAAAGGAGCAAGGGGATGGAATTCTTAAAAGAGTACTGGTGGATCTTAGTGATCCTGCTGATGGTCGGTATCTTAATGAACGTTTATAAAGACCTAAAACGTATCGACCATAAAAAATTCATGGAAAATAAACCGGATCTGCCACCACATCGCGACTTTAACGATAAATGGGACGATGACGACGACTGGCCGAAAAAGAAATAAAGACGGTTCAAGTTTCAAGTAACGTAGCGGCGCGATTTTCGCGCCGCTACCGTTTGGTACACATCATTTATAGCATCATCACCACATCATCATCGCCGGGCTTGGCTCCGCTGAGCGCCTCGTCGAAATAACGACGTGGGACGGTATAACGCAGATGATTCAACGCTAATTGCATACCGCGTTCGTCAATCGCATGCGGCAAATCGTCCACCACATCCAACGTCACATCGCCACCCAGTGCCGTCAGCCGTTGCATTGCCGCTTCGGCATGTGCCAACGGGATTTGCTCATCGTAATCACCGTGGATCAGATGCAGAGTATTGCGCGAGCTGGCGCGTTCCGGCAGCGTGGCATAGCGGCCGCTGAACACGATGGCTCTGCCCGCCAGGTCAGGCTGTGCTTTAATGCCTTCCAGCACCATGGTGCCGCCTTGTGAAAAACCAACCAGCGCCGTCGCTGCTGGCTGAACGCCACTTTCCTGCTGCCAGTGACGAACCGACTCGATAAACGTAGGCATCACCGCGTCAACGCCCTGCTGTTCAGAACGGTCATGCGCCGGAATCTCCAGATACCACTGGCGCCCCTGTGGCGCGCTGGCAGGATAAGGTGCGCCGACGGCCACCACCAACGCTTCCGGGAATGCCTGCGCGAACCAGTTACCGATTTGCGCCATGGAATCAGGATTGTCATTCACGCCGTGATACAGCAGGAACAGCTGCGCGGCCTGAGTGGGTTGCTGAACAATTACATATCGTAGTGCCATAAGATCCTCCTCAAATCACTATACGCCGCTGCTGCTGAAGTGATATTGGGAAAATTTGAACGAGATAATGGATTTATTGCAATGAGGCGAGCCGCTGTTGCCACTGCTCAGCCCGCTGCGCATCCAGCAGTATCAGCACCTCTGCCGACTCCTGACGCAGCCGCTGCACCAAGGCTTTACGCCCACTCAATCCCGCCTGCTGCGCCACGGCAGTCAGCGCTTGTTTTTGTACCAGGATCGCCTGCAAAAGCGGTCGCGGAAAAGCACGCACTAAACGCTGTAACGCCGCATAACTGGCCTCAAATGGGCGCTGCGCCCAGGCGAATCCCGCCAGTAGCGGCCAGTCATCGTCATTCAACGCTTGATCGCCACCGCTCAAGATGAGGGGAAGATCAATCATCTCACGGAGCCATACCCAGTCACGCAGTAGACGTTGTTCAGCCTGATGCTGCAATTCTGCTCCCGCTGGCGTCAAAGCGCGTATCGCCATCGCGG
Organism: Pantoea vagans; assembly: GCF_001506165.1. Taxonomy (NCBI): domain Bacteria; kingdom Pseudomonadati; phylum Pseudomonadota; class Gammaproteobacteria; order Enterobacterales; family Erwiniaceae; genus Pantoea; species Pantoea vagans. The sequence goes on along the minus strand of NZ_CP011427.1, from coordinate 974,715 downwards.
CATAGCAGCCGCTGCTGGCTTCCCGCTGTGAACCTATTCGTACCAGGCGAAAACCACAGCTGCGCCAGAACTGCCACAGTGACTCGGTATAACCAAAGCTAACCGAGAGAAAATCACATCCCTGCGCCTGCTGCTGCGCCGCTTCGACCAGTGCTTGACCGATACCCCGCTGCCGCTGCGCTGCCTGTACCGCAATCCGGCTGATACGCTGCGAACGCAAGGTTGCCGCCTCGGTAAAACCGGCATGCGCGGCCATCGACTGCGCCACCAGGTTGCCGCGTGGGCGTCGCAATCCCGCCCATACTGCCTCGGCAAGTTGCGGGTCTAATCCTCCCTCCTCCACCAGCCATAAGGCAGCCACGACACTATCGGATTGTCCTGCCAGCCAGAATCGCATGCCGGGTGCATCAAGCATGCGCCGCAGATCCAAGGGAGAGGTGCGATAGTGGGCGCTCGCCAGCAGACGATACCCCTCTTCAAGAGAACGGAATGCATTTTGCGGCGTCGCGGAAAAAATAGTCGTTTCACCCACGACTGTGCGTTCTGCCGCATCCTCAAACAACAGCGCCTGACTCAGCCATTGCTCAAGCGGATCACTCGCAGACCAACGTAACGGCTCATCGAGCTGAAAATAGCGTACCTGCGGCAATGTGGCGCAAAAGCGCAACATAAATCCGCGGCCGGTGCCTTCATAGCCTTGCACGGTGGTGGTCAGCAGCACGCGTGGAAAACGCTGTACCAACTGATGCAGCACGGGCGCAGGAATCGCAGCAGCTTCATCCACAATTAGCCACGCCGCCTGCGGCAGATCTTCTGCTGCCAGGATCGCATCCGGTGCCATAAAGTGAAAATGCTCCCCGGCAAACTCTGCCAGTACCTGGGTCGAGACTTTGGCGGGCGCAGTCACTAAACAGTGTTGATGCTGCTGTGCCAGCATACCGGCCAGAGCTGATTTACCACGTCCGCGCGCAGCAGTGATCACCGCGACACCCGGCGGCATGGCTAACAACTGTTGCAGAATTTGCGCCTGCTGCTGTGGGGCCTGGCATTGCCAGTCGGGCAAGGTCAGGCAGGCAGGTTCGCGGATGGGTTGATGCTGACGCAGCACCATCACCTGCGGGTCCTGCAGGATCAGATGCTGAAGGTGGCGTGTAAAATTTGGCGTGGCAATAGGCTCTGCCACATCCGCCCAGCGCAGGCTGTCTGCGTCAGGTTCGGCTGCCCAGGATTGCCACGGGGGGGTGAGCAGTAAGAGCCAACTGCCTGCCCGCAATGTCCCAGCCAGCGCGGCAAAGGCTTCGGCATGGAAACCTTCACGCGCATCAAAAATAGCGTGCAGGAATTCACGTCCCAGCAAGGTGCGCAACGCGGCGGGCGCCACGCGCTGCGGGACATCCTGGCTGTCACTGAGCGTTAACCAGTCACCGGATAATGCGGCGCGCCAGTCAGCCGTCTGCTGCATGGCCCATTCCGCTTCACCGGCAATCACACACAGACGTCTTATCCCCGCACGCTGCATGGCGTCGGTGATCGTAGGCAACCGCATCAGTTGGTCGCGAAGGTGTTGCAATCACCCGGATTGCCGCTATCAAATCCGCGTTTGAACCACGTATAGCGTTGCTGCGACGTGCCGTGTGTGAAGCTGTCTGGCACCACGCGGCCCTGGCTTTTCTGTTGGAGGCGGTCATCCCCTATCGCTTCAGCCGCATTGAGCGCTTTCTGCAAATCCCCCACTTCCAACATATTTTGCTGCTGTACGTAGTGGCCCCACACGCCAGCAAAACAGTCGGCCTGTAGCTCCATTTTCACCGAAAGTTGGTTAGCCTGTACCTGGCTGGCGCCCTGCTGCAGCTGACGCACTTTGGCTTCAATGCCGAGTAATTTCTGGATGTGATGGCCCACCTCATGCGCGATCACATAGCCTTGGGCGAAATCACCGCCGGCCCCGAGTTTAGTTTTCATGTCATCGTAGAATGAGAGATCGATATAGACGGTTTGGTCTGCCGGGCAGTAAAACGGCCCCATCGCGGACTGGCCGGTACCGCAATTTGTGGAGGTGTAGTTACGGTACATCACCAGCTTTGGCGGCACGTACTGTTTGCCCATTTTCTGGAACAGCGTGCTCCAGGTATCTTCCGTGGTGGCCAGCATCACCTTGGTGAATTTGGCATCTTCATTATCCTGTGCTGAATTCACCGGACGCTGCTGTTGCTGTTGCGAGACGGGTGCGCCCCCCTCCAGCAGCGCCGTGAGGTCATAACCATAATAACCGGCCACGGCCACCACAATTAACAGGATGATACCGCCCTTGCCACGCGGGATGCGGATTTGCCGCCCACCGCCGCCGCCCAATCCGGGTGAATCATTGCGGCGATCTTCTACATTGTCGCTCTCACGACGACCTTGCCAGCGCATGGCCTACTCCTGTTTAAGAGGTTTTGCATGATTTTAGTTTGCGGCATGGCTAATCACCAGCGTTGCGGCGCAAGCGTGACGAGATTGAGAGAAAGGAGGCGATAAAAAAGAAAAGGTCGCCATAAATGACGACCCTATATCAGGCTGGCACGATCTCGTAGGGTGCACTTTTATGCGCACCAATGAGCATTAATCCAGCTTCACACCCAGACGATGTGCCACTTCTTCATAGGCTTCAATCAGGCCACCGAGGCTCTGACGGAAACGGTCTTTGTCCATTTTGTCCATGGTCTCTTTGTCCCACAAACGTGCACCGTCTGGTGAGAACTCATCACCCAGCGTCACTTCGCCGTTGAATAAACCGAACTCCAGTTTGAAATCGACGAGGATTAAGCCCGCGTCATCAAACAGTTTGCTCAGCACGTCATTGGCTTTAAAGGTCAGTTCCTGCATACGGGCCAGATTGGCTTTGCTTACCCAGCCAAATGTCTCGCAATAAGATTCGTTAACCATCGGGTCGTGTTTGGCGTCATCTTTCAGGAAGAGATCAAACAGCGGTGGATTGAGCAGCATGCCCTCTTCCACGCCCAGACGTTTCACCAGCGATCCTGCCGCGCGGTTACGAACCACGCACTCTACCGGCACCATCTCCAGCTTTTTCACCAGCGCTTCGTTATCCGACAGCAGCGCTTCCATCTGGGTCGGGATGCCCGCTTCCTGCAATTTGGTCATGATGAAATGGTTGAACTTGTTGTTCACCATTCCTTTACGATCAAACTGCTCGATTCGTGCACCGTCTCCTGCTGACGTATCGTTGCGGAATTCGAGTACCAGCAGATCCGGATTATCGGTGCTGTATACGGTTTTCGCTTTACCGCGATACAACTCAGCTCGCTTTTGCATCTTGTTAACTCCAAACATGAAAGAACCCGTTCAGCGGTGTTTCACCGCGCGATGACTGCCTGACGCAATCGTTTACTTCGCCGGGCGCTATTATACACAAAATAATTCGATATACAGGAAGGCGGCAAAAGAGAGAGTCCCGATGAGCTTACTCAAGTCAGTGATTCGGGTGAACGAGAGCAGCCAACGCATCTGTAGCTTGAAGTATTTGTATCTATGCCAAATCCAAAACAAAAAGGCCGGAAATCTCCGGCCCTTTGGCAATTTATTTGTTCAGTGCCCCTTGGAACACAGCCACTAGCGCATCATTCTGCGACTGAGTGAGCACATGGCCCTTAGGATCGATGAACTGCAGACTGCTGCGGTTATCCAAATCACCCACCTGCAATTTGTAATCGCCGTTTGGCAGTTCTGGATCTTTCGCACCAATCGCATCAAACGCGCTGCTGCCCGGCTGCTTGTACGTCACTTTCAGACTACCCTGTGAACGGTTGTCATCAGTCACTTCCATGCCCATACGTTTCAGTGCCGCTGGCAGACGCTGCCAGGTCACGTTAAACGGTGAACGCAGCACCAACATTGGCAGACCGGTATCATCCGCGCCGCTCTGAACATCAATCTGTCCGGTCGCGCGGCCCGCAGCGGCATCTGCGCTGGCGGTATCGATTTTATCCAGACCGGTACTGATGTCGTTCAGCATCTGAGCAGTGTAGCGCTGAACCTGCGCTGGTGATGTCACCGCCTGGCCATTCTGCTGCAGTTCCAGCAGACGAACGGTCAGCACCTGCTGATAGCTCTGGTTCTGTACGCTGATCTGATAGCGTCCGCGATACTGGTTGTCTTCATCCGCGCGATTCCACTGTACCCAATCAGTCGTCAGCTGCTGCGCCGCATCATCACGCTGCGCAATCGGGAACTTGTAAGACTGCACCACGTTAACCACCTGCGACCAGATGGAACCACGGCTGCTCTCTACCGCCAGCACGCCAGTATTGCCAGTGAACTGAGCACGCGTGCCGTTCAGCAATGCCAGTGGTTGAGCAGGAGGACGAATATCCAACTCTTTACCTACAGCACCCTTCGCGACGGTGTGCGGCACATCATAATCACCATTCTGCAGCGGCAGAATCATGCCCGCTGGGGCTTTTAAATCATGCAGTTCAGGCGCCTGCAGGTAAGATTCATCACCGCTGACCTGGCGCTTATAACGCTGATCGCTGGAACAAGCTGTTAGCAGCATCAGGGTGGACAAGCCCACCACGGTTGCCAGCGTCGAGCGCTTAACTGAATAACTCATTGATTCTCCCTAATTTATCGCAGACCCGCTTTAATCAGCGCCTGAGCCGTTTTCGCCTGACCCGCTTCGGTCAGTGGCGTCATCGGCAAGCGCAGCGTGTCATCTGCGATTAATCCTAGCTGTTTCGCTGCCCATTTGACTGGGATTGGATTCGGTTCACAGAAAAGCGTCTGGTGCAGATGCATCAGGCGCTGATTCAGGCGACGCGCTTCGGCGAATTTCCCCTGTTGCGCTAAGGCACAGAGTTCAACCATTTCACGTGCTGCAATATTAGCCGTGACCGAAATGACGCCTTTGCCGCCCAGTTGCATTGAGTCCAGTGCCGTGGCGTCATCGCCGCTCACAATAACGAACTCATCATTAACCAGCTCTTGGATCTGAGAAATGCGCGATAAGTTCCCGGTGGCCTCTTTGATTCCGATAATATTTTTAATTTCGGCCAGACGAGCAACGGTTTCAGGCAGCATATCGCAGCCAGTACGCGAAGGGACGTTATACAGCATCTGTGGCAGGTCGGTGCTTTCCGCAATCGCTTTGAAGTGCTGGAACAGACCTTCCTGAGTAGGACGATTGTAGTAAGGCGTTACGGTCAGACAACCCACGACACCGGTGCCTGTGAAGCGCTTAGTGAGGGAGATACCTTCCGCAGTGGCGTTTGCACCAGTACCCGCGATGACCGGAATGCGACCATCTGCCAATTCCAGAGTTTGCATGACCACATCGCCATGTTCGTCATGGCTCAGGGTGGCAGACTCGCCGGTGGTACCAACAGAAACAATTGCCGCGGTACCGCTGGCAACATGATAATCAATCAGTTTTTTCAAACTCTCGCGGCAGACATTGCCTTTTTCATTCATTGGCGTAATGAGCGCAACAATACTTCCGGTGAACATGGGCTATCCCCTCGACAAACAAGTGCCTCATGTTACGTTTTACCTCGAAAGAAAAGCAAGTGAGCCAAGCCATTCCCGCGCTTGTCAGCAGTTTTTTTTATGTTTACCTTATGGTTATTAGCGAACGTACAGGAAATGCCATTTTGTCGCAGTCACAGCCTCACCATTTGGTGATTACCGCCTTGGGCGTCGATCGTCCGGGAATCGTCAATACCATCACCCGCCACGTCAGCAGCTGCGGTTGTAATATCGAAGACAGCCGTCTGGCCATGCTCGGTGATGAGTTCACCTTTATCATGCTGCTTTCTGGCAGCTGGAACGCGATTACCCTGATTGAATCAACGCTGCCAATGAAAGGTGCCGAGCTGGAACTGCTGATCGTGATGAAGCGAACCAACGCGCGTGTCACTCCGCCCATGCCCGCTACCGTGTGGGTGCAGGTAGAAGTGCCGGATTCGCCCCACATCATCGAGCGCTTCACTGATCTGTTCGACAAACATCAAATGAACATCGCTGAACTGGTTTCTCGTATCCAGCCCGCCCAGGAAGGTATCCCGCCGACGCTCTACGTGCAGATGACCGCACACAGTCCGGATAACCATGCCAGCGCACCGTTTGAACAAGCCTTCAACAAACTGTGTGAAGAACTGCATGCACAAGGCTCAATTCGTCTTTATAGTGTCACCGACGATGCCAGTAGCACCGCATAATCTTAATCCGGGTTATTTCTCCACACACTCTGCCGTCGTGGCATACCGTGTAGTGAAATAACCCAGAGGGTGTAAAACCCACAGCATGAAAAAAATGGAGAGTTGTGATGAATCCACTGAAAGCCGGTGATACCGCACCGAAATTTAGCTTGCCCGATCAGGACGGCGAACAAGTAAATTTGGCCGACTTCCAGGGACAGCGCGTTCTGGTCTACTTCTATCCGAAAGCCATGACGCCGGGTTGCACCGTACAGGCCTGTGGTCTGCGCGACAACATGGATCAGTTGAAAACCGTGGGTGTGGAAGTGCTGGGTATCAGCACTGACAAACCTGAAAAACTGTCACGCTTTGCTGAGAAAGAAGTGCTGAATTTCACACTGCTATCCGATGAAGATCATCAAGTGTGTGAGCAGTTTGGCGTTTGGGGTGAAAAAACCTTTATGGGTAAAACCTATGACGGCATTCACCGCATCAGCTTCCTGATTGACGGCAACGGCAAGGTAGAGAAAGTCTTCGACGATTTCAAAACGTCAAACCACCACGACATCGTGTTGGATTATTTGAAGTCCGCCTGATAGCAAACGGGTGCACAATGTGCACCCGTTTCTTTTAAGCCTGATGCTGCTCCAGCGAGGTTTCCGGCCAGGCGCGCACCACTGCTTTAATCAGGGTGGCCAGCGGAATGGCAAAGAACACACCCCAAAAGCCCCACATCCCGCCGAAAATCACCACCGAGAGTATAATTATCAGTGGATGAAGATTGACGGCCTCCGAGAACAGAATCGGCACCAACACATTGCCGTCCAGCGCTTGTACCACCAGATAGACGATAAACATTGTCCAGAAATCGCTGCCTAAGCCCCACTGGAACAGGCCCACGCCGATCACCGGGATAGTCACCACCATGGCGCCGATGTAGGGAATCAGCACTGAAATGCCTACCAGCACCGCCAGCAACAGCGCGTAGTTGAGACCGAGCACCAGGAAAGCAATCCAGGTGACAAATCCGACCGCCACCATCTCCAGCACTTTGCCGCGAATATAGTTGGTGATCTGCTGATTCATCTCCTGCCACACCACGCCAGCTAAGCCTCGATTGCGCGGCAAGACACGGCGCACAGCATTGAGCATCTGTTCTTTATCTTTGAGCAGGAAAAACACCATCAGCGGCACCAGCACCAGATAGATCATCAGCGTCATCAACCCCACCAGCGAGGCCAGTGAGTACTTCACTAATGATTCACCCAGCCCCGTCAGGCGGCTGCGGAGGTTCTCGACGATGATGTCGATGATGCCTGCATCCACCAGGGCCGGGAAACGCTTTGGCAGACCTGCGGCATAGACGTAGAGCTTATTCAACATATTAGGCAGGTCGCGCAGCAAGTTAATGCCCTGCTGCCAGGCGACCGGGGCGACGATGAGGACCATCACCAGCAAAATCCCGGCGAACACGATTAATACCGCGCTGGTTGCGCAGGTGCGGCTGCACCCCAGACGTTGTAAGCGTACCGTTGGCCATTCAAGTAAGTAAGCCAGGACCAGTGCCACCAGCAACGGGGCCAGCAAGCCACTGAAGAAGAACAGGATACAGAACGCCATTAGCAGAATGACCAGCAGACCTATCGCCTGCGGGTCGCTAAAACGACGTTTATACCATTGATAAAGCAGAGCCAGCATTTCACTTCCTTGGTGCCAAAAACAAGTCGACGATTGTACAGAAATAGCTGGTGCGCATAAATGCGCACCCTACAACCCAAAGTTGACCGAGAGGCAATCCACGCATATCAACGTAGGGTTACCATTTATGACGACCAGGTGAAACCGAATACCCACACAAGCCGCACAGGCCATTATAAGTTTGCCATTGATGGCGACTGGGTGAATCAGTGCGTAATGCTGCTGACCAGCGCATCCTGGCCGGCAATCATCACGCAGTTACGTCCGGCATGTTTCGCCTGATACAGGGCTGCATCGGCCTGTTTAAGGCTCTGCTCATGGGTACCATTTTCAACATCCCAGTGGGCGATCCCAACAGACAGCGTGATGTGGCCAACATAGTCAATCCAGCTCTCAGCAATACTGGTGCGCACTCGCTCAGCGATCATGCGGGCTTCTTCGGTGGATGTAGCAGGCAGCAGCATCAAAAACTCTTCGCCACCGTTTCGACACACCACGTCAGTTTGCCGTGCGCTGTGGCGCAGTGTACGCGCCACCTGCTTGATCACTTCATCACCCACGTCGTGACCAAAGTTATCGTTTACGCGTTTGAAGTGGTCGATATCCAACGCCAACACGGCATAGGGTTGACGCATGGTATCGAAATAGTCGAGCACCGCGCTGAGTCCACGGCGGTTCAGCAGGCTGGTCATCGGGTCGGTTTGTACTTCCGACTTCAGACGGCCAATTTTATCCTGCACTAAGCCGATGCCGGTCAGCAGCGCACGTTTGACCTGTGCAGCCTCGAAATACCATGCACGAATACCGCCGATTTCACTGGAAACGCCTTGGGTATCCATCTGGCTCGCTTTTCGTGCCAGTTGCCACAGCGGCAGGGCAATCAGGCGGGCAAAAATCACGGCCATCAGCAAGGTCAGCAGTGCAAACGGCACTGAGTTTTTCAGCACTTTCAGCAGCAGCCCAGAAAGCGGTTGCAGCGTGACATCGGTTGGCTTGAGTGCCACCACCATCCAGCCAGTGGTCGGCACAATGGCATAACCCGCCAGCTTAGGCGTGTCATCTTCGGTTAATTGCACTTCGCCATTGGTGCTCTCTTTACGTTCGCGTTCGCTGACGATCTCCGGCACGGTTTTACCAATCAGTTGACTGTTCTGGTGATACAGCACCTGATTGTTGCGGTCCATGACATACACATGCGTGCCATCGCGATAGAACTGCTCGCCAAGCAACGCATTAAGGATGCTTTTCTTCTTCAGATAGATAGTGCCGCCCACATAGCCGAGGTAACGCCCTTCATTGCTCCAGATAGGCCAGGAAACAAACACAATCAGGTTGTTGGCTGCCGAAACCGTGGGTTTGCTGACCATAGGCTGACGCTGCGCCAGCGCCTCACGCGAGGCCTGGCTGGTGAGCTGCATGCCTTTTAGCATAAGAGACTCAGGGGAAATCGCTTTCACGATACCGTCCGTTCCCACCACCGCGACCGAGTTAAAACTGTTGGTCTGCTCACGTAACCGATTCACTTCCTGCTGTGCCAGCGCCGTATTATCAAAGTCTTTGCCCAGCTGAGTCGCGCTGTAGTGCAGTTGAGACTGCGCCAACTGAAAGAAGACCTCAGTGGTGGCGGCCAGCTTAGTGGCGTACGCGCGGTTAGCTTCGAGGGTGCTTTCGATCAGGACCATGCGCTGCACACGCCAGGTGGCGTACAGCGTATTGGCGAGAGTGATGACGATACTGGTGATCGCCAGCAACGCGATCAGCGTTCGCAGGTCGGTTTTCGGCCGGATGCGCGTTAGCATGACGCAGCCGCCCTGGTGAATAGGTTAATCATTCGTGTGCCTGACAATATAGTTATAGTTGGACTAGCTACCCCTGGTGAGGGAACCGCCAATTGTACACCTGTAAACCAAATTGAGCACGAACCATCCTGTCAGACACGCGTAATTATTCAGCAAACCTCGGTGCTAATCGATCAACCCATTGGCGTCATAAAATGGCCAGGGGCCAGGATAATCGCCAATCGCACACTGGTGGGTGGTCATGCCCTGTTGCGGGTGCCAGCGATGCAGCAGGAATCCGGGGGGTTCCAGCACAAAGTTGGCCGGTCCATTTTCAGATAAATCAAAGGCCACCTGATGCGATACGCCAGGTGCAACACAGGCTAATGTTCCGGCGAACCGCGCCTGCACCGAGCGATGCAGATGGCCGCTCAGCACGCGCTCAACCTGTGGATGGCGGCTAATGATGTTTGCCAGTGCCTCCGGATTACGCAGCGGCTGCTTGTCCATATGGCCAATGCCAGAAACAAAAGGGGGATGATGCAGCATCACCAGTGTCGGTAGCTGAGGTTCGCGCGATAACTGATCGTCCAGCCAATCTAACTGCGCCTCATCCACATAGCCCCAGGGCTGCTGTGGTACGCTGGAATCCAGCGCCAGCAGCTGCACGCCTTTCACCCGCGCCTGCCAGTTCAGCGTTTCACCGTGCTGCAAGTAGTGGTGATCCGGGAACGCGGCACGTAACTGCTGCCGATCGTCGTGGTTGCCAGGCATGAGCATAAAGGGCAGCTGCAGCCGACGCAGCGCCGCGCGCAGCGTCTGGTACTCTTCGGCGGTGCCAAAATCCACTAAGTCGCCGGTAATCACCACTTTATCCGGGCGCGGTGTCAGATGATTTAATGTCTCAATCACCCGCAGCAATGCCGCCTGGGTATCGACTTTTTTATACGATAGGCGACCGTTCGCTTTGATGTGTAAGTCACTAATTTGCGCAATCAGCGTCAATGCTTCAAACACGAATCTCTTCCTCAGGATGCAGAAAATTGGAGTGCGGCGTCCTGCGCCAGCGTCCAGCTCACCGGTTGTCCGGCATGCCAGGCTTCACGTGCATGACGATCAACCTGAATGGGGGTTGCCAGCCCGATATCGATCATTAGCCGCTGTGATGCACCTAAAAAGGTGCTGGCCAAAATAAAGCCCTGGCGCGCATAGCGGTTGTCATCGGCCAACAACACATCCTCCGGGCGACAGAAGCGCTGCGGGTTGCCACGGGTATCGACATCCACGCAGTTAATTGCGCCCACAAAATCGGCGACAAATTTCGACGCGGGATGCTGATAAATGTTCTGCGGCGTGTCGATTTGCACCAGTCGGCCATGCTCCATTACCGCGATGCGGTCGCCGAGTGCCATCGCCTCTTGCTGATCGTGGGTGACGTAAACTGCGGTGATCGCCAGCTTTTTGAGCAGAGAGCCGATTTCAAGGCGCAGACGGTCGCGCAGGCGCGCATCCAGCGCCGCCAGTGGCTCATCAAACAGTAAAACTTTCGGGCGTGCCGCCAGCGCACGAGCTAAAGCGACACGCTGTTTTTGCCCACCGGAAAGCTTGTCGATACTGCGTTGCGACAAGGCACTGAGATCCACCAATTCCAGCATCTCCTGCACGCGCGCTTCACGCTCGGCACGTGGCACGCCCTGCACTTTCAGGCCGTACGCCACGTTCTCCGCCACGTTGAGATTGGGAAACAGCGCGTAGTTCTGGAACACCATGCCGACATTGCGTTTCTCAATCGGCAGTGCGGTGACGTTGCGATCATCGAACCACACTTCCCCGCCTTCATCACTGCGCTCAAGTCCGCTAATGATGCGCAGTGTGGTGGTTTTGCCACAGCCAGAAGGCCCGAGCAGCACTAAGGTTTCACCGGGATTGACCGTTAAATCAAGCGGATGCAAGGCCAGTTGATGATTGAATTGACGTGAGCAGTTGCGCAGCTTCACGGTTACGGCCGCAGGATTCATGCCGCCTCCTTGTTTTGGCGCGAAACCGCGCGGTTAAGCCAGTGATTGACCGCATTGAGCATCAGCAACAGCGGCAGAATCATCAGAATAAAAATCAGGGTGTAAGCAGAGCCCACTTCCAGTCGCATCGAGGCATAGCTGTCAGCAAGCCCGACCGGCAAGGTTTTGGTCAGTGGCGTGTGCAGCATCCAGGTGATGTTGAATTCACCCACTGACAAGGTAATCACCATAAAAGCCCCCGCCAAAATGCCGTTGCGGCAGTTGGGTACGACTACGGTGAAGAAGCGCTGCCAGAGACTGGCCCCAAGGCTGGCAGAGGCTTCTTCAAGACGCGGCATATCCACCGCCTGCATCACCGCCAGCACCGGGCGCATCATAAAGGGCAGTGTGAACAGCACGTGTCCTATCAAAATGAAGACCCAGCTATCACGCAGCGCAGAGAACTGACCGTAAAGCAGAATGATGCCGAGCGCGGTGGCCAATCCCGGCAGTGCGACCGGCAACATCAGGCACTCTTCGATACGTGCCACCCAGCGTCCGGGCGCTTTCAGCAAGCCCCACGCGGCAGGTACGCCAATCACCAACGTCACTAACAGGCAGAACAGCGCAATCAGCAGCGACAGCCAAAAGGTGTCGGCATACATTTCCCATACCTGTTCCACCCATTTCAGGGTCAAGCCGCTGCGCAGGCCAATAAAGTAGTTGTTCGTCACGCCCGCCAGCATCGACAACACCACGGGCACAATCATGAACAGCGCTGTCAGCGTGGTGACCAGCAGTTGCAGGCTAAATAATCCGCGACGATTCATACCGCCCCCTTGTGTGCCAACCGGCGTGCGAACATCAGCGCCAGCCACGCTACTGCTCCCATCACCACCGACAGCGCCGCCGCCGTGGCAAAGTTGGCGTAGTTAGTAAATTCGCCGTAGATCGTTAGCGGCAACACCGCCAAATTGGTGCCGAGGGTAAACGCGGTGCCAAAGGCCCCCATACTGGTGGCGAAGCAAAGCGCCCCGGTTGAGAGCAACGCCGGTTGCAGGCCGGGCACAATCACATCCCAGGTGATACGCCACTGGCTGGCACCGAGCGAACGTGCCGCCTCTTCCAGCGAACGATCCAGCTTTTCACTGGCAGCGACCAGGGTGACGATGGCGCGCGGCAGTGAGAAATAGAGATAACCGATAAACAAACCGGTGAGCGAGTAGGCCAACGTCCAGCGCTCTTGCACCAGGCTCATGCTGATTTGCGCCAGCAAGCCCTGGCGCCCCGCCAACATCACCACCAGAAAACCCACTACCACACCGGGAAAAGCCAGTGGGAAGGTCAGCAGCGCTAATAAGGTGCCGCGTCCGGTAAAACGCTGACGCGCAAGAAAACAGCCGACGATGGCGGCAATCGCCAGCGTCACCAGCGTGACCAGCACTGACAGCACCACAGTATTCAGCAGGCTGAACAAGTAATTTGGCTGGCTCACCACCGTCCAGTAACCACTGTTACCGCTGCTGCGATCGTTCTGCATGCCCATTTGCAACAGGCGCGCAAACGGCAGCAACCAGAAGGCGCAGAAGAACAGTAACGCGGGCAGCGTCAGCCATAACCAGCGGCTGCCCGGCAAAGCACGAACCTGGCGGCGTGAAACCGCCAGGTTGTCGGAGATCGACATAATCAGTGAATCTCGCTCAGGTACTTAGCAGAGAAGGCTTTCTGCGCATCGGCCATCTGCTGATAATCAACGGTTTGAGCACGCGCATAATCGCTATCTGGCAGGAAGAACTTCTTCGCTTCGGGTGACATGGCTGAAGTACGCACCGGGCGCAGGAAGGCGTTGGCCCAAATGGCCTGGCCTTTGTCAGACAGCACATAGTCGATGACTTTTTTACCGTTGGCTTCATGCGGCGCGTTCTTCACCAGGCTGATCACGTAAGGCACGGTGACGGTGCCCTCTTTCGGGATAACAAAGGCCACGTTGGCATGGTCCTTATACTTGGCGCGATAGGCGTTGAAATCGTAGTCGAGCAGAATCGGGATTTCGCCGGAGATCAGACGCGCATAGGCAGTCTGTTTCGGTACGATCGGCTGGTTAGCTTGCAGTTTCTTGAACCAGTTCAGCGCGGGGGTAAAGTCTTGCATGTTACCGCCTTTCGCCTGGTTAACGGCCACCGCTGCCACGTAACCGACAAAGGCACTGGCCGGATCGAGGTAGCCGATCATTCCTTTGTATTCGGGCTTCAGCAGGTCATCCCAAGACTGCGGCACAGGCGCGCCATTCAATGCATCCACGTTCACCATAAAGCCCATGGTGCCTGAGTGCAGCGCGACCCATTTACCATTGGGATCTTTCATTCCGGCTGGGATCTCATCCCAGTGTTGGGGTTTATAGCCGGTGATGACGCCGGCGCTGTCCGCCTGGATGCCGAAACTGACGCCGTAATACACCACATCTGCCACTGGATTGCCTTTCTCCGCCACCATTTGCGCCAGCGCCTGGCCGGAGTTTTTGTTGTCTTGTGGCACGGTGATGCCGGTGTCTCTGGCAATGGCTTTAAGCTGTGTGCCCCAGTCAGCCCACTCGGGCGGGCAGTTGTAACAGATCGCCGTTTCAGCGGCCTGCGTCATCATGCTGAACAGCGAACCGGCGGTCAGCACGATCGCGCCTGTCAAAATTTTCACTTTTTTATTAAAGGTCATGGTGGTTCCCTGGTGTGGTTAAAGTGGTGGCAGGTGCAGCAATGCTTTCGCCAACCCGCAACCGATGTGCCAGTACGCGGGTGCCGCGGCTGGCCTGTTGTAACAGCATGTCTATCGCACAGGCACCGAGCATGTCGGCTGGCTGAGTGACGCTGGCCAGTGACGGCGCAATCTGCTCGCCAATATCGATGCCATCGAAGCCCATCACCGAAAGCTGTTGCGGGACGCGCAAACCTGCACGTGCCGCCGCCCCAATCAGGCTGATGGCGAGCAAATCGTTAGTACAAATCACCGCCGTCAGCGGCGCAGCGCCCTGCAACTGCGGTTGCAGCAGCGTAAAATCTGAGTGGGTGTGGCTGGTCATTTCAATCACGGGCAGCGCATGCAGCCCGGCACGGTGCATCGCATCGCAGTAGCCTTGATAGCGCAGGCGCGCACGGTCTGATTGCAGCATCGGCCCCGCGACCATGCCGATATGACGATGGCCGAGCGCCAGCAGATGCTGTGTGGCCTCCTCCATCGCCTGGCGGTTGTCGACGCAAATGGCTGGCCAGTGACTTTGCTGCGGCACGTTATGCGCCAGCACAAACGGCATGCTGGCTTCGTGCAGCGTATTCAACACGGCGCTGTTATCGGCGTCCGCCACGGTTAGCACTAAACCGGCCACACGCTGACGTAGCATATGTTCAACAATCGCCGCCTCGCGTTCGGGCTGATAATCACTGGTGGCGACCAGCAAACCGTAACCGGCGGCGCGTGCCTGGCGCTCCATCGCCTGCAACTGGCGGGAGAAAATCGGATTCAGCAGTGACGGCAGCAGCACACCCAGCGTGGTGGAGCTTTGCGTGCGTAATTGACGGGCAATGTGATTGGGGCGAAAACCGAGTTGCTCTGATGCCGCCAGCACTTTTTCCAGCGTGTCTGGTCGCAGCAGATGAGGATCAGAGAATGCGCGCGCGGCAGTAGCGCGGGATACGCCAGCCAGCTTTGCCACACTGATTAAATCGGACATGTTCGCCTCGTGAATTGCCAATGAGATCGATCTCATTGGCGCTTAAAGTAGCGGCGAACTGTGACAACAACATCGCGGGGAGATGACGGAAAGATGACAGCAGCGCAAACTGCTGTCAGGAGAGAATTACAACATCAGGAAGGCATACCCTTCGTTTTGCAGAGAGGCCACGGTGGTGCCGCTGGAGAGCGTGTGCGTGACACGGGTGTCAATCCACTCGCGTTGCAACTGGTGGAACGCCACCGACTGATCGCAAATGGTGACTTTCACCCCCGCCTGCTTCAACTCATCGATCAACTTCAGATTCGGGTTGTCCGTGCCGTAGGCTTTGCGGAACTGCTCGTTATTCAGTGCCGCAGGAACGGCATCACTGTTGATCGACACCACAAAGTTCAGTTGATTGAGCGGCACACCGGCTGCGTAGTAGAGGTTGGTCACCCGCGCCACGCGCTCCAGTCCAAGATTGGGCTGGCGCACATCGCCTTCGGTGCGATTGATTTGGAATACGATCTTGTTGCTCAGGCCCGGTGTGTTAGCCGGGTTGTAATCTGGCGTGTTCACAAAATGAATTTTGCCATAGCCTGCAATAGCCGGTGTGCTCCAGAAATCAGCCGGTTCGGACTTATTGTCAGCGAATTTGCTGCTGACCTTATCCACCAGCTCTGGAAGCTGTAACACATTACCGCCCACGAAGCCTGCCAGTGCAGCGATAACAATATAGGACGCTGGACGCATTTCACTTCTCCTCGATAAAAGACTGGAAGCCCAATTACATTTGCAGGAAGGCATAGCCCTGATTTTCCAGCGTCGACACGGTGGTCGGGCTGGACAATGCATGAATGACCGATTGATCGATCCACTCTTTCGGGAAGTGGTGGAATGCCACCGACTGATCGCACACTGACACTTTCACCCCCAGCTTATTCATCTCACTGATCAACGCCAGATTCGGGTTATCGACTTTGTAAAACTGCTGGAAGTGGGCATTGTCCAGCATGGCGGGCGTTGCATCCCCCGTTACGGACACCACAAAGTGCAACTGATCGGCGGGAACGCCTGAAGCGATATAGAGATTCACCACGCGCGCAACGCGCTCTAACCCCAGATTAGGACGCTTCATATCCCCTTCGCTTTTGGTGATTTGAAACACCACTTTATTGCTTAACCCCACCACCGGTTTAAACGCGGCATCGGGTTCGTAATGGATCTTGCCGTATCCCTCAACGGCTGGGGTGCTCCAAAAACCGTCGGGATCGGTCGGCTCGGCAGAAAAATGGCTAGCCACACGCTGATAAATATCATCACTTTTTGTCACGGTGGCACCGACAACCCCACCCACAATCGCTATCAAGGCGTAGGAGACAACAGAACGCATAGAAACTCTCCGGCATGCACTGCGCTTAACTTCACAGTCCGTTTGAACAAAGTACGTTATCTATACCACAGCGTGAGCATGGCAAAACGCCTGTACTTTCGGGCGTCCGGGGTTTTCGTTGCAGGAAAAATAATGAGTCAGGCTAATTGAATAAGGCTTTTGATTGAGGTTGAATTGGCGCTTAAAAAATAAATGGCTGCTTTATTATTTAATTTGCGAGCGTTGAGTCAGTTATCGAATATCAAAAACCAGACCACACTTAACTAAAATTTTCGCTGAATGCTAAATCAGCACAATTAAAATCACTGATGGATAAATCAGGCCAGTCTCGAAGATGACCGCCTGTTTTTCAGAGTAAACCTGGAAAAGTTCATGCCAAATTCAATTATTTTGAGCAACTTTACGTAACTTTAACTTTTATCTTGA
The DNA here is from genome assembly GCF_001506165.1 of Pantoea vagans. Lineage (NCBI taxonomy): Bacteria > Pseudomonadati > Pseudomonadota > Gammaproteobacteria > Enterobacterales > Erwiniaceae > Pantoea > Pantoea vagans. Next base: position 957,523 of record NZ_CP011427.1, on the reverse strand, counting down.
ATATTCGTTTATACGGTCGCTGAAAACTATTCAATTTTTTGCTGTAATTTCTGGCTGATCGGTTTATTGATTTCACCTTGCGTGCCATCCCGCACTGGCTAAGATAGAATCGCTGCGCCAAAGGAAAGCATGCGCAGAACATTTGAACGACTTACCTGTCCAACTACGGGTGACTTTTACAGGATCAAGGCATGTTTAACCGGTTGAAGAAATCAGTGCTGGCGGCCCTTATTCCTACGCTGCTGCTGACACCCGCGCTCTCGGTTCGCGCTGATGTGAGTGATAACCTGCCCGATATGGGCACCACCGCAGGTTCAACGCTGTCGATAAATCAGGAACTGCAAATTGGCGATTTCTACGTGCGCCAACTGCGTGCCAGTGCGCCACTGATAAACGATCCGCTGTTGAATCAATACATTAATGAACTCGGACAGCGTTTAGTGGCGCATGCTAACTCCGTTCGCACGCCATTCCACTTCTTCCTCATTCAAAACGATGAACTGAACGCCTTTGCCTTTTTTGGCGGCAATGTGGTGCTACATTCCTCGCTGTTCCGCTATACCGATAATGAAAGCCAGCTGGCATCGGTAATGGCGCACGAAATTTCCCACGTCACCCAACGCCATCTGGCCCGCGCGATGGAAGAACAGAAGCGCAATGCGCCGTTGACGTGGGTAGGTGCACTGGGTTCCATCCTGCTGGCGATCGCCAGTCCACAAGCCGGGATGGCGGCGCTGACCGGTACACTGGCCGGTACCCAACAGGGGATGATCAGCTTTACCCAATCCAACGAGCAGGAAGCGGATCGCATCGGCATTCAGGTCTTACAACGTGCTGGCTTTGATCCGCAAGCCATGCCCGCCTTCTTGCAGAAACTGGCCGATCAAAGCCGCTTCTCTTCCAAGCCGCCGGAAATTTTACTGACGCACCCGTTACCCGACAGTCGTCTGGCGGATGCGCGCAACCGTGCCAACCAGATGCGTCCGGTGGTGGTGCAGTCGTCCGAAGGCTTCTATATGGCGAAAGTGCGTTCACTCGGCATGTACGCCACGGGACGTAACCAGCTCACCGACGATCTGCTCAATGAGTACGCCAAAGGCAACTCACGTGAACAGATGGCCTCGCAATACGGCAAAGCCGTCCAGTTTTTACAGGCGAAAAGCTTCGACAGCGCGAAGAAGATCATCGCTCCGATGCTGGCTAAACAGCCGGATAACATTTGGTTTTTGGATATCATGACGGATATCGATATTGGCTTGAATCAACCGCAGCAAGCGATCAGTATGCTGACCAGCGCCAAAGGCAGCAGCACCAATCCGGTACTGCAACTCAACCTCGCCAACGCGTATGTCGAGGCGAAACAACCGGCCAACGCCAGCCGTATTTTGAACCGCTATACCTTCGCGCACCCGGATGACGTCAACGCCTGGGACTTGCTGGCACAAGCTTCGGCTGCTCAGGGGCTGCGTGATGAAGAACTCTCCGCTCGCGCTGAAGGTCTGGCGCTGAATGGTCAACTCGACCAGGCGATTACCACCTTAAGCAGCGCCAGTGCGCAGGTGCCACTCGGCAGCCTGAAACAGGCACGTTACGATGCGCGTATTGATCAGTTCCGCGAGCTGCAAAAACGGTTCCGTCAGTATCAGAAGGGATGATCTGGCGGTCACCATCAATGGCGACCCTACCTTTGTCCGCAGTAATTATGTAGCGTGCGCATTAATGCGCACCAGAAAGGGATATTTATCAATGGTTAGCATTTATCACAACCCGCGTTGCAGCAAGAGCCGTGAAACCCTGGCGCTGTTGCAAGAGAAGGGCATTCAGCCGGATGTCGTGATGTATCTGGAAACCCCACCGGATGTGGCAACACTCAAGACTTTATTGAAAAGACTGGGTATGAGCAGCGCGCGTGAACTGATGCGCCGTAAAGAAGAGTTGTATAAAGAGTTGCAGCTTGCGGACAGCAATCTGAGTGAAGATCAGCTGCTGCAGGCGATGGTGGATCACCCCAAACTGATCGAACGTCCGATCGTTCTGAATGGTGACAAAGCGCGTATTGGCCGTCCGCCGGAAGCGGTGCTGGAGATTATTTAAAGCTCCAGCGCTTCTTTGACAAAGGGAATGGTGAGTTTGCGCTGTGCGCTGATGGATGCGCGATCGAGCCGATCCAAGGTGTCAAACAGGGTACGCATTTCGCGGTCGAGGCGTTTCAGCAGGAAACGCCCGACATCTTCTGGCAGTTCAAAACCACGCAGTCCTGCACGCAGCTGCATCGCCTGCAATTTGTCCTCATCTGACAGCGGCTGCAAACGATAAATTTGCCCCCAGTCGAGTCGTGAAGCCAGATCCGGCAGCCCCAGATTCAACTGGCGCGGAGGACGATCGCCGGTTATTAGCAGGCGCGTTTTGCCGATTTCCAGAATGCGGTTGTAGAGATCGAAGATCGCCATTTCCCACTCGGCATCGCCCGCAATACATTCGATGTTATCGATGCACACCAGCGCCAGGTTCTCCATACCATCTAAGACTTCCGGCACAAACCAGGTACGCTTATCCAGCGGGACATAGCCCACCGCTTCACCGCGCGCGGACATTTCCGCACAGGCTGCATGCAATAGATGGCTACGACCACCGCCTTCGCGGGACCAAAAATAGAGATAGCTGCCGTGTTGCTGAGAGAGTGCGCCTTGCAGCGCCGCCAGCAAAGACGGATTTTCCCCCGGCCAGAAACTGGCAAAGGTTTCATCATCGGGTAAATAGAGTGGCAGTGAAAGCTGTGCCGGCGTGTTCAGAAGTACCTCAACGGATGAGCAGGCAGAAAACGGCGCAAGTTTATCACGATCTTTGCAAGAGATGAACCGGGCGTCCCTGCCCGACGAAGCGCATCAGGCCTGACGCTTTTCTTCGGCATCCAGCACCACTTCTTCTGGACGTATCAAGTTGATAACGCGGAAGATCAAAGCCAGCGCAACACCAACAATGGTCGCCAGCGCCATGCCTTTCAATTCTGCCGCACCAATATGCACTTTCGCACCACTCACACCGATGATCAGGATCACCGAAGTCAGGATCAGATTCTGCGCTTTGTTGTAATCCACTTTGGATTCAATCAGTACACGAATACCGGAAGCACCAATCACCCCGTACAGCAGCAGAGAAACACCGCCCATCACGGGCACCGGGATCGCCTGAATGGCGGCCGCCAGTTTACCGACGCAAGAGAGCAGGATAGCGAAGATCGCCGCCCCGCCGATCACCCAGGTACTGTAAACGCGGGTAATTGCCATCACGCCGATGTTTTCGCCGTAAGTGGTATTCGGCGTGGAGCCGAAGAAACCGGAGATCATGGTGGATAAGCCGTTGGCGAACATGGAGCGGTGCAGGCCCGGATCGCGGATCAGATCTTTTTTCACGATGTTCGCCGTCACCACCAGGTGACCCACGTGCTCCGCAATCACCACCAGCGCAGCAGGCAGAATGGTGAGCATGGCAGCCCATTCAAAGCGTGGTGTATAGAAGGTGGGTAAGGCAAACCAAGGTGCATCCGCGACTGAACTCCAGTTCACAATGCCCATAAAGGAGGAGAGCGCATAACCTGCGAGCACGCCGATCAGAATCGGAATGATGGCAAGGAAGCCACGGAACAGCACGGAACCGAACACGGTGACCGCCAGCGTCACCATCGAGATGATAATGGTTTTGCTGTCAGGTGATGTGCCATCCGCAGGCAACAGACCCGCCATGTTGGCCGCAACACCCGCCAACTCCAGGCCGATCACCGCCACAATCGCCCCCATCGCCGCAGGCGGGAACATCACGTCGAGCCAGCCGGTGCCAGCTTTTTTAACAATCAGCGCCACCACGCAGAACAGGAATCCACACAGGATAAAGCCCCCCAGCGCCACTTCGTAGCCCAGAGGCAACAGCAGCAGAACCGGTGAAATAAAGGCAAAGCTTGAGCCCAGATACGCCGGGATTTTGCCTTTACAGATAAACAGATATAGCAGCGTACCCACACCGTTAAACAGCAACACGGTGGCCGGGTTGATGTGGAACAGAATCGGCACCAGCACCGTGGCACCAAACATGGCGAACAGATGTTGCAGGCTGAGAGGTATGGTTTGTAGCAGCGGTGGACGTTCGTCGACACCAATGGCACGTCTTGTCATCATTTATCCCCTCTCCCCTGCGTCCTTCAAACCATGGCTGCGTTGGCTGCTCTCGTTCACCCGAATCACTTACTGATGTAAGCTCATCGGGATGAACTCGCTTGCCGCCTTGCCATGGCTCGAATAACTTGGGGAGGATTGTTGTGTTTTTGCCAAAAAAAAGCCGACTCTTTGGCCGGCTACTCAAATGCTATTTTTCAAATAATGCGAATGCATATTCTGCCTGCAGATGCAGGCCGGGCGTTATTGGCGCAGGCAATTTGTTCACGGCCAGCGCGGAGAAACCGGAGCGTACTGGAGTACGTGAGGATTTCGAGCACTGCCCGGGAGCAAAGTGGCAAGCAAAATAGCCCGGAGCGATCATTACTTGGTTCCGAAAATCTTGTCGCCAGCGTCGCCGAGGCCGGGGATGATATAACCTTTTTCGTTTAACCCCTGATCGATTGACGCGGTATACAGCTCAACGTCCGGATGCGCTTTTTCCAGCGCGGCAATCCCTTCAGGTGCAGCGACTAATACCAGCACTTTAATGCTGTTGCAGCCGGCTTTTTTCAGCAGGTCGATGGTGGCAATCATTGAACCACCGGTCGCCAGCATCGGGTCAACCACCAGCGCCAGGCGCTCTTCGATGTTGGAGACCAGTTTCTGGAAGTACGGGACCGGCTCCAGCGTCTCTTCATCACGGTACACACCCACCACGCTGATACGCGCGCTTGGCACGTGCTCCAATACACCTTCCATCATGCCCAGTCCAGCGCGCAGAATCGGGACAACGGTGATCTTTTTGCCTTTGATTTGATCGACGTCGACCGGGCCATTCCAGCCTTCGATGGTCACGCGCTCGGTTGCCAAATCAGCAGTGGCTTCATAAGTCAGCAGGCTGCCGACTTCCGAGGCCAGCTCGCGGAATCGTTTGGTGCTGATATCATGCTCACGCATCAGGCCCAGTTTATGTTTGACCAGCGGGTGTTTGACTTCCACGATCTTCATGATTGTTCTCCCGGAATTGAGTTGAGCTAAAAAAAAATCGCCGGATTATACCGCCTTTTTGTCGCTGCGCCACTTGTCATTGGTCAATGGCTTAGCGCAATTTGCTCAATCATAAGAATTAACGAAAAATCAGCGCCGCGCAAAGCGGCGAGAGATGGGACTCGCAAACGTTTGCCTGCACTGGTAGAATTAGCGCGCTTAATTTTTGCCACCAACCGCAATTCGCGTGGGGACTCCGCAGTGACCGACAAAACCTCTCTCAGCTACAAAGACGCCGGTGTTGATATCGATGCTGGTAACGATCTGGTTGACCGTATCAAAGGCGTAGTAAAGAAAACTCGCCGCCCGGAAGTCATGGGTGGATTGGGTGGCTTTGGCGCGCTCTGTGCGCTGCCGCAGAAATACCGCGAGCCTGTGCTGGTCTCTGGAACCGATGGCGTCGGCACCAAGCTGCGTCTGGCGATGGACCTCAAGCGTCATGACAGCATCGGTATCGATCTGGTTGCGATGTGTGTGAACGATTTGATTGTTCAGGGCGCTGAGCCACTGTTCTTCCTTGACTACTACGCGACCGGCAAACTGGATGTGGACACCGCATCAGCAGTGATCACCGGCATCGCCGAAGGTTGCTTGCAGTCAGGCTGTGCGCTGGTCGGCGGTGAAACTGCTGAGATGCCAGGCATGTACCACGGTGAAGATTACGACGTGGCCGGGTTCTGCGTTGGCGTAGTAGAGAAATCAGAAATCATTGACGGTTCGAAAGTGCAGGACGGCGACGTGCTGATCGCGCTGGGTTCCAGCGGCCCGCACTCGAACGGTTATTCCCTGGTGCGCAAAATTCTGGAAGTCAGCCAGACCAATCCAGAAACCAAACAGCTGGATGGCAAACCACTGGCCGATCACCTGCTGGCACCGACCCGCATCTACGTGAAAAACATCCTGAGCCTGATCGAACAGGTTGATGTTCATGCGATTTCTCACCTGACCGGTGGCGGCTTCTGGGAAAACATTCCTCGCGTGCTGCCAGACAACACCCAGGCGGTGCTGGACGAGAAAAGCTGGCAATGGCCGTCCGTATTCAGCTGGTTGCAGCAAGCGGGCAACGTGAGCCGTCACGAAATGTACCGTACCTTTAACTGCGGCGTGGGCATGATCATCGCGCTGAGCCCGGCTGATGCCGATAAAGCGGTACAGCTGATGAGCGACGCAGGCGAGAAAGCGTGGAAAATCGGTGTGATTAAAGCCTCTGACTCTGAAGAGCGTGTGGTTATTAATCCATGAAAAAACTGGTTGTACTGATCTCCGGCAACGGAAGCAATCTTCAGTCCATCCTTGACGCCTGCGCAAGTGGGCGTGTTAACGGCAGCGTCGCTGCCGTTTTCAGTAATAAAGCCTCGGCTTATGGTTTAACCCGTGCGCAGGACGCGAACGTGCCTGGCCATGCCCTCGCCGCCAGTGATTTCGCCGACCGTGATGCCTTTGATCGCCAGCTGATGCAGGAAATCGACGCTTATGCGCCGGATCTGGTGGTGTTGGCCGGTTACATGCGCATTCTCAGCCAGGCATTTGTCGCGCATTATCACGACCGGCTGGTGAATATCCATCCGTCGCTGTTGCCGAAATATCCCGGACTTCACACCCATCGCCAGGCGCTAGAAAATGGTGACGAGGAGCACGGTACCTCAGTGCACTTTGTCACCGATGAGCTGGATGGCGGACCGGTGATTCTACAGGCCCGCGTACCGGTGTTTGCTGAAGATGACGAAGAAGAGATCACCGCACGCGTGCAGCATCAGGAGCATGCGATCTATCCGCTGGTGATTAGCTGGTTTGTCGATGGACGTTTGCAGATGCGTGAAGGGAAAGCCTGGCTAGATGGGCAACCGTTGCCGCCTGCTGGATACGCACACGACTGAAGTTTTGGTATGCATAAATGCGCACCGAATACAGGCAAGCACATACCGTAGCGGCGCGATTTATCGCGCTGTTTTTTTATGTGCGTACAACTCAGCGTAATAAATTGCGCCGCTACTGATCGCAGAATGAATCAACCAAACCGCCCCGTAATATAATCTTCCGTTTTTCGTGCTCTCGGTGACGTAAAAATCCGATCGGTTTCATCGAACTCCACTAACTGGCCGTTATGCATAAACGCCGTGTAATCGGATACGCGTGCCGCCTGCTGCATGTTGTGCGTCACCAGTACCAGCGTGAAATGCTGCTTCAGCGTGGTCATCAACTCCTCGATCACTAACGTGGAGATGGGATCGAGCGCCGACGTCGGCTCATCCAGCAGTAAAACTTCCGGCTCAATCGCGATTGCGCGCGCAATCACCAAGCGCTGCTGCTGACCGCTGGAAAGGGTCAGCGCATTCTGCCCCAGTTGATCCTTTACTTCACTCCACAGGGCCGCAGCGCGCAGCGCACGTTCGCAGGCTTCATTCAGTACACGACGATCGCGCACACCTTGCAGACGCAAGCCATACACCACGTTTTCGTAGATCGATTTCGGGAACGGATTCGGCCGCTGGAACACCATACCAATACGGCGGCGCAATGCTGGCAGATCCTGATTCGCCTGCATCACCGCATGTTGGTCGAGCAGAATTTCGCCCTCAATGCGACAGCGGTCAATCACATCATTCATGCGATTAAAGCAGCGCAACAGCGTCGATTTACCACAGCCAGAGGGACCGATCAGCGCCGTGATGCGGTTTTTCGGGATCTGTAAATCAATACTGTTTAGCGCCTGGCGCTCGCCGTACCACAGCGACAGCTGGTTGATGGTTAACGCGATGTCGTAATTGGGCGTCATCTCAAAACCTTTTTAGTGCGTCATTAGCCGGTAACGCTCACGCAGACGATGGCGCAACGCCATGGCCAGCAAATTGAGCGACAGGATGATCACCACCAGCAACAGCGCGGTGGCGTAAACCAAGGGTCGATCAGCATCGATGTTTGGACTCTGGAAGGCCAAATCGTAAATCTGAAATCCGAGGTGCATAAATTTGCGATCCAGATGCAGGTAAGGGAAAACCGCATCGACCGGCAATTCAGGGGCCATTTTCACTACGCCCACCAGCATCAAGGGCGCGGTTTCACCCGCCGCGCGCGCAACGGCCAAAATCAGGCCCGTCAGCATCGCCGGAACGGCCAACGGCAGTACCACGCGCCACAGCGTTTCCGCCTGCGTTGCTCCCAGCGCCAGTGATCCCTGACGCAGATTATCTGGAATACGTGACAAGCCCTCTTCGGTAGCAACAATCACCACTGGCAAGGTTAACAGTGCCAGCGTCAACGCTGCCCAAAGCAAGCCTGGCGTACCAAAAGTGGGATTGGGCAGTGAGCGTGAGAACAGCAGTTGGTCGATGGTGCCGCCAATCAACCAGACAAAGAAACCGAGACCAAACACACCATAAACAATCGACGGCACCCCCGCCAGATTCACAACGGCGATGCGCACCAGGCGGGTCAGCGCGTTGCGTCCGGCGTACTCATGCAGCCACACCGCGGCCACCACGCCCAACGGCATAACGATGATCGACATCAGCAGCACCATCAGCACGGTGCCAAAGATCGCCGGGAAAGCCCCGCTCTCACCACCGCCCGATGTCGGCGAGTCACTGACAAACTGCCAAATCTGGCTGAAGAAGTGCTGGAGTTGCTGGCCGAAAGACATCGCATTGGGATACCAGGCGTCCACCACCTGTGCCAAAGGAATAATGTGATCCTGGCCCTGCACATCACGCAGCACCAGGCTATCGCGCTGGCTTTGCTGCTGCAGACGAGTCAGCTGCTGGGCCAACTCGCTAAAGCGGCGATGCAGCGCAGAGCTGTTAGCATCAAACTCCGACTGCTCCTGCAAGGTAAAGGTCCCGTGACGCTGCTGCTCATCGGCTTGCTGCTGCAGGCTTTCCAACTGGGCATTGAGACGCGCCATCTGCACGCGACGAATGTGACTGGCCTGGCGCAGCTGCTCATGCACCTGCGTCAAACGCTGATGCAGCAGCGCATCACGGTCACGCGCGGTCAACACTTCGTTATCTTCACGCAGCTCAATAAGCCAGCCGTAGGCATTACCGCCGCTGCGGCGTTGCAGCACAATGACATCCGCCGGGCGACGGGTTTTCGCCGCGCCCTGACTGTACAGCACGCGAAAATCCGGTGCGGCAAAATCACGGTTGCCGGTTTTCACCACATAGCGCCACTGCTCGCCCTGCGGCTGTTTGTGCAAGGTCTCACCCAGCACCATTACCGCTGGCCCTTCCGGTGGCTGGAACAGATATTGATCGACCGGTTGCGGCCAGAAGGCGCGCACGCCCTGCCAGCCCAGCAAGCCAATTAACAAGGTAAACGCCAGCAGGCACACCGCCACCGCACCGGCCGTGAGCCAGCGCCAGCGATCGTTTTGACGCATCGCTTTCATCCCTGTCCCTCATGCTGGCTGTAACGTTGACGCAGGCGCTGACGAATCAACTCCGCCACGGTGTTGATCACCAGCGTAAACATCAGCAGTAAAAGCGCACTGAGGAACAGGATACGATAATGAGCGCTGCCCGCTGCCGCCTCCGGCATTTCGATCGCGATATTGGCAGAGAGCGCACGCAAGCCCGCAAACAACCCGCCTTCACTGACCGGCGTGTTTCCGGTGGCCATCAGCACAATCATGGTTTCACCCACCGCGCGGCCAAAGCCGATCATCAAGGCCGCAAAGATCCCCGCCGATGCGCCAGGCAACACCACACGCGTCAGGGTTTGCCATGGCGTTGCGCCTAATGCCAGCGATCCCTGCCCTAACGCCCCTGGCACACTGAATAAGGCATCTTCTGACAGGGTGAATATCAACGGCACTAAGGCGAATCCCATCGCCAGCCCGGCGATCAGTAAGTTGCGTTGCTCGTAATGTGCGAGCAGCTCCCCAATGTTCGGCCACAGCTGCGTTGGCAGCCACAGTGTCAACAACGTCACCACCAGCAACACCGGCAGCAACAAAATCACTTCAAAACCAGGGCGACGCCAGCGGAGTGGCAGATGCGGACTGAGCACGCCACAGAGCAACAATGTTGCGGCCAGCACCAGTGGCAACAACAGCACGCCTACCAGCGCAGTACTGATATGCGGTGCCAGCCACACGCCGGCAATCAGTCCGATCACCACGCTCGGTAACGCACCCATCATTTCAATGCCGGGCTTCACCCAGCGCCGTAATCCCGGCGACATAAACCAGGCGGTATACATTGCTGCGGCCAGCGCCAGAGGCGTGGCGAACAGCAGAGCCAGCGCCGCGGCTTTCAGCGTGCCAACCACCATCGGTATCAGGCTGAATTTGGCTTGATAGCTGTCTCCCGCCGCCGTGGATTGCCACACCCAATCCGGTTGCGGATAGTTTTCGTACCAGATTTTCTGCCACAGGTTTCGCCAGGTGAAATCGGGCCACGGATTATCCAGAGCAAATTGTTGCCACTGCCCATCGCGCTCAACAATCAGTGCATCCCCGCGTGGTGCAAACGCCAGCGCCTGAATGCCTGGTGCCAGTTGGCGAGTCAGAATCGGCCCCTGTTGTTTACTGGCAAACAGTTTGACCTCACCGGCATGATTAAAGGTGGCAAACACGCGACGCTGTGGCTCAGGCACAATACTCACTGCATCTTTACTGTTGTTGAAGGTGTGAATCTCCTGCAGGCGCGGGCCTTTATCACTCGCAATCGCAAACCACTGATTTACGCCTTGGGTATCCTGAATTAACAGAGTCTGTCCGCCGGTAAGAATATGCAGGCTCTGCGGACGCTGATTGAGCGTTTGGGTTTCGCGCAGTTGTGCGCCCTCTGCGGTGATCTCCCACACACGCAGTAAACGCCCTTCACTGGCGTAGAGCAGCTTGCCGTCAGGCGACAACAGCAAATGATCGGCTTGTTGCTGCGGCAGTAGAATTTGATTGAGGGTTTGCTGATTTTCTAACGTCATCAGGCTGATGCCTGCGGGCGTTTGCGCGGCGATACGCCACTGATGATCGCCCAGCGAAGCCAACGCCATGTTGCTCACCGGCCCTTGCTTCAATTGCAGCGGGCGATCGCCGAATGGAAAATACCATTCACCGTGGTTGTCGTGGATCAGCGGTTGCATCAACAGCAGCGCGCCCTGCATATTGAGTAATACGCTACTGCTGTTGCTGCTGTACACCGCGGCATCGGGTTTGCCGGGTAACGGCAAGGCGTCGGTGGCAGGTTGTCCATCAAGCGGAATAAAACGCGCTTCATTGCGGCTAATGCGCCAGCCAAGATGGCCGTCGCTGCCCATGGCCAGCACGGGGGCTTTATCCCAAAGTTGCAAATTGGTGGTCGCTTGCATGCCAGGCGCGCTAAAAAGCGGTAGCACCACCCAGATCAACCAGAAGAAAAGCAGTAGCATCAGCAGCAAAATGCCCACGCCACACGCGGTCACCACACGACGAACAACGTGATCGGTGGCGCGTCGACGGCGGTCGCTAAAGTGGACAGGAATTCGGTTTATGCTCATGCAGGCCAGGTTACAGGTGAAGACACGTCGCTATGTTGCCCGTAGCTGATTGATAAGACAACCTTTGGCGTTGGACAAGCTTGCCATACTCTCGCCATAATGGTGACGGACACTGAGCGGGAGCGCATTTTTACGATTATCCCGCCGGACAATCCGTCCAGCAACAGCATCACGGAGTCAGAATGGGTCAGGAAAAGCTGTATATAGAAAAAGAACTGAGCTGGTTAAGCTTCAACGAACGTGTTTTGCAGGAAGCGGCGGACAAAACCAACCCGCTGATTGAGCGTATGCGCTTCCTGGGTATCTATTCCAACAATCTCGAAGAGTTCTACAAAGTGCGCTTCGCCGATCTGAAACGTCGCATTCTGATTGGTGAAGAGCAAGGTACGCCGACGACGTTACGCCATATATTGAAAAAAATTCAGCTGCGGGTGCAGAAATCGGATCAGGAATTCGATGCACTGTACAACGACCTGCTGCTGGAGATGGCGCGTAATCAGATCTTCCTGATTAACGAGCGTCAACTGTCGCCGAATCAGCAAGAGTGGCTGCGCTATTACTTCAAACATCAATTACGCCAGCACGTTACGCCGATTCTGATCAATCACGACACCGACCTGATTGAATTCCTTAAGGACGACTACACCTATCTGGCGGTCGAAATTATTCGCGGTGACGATATTCGTTATGCGCTGCTGGAGATTCCGTCCGATAAGGTGCCGCGTTTTATTAATCTGCCTGCTGAATCACCGCGTCGTCGTAAGCCGATGATTCTTCTCGATAACATTTTGCGCTATTGCCTGGACGAAATTTTCAAAGGCTTCTTCGATTACGATGCGCTGAATGCCTATTCGATGAAAATGACGCGTGACGCCGAATACGATCTGGTCACCGAAATGGAATCGAGCCTGCTGGAATTGATGTCATCCAGCCTTAAGCAGCGTCTGAATGCTGAGCCGGTACGTTTTGTTTATCAGCGTGATATGCCAGATGCGATGGTAGAAATGCTGCGCCACAAATTGTCGATCTCCAATTACGACTCCATCGTGCCGGGCGGCCGCTATCACAACTTTAAAGACTTTATCGGTTTCCCGAACGTCGGCAAAGCCAACCTTGAAAACCGCGCGCTGCCGCAGATTCGCCACATCGGCTTTGACGGCTTCCGCAACGGTTTTGACGCCATCCGCAATCGCGATGTGCTGCTCTATTATCCGTATCACACCTTTGAGCACGTGCTGGAACTGCTGCGCCAGGCGTCGTTCGACCCAAGTGTGCTGGCGATTAAGATCAATATTTATCGCGTGGCCAAAAACTCGCGCATCATGGATGCGATGATTCACGCCGCCTATAACGGTAAAAAAGTCACCGTGGTGGTGGAGTTGCAGGCGCGCTTCGATGAAGAAGCCAACATCCGCTGGGCAAAACGCCTGACGGAAGCGGGCGTGCACGTGATTTTCTCCGCGCCAGGTCTGAAAATCCACGCCAAGCTGTTCCTGATTTCGCGTCGCGAAGGCGATGAAATCGTGCGTTATGCGCATATCGGCACCGGTAACTTCAACGAAAAAACCGCGCGCATTTATACTGACTATTCATTGCTGACCGCCGATGCGCGTATCACCAACGAAGTGCGCCGCGTGTTTAACTTTATTGAAAACCCGTATCGCCCGGTGACGTTCGAGCATCTGCTGGTATCGCCGCAAAACTCGCGCGACATGCTGTATAAGTTGATTGATGCTGAGATTGCCAACGCCCAGCAGAAGAAACCGGCGGGAATTACGCTTAAAATCAATAACCTGGTGGATAACGGCCTGGTTGATCGGCTGTATGCGGCTTCCGCAGCAGGCGTGAAAATTAATCTGCTGGTGCGCGGCATGTGCTCTCTGATCCCTGATTTACCAGGCATCAGCGAAAATATTCGCATCACCAGCATCGTTGACCGTTATCTGGAGCACGACCGCGTCTATATTTTTGAGAGTGGCGGCGAGAAAAAAGTCTACCTCTCTTCCGCAGACTGGATGACACGTAATATCGATCACCGTATTGAGGTGGCCGTGGCGATTCTCGATCCACGGGTGAAGCAGCGCATTCTGGATATTATTGCCATTCTGTTGAGTGATACGGTGAAAGCCCGCATCGTGGACAAAGAACTGAGTAACCGTTATGTTCCGCGCGGCAATCGCAAGAAGGTGCGGTCGCAGCTGGCCATTTATGATTACATCAAGAAACTGGAACAACCCGAATAACGCCTATGCCAATTTCCCATAAAAGTACGCCAAAACCGCAGGAATTTGCGGCCATCGACCTCGGGTCAAACAGTTTCCACATGGTGATCGCCCGTGTGGTGGATGGCGCGATGCAGGTGTTGGGGCGTCTGAAACAGCGCGTGCATCTGGCCGATGGGTTGGATGCGCAAAATCGCCTGAGTGATGAGGCGATGGAGCGCGGCCTGAGCTGCCTTGCACTGTTTGCTGAGCGGCTACAAGGGTTCAGTGCGGCGAACGTGACCATTGTCGGCACGCACACGCTGCGTATTGCTACCAATGCGGAAGAGTTCCTGCAGCGTGCTGCCAAAGTGATCCCCTACCCGATTGAGGTGATATCCGGCAATGAAGAAGCGCGTTTAATCTTCATGGGCGTGGAACATACTCAGCCGGAAAAAGGCCGCAAACTGGTGATCGACATCGGTGGTGGCTCGACGGAGTTGGTGATCGGTGAAGATTTCGAGCCGCAACTGGTGGAAAGCCGCCGCATGGGCTGCGTAAGCTTTGCCAATCTCTATTTCCCGAAAGGGGAAATCTCGCCAGAAAACTTCCGCCGTGCACGTTTGTCGGCAGCGCAGAAGCTGGAAACCATGGCCTGGCAGTATCGTTTGCATGGTTGGCAATACGCCCTGGGCGCATCGGGTTCGATCAAAGCGGCCTGTGAAGTACTGCTGGCGATGGGCGAGAAAGAAAAACTGATCACCCCAGAAACGCTGGAGATGCTGGTCACCGAGGTGTTGAAGCATAAGTCTTTCAATGCGCTGAGCCTGCCGGGCTTGTCGGAAGAGCGTAAAGCCGTGTTTGTGCCGGGCCTGGCAATTCTTTGCGGTGTGTTTGATGCGCTGGCGATCCGCGAGTTGCGCCTGTCGGATGGCGCACTGCGTGAAGGCGTGCTGTATGAGATGGAGGGCCGTTTCCGCCATCAGGATATTCGAAGCCGCACCGCGCAGAGTCTGGCCAATCATTACGCCATTGATAGCGATCAGGCGCGTCGGGTACTGGAAACCACCGAGCAGCTCTACCTGCAGTGGCTGGATCAGAACCCGAAACAAGCCAATCCACAGCTTTCCGCCCTGTTGAAATGGGCTGCGCTGCTGCATGAAGTGGGGTTGACCATCAATCACAGTGGCATGCAGCGCCATTCAGCTTACATCCTGCAAAACTCTAACATGCCTGGTTTTAATCAGGATCAACAGATGCTGCTGGCCACGCTGGTACGCTACCATCGTAAAGCGGTGAAGCAGGATGAGATGCCACGTTTCACCTTGTTTAAAAAGAAACAGTTTCTACCGATGGTGTTCCTGCTGCGCCTGGGCACCTTGCTGAATAATCAGCGCCAGGCCACCACCAAACCTGATTCGCTGAAGCTGACCACGGATGACGGTAACTGGACGCTGAAATTCCCCAATGGTTATCTGAGCCAGAATACCTTGGTGCAGCTGGATCTGGAGCGCGAACAGGCTTACTGGAATGATGTGGCTGGCTGGAAACTGACGCTGGAAGAGGAGTAACGCGGGCTGCTGGCCCGCTGTATCACTATGACAAACCGTCCCGAAAACTTTTATGCGGAAAAATATGGCCTGACGCCCACCCACTCCGAAGTGCTGGCCGCCCTGCCAAAACTGGAAGTGGGTAAGGCGCTGGATTTGGGCTGCGGCCAGGGCCGTAATAGCCTGTTCCTCAATCAACATGGCTTTGACGTGACGGCCTGGGACAGCAATCCCCAAAGCCTTGAGCGGCTGAATGGCATTATCCAGGAAGAGAATCTGCAGAACATTCGCACTGAACTGTGCGATCTCAACCAGGTTCGTTTCAACGGCGGCTATCAGTTTGTGCTGTCGACCGTGGTAATGATGTTCCTGCAGCCGGAGACCATTCCGCAGCTGATTGCCGATATGCAGGCCAGCACGGTGAAATACGGCTACAACCTGATTGTGGCAGCGATGAGCACGGAAGATTACCCGAACTCGCAGAATTTTCCGTTCACCTTTAAATCCGGTGAGCTGAGCCATTATTACCGTAACTGGCATATCGTGAAGTACAACGAGGATGTGGGCGAGTTGCATCGCCGCGACGAAAACGGTAATCGCATTAAGTACCGCTTTGCCACGCTGCTGGCACAGAAAGCCAGCTATTAAAAATATGGCCGCCACCCGCGGCCTAATCTGATTTTGATCAATTTACCCTTAACCATTCCTGCTCATTTTTCACACAGTAATTGACCTGAAGATCTAACTGTGACTAAATGTTGCCATCGCCCAACTGGGTATCTACAGGAACCACCCCGCGTGAACAGCGCTTTCCCTGCACGAAGACGTCCTAAAACCGGCACCATGACTCGCATTATTTTGCTGATCAGTTTCTTTATTTTGGTTGGCCGTCTGATTTTCATCATCCCTGGTGCCATTGAGCATCATCAGCAAAAAAAAGCCTTACCTGAGCCGGTCCCTACACTGAGCATCAGCGATTCGCGCTAGAGAATTTGCGGGTCATCGTTGCTCGTCCACATTGTCCGGATATGACAATGCTGCTTAACTCGCCCTGATAACCCGCAACGCGCTACACTTTGACCTGACTTTACAGACACAAGGGACGCGCTATGTCTGCACCGTATGCACAACAATTAACCGAAACCCGCCAACGCATTCTTCACCTGTTACTCAGTGAGCACGACTTAGTCGACGTGTTACTGGATAAATCTGTCGATCTCAACGCAGCGGAACTGCGCGAGATCACCGACTGGCGTCAGCAGTTGGAAGATGAGCTTCAACATCTGCATGCCGCTGACTTGGCGGATATTCTTGAGGCGTTACCCGAGCAAGAACGTCTGGCATTGTGGCGTCTGGTGCCCTCCGAGCAACGAGGCCGCGTGTTGGTTGAAGCATCGGAAACCGTCTGGGCCAGTTTGACCGAAGGTATGACTGATCGCGAGATTCTGCACGCTATAGAGCCGCTGGACATCGACGATCAGGTATATCTGGCGCGCTATCTGCCGCGAGACCTGACTGGACGCCTGCTGACCACGCTGGAACCCAGCCTGCGAGCACGCCTGCTGGAGGTCATCGAGTTAGATCGTGACCGCGTGGGCCAGGTGATGGATTTCAACATCCTGACCGTCCGTTCAGATGTGACGCTCGCCACGGTGCAGCGTTTTCTGCGAAAGCGTAAAAGCATGCCGGATGGCACGGATAAAATTTTCATCACCAATGAAGAGAACCAGCTGCTGGGTGAATTATCGCTGACCGACATTTTGCTCAATAAGCCGAAAACCCTGGTCGCAGACGTGATGAACGCCCGCCCTACCACTTTTCAACTCAACGACAATGCGGAAGAGGCGGCCAGTGCCTTTGAACGTTATAACCTGATATCGGCTGCCGTGACGGATGCGAAAGGCAAGTTGATTGGTCGTATTACCGTGGAAGATGTCATCGACCTGGTCAACGAAGAGAACGAAAGCAATATCCGTAAAATGGGGGGTATCAGCCAGGGTGAAGACGTGTTTGCTCCAGTGCGCAAAGCCGTGGGTAAACGCTGGGCCTGGCTCGCTATCAACTTGTGTACGGCGTTTATCGCTTCACGGGTGATCGGCCTGTTTGAAGAAACCATCTCACAACTGGTGGCGCTGGCAGCGTTGATGCCGATTGTGGCCGGGATTGGCGGTAACACCGGCAACCAGACCATCACCATGATTGTGCGCGCATTGGCATTGCATCAGGTTGAGCCAGGTAACTTCTCATTCCTGGTGGTGCGTGAACTCGGTGTCGCGTTGATTAACGGTCTGTTCTGGGGCGGGATTATGGGCAGCATCACCTGGTTGATGTACGACAACCTGCCGCTTGGCGGCGTGATGATGCTGGCAATGGTGCTGAATTTGTTGCTCGCGGCGTTAATGGGCGTACTGATTCCGTTGATCATGACCAAGATGAAACGCGATCCGGCCGTGGGCTCCAGCGTGTTGATCACCGCGATCACCGATACCGGTGGGTTCTTTATTTTCCTCGGTCTGGCGACGGTGTTTTTGCTGCATCATTAAGCTAAAGACAGTGCGCGTAACGTTGCAGTGCCTGCTGCATGTTGAGCTGTAACGTTGCGCGAGCCAGTTCGCTCACTCCCGGGGCCACCCTTGCCGAACCTCGTTGATTTAACCATTCCACAACGTCAACAAAATGCCAGAGCGCGGTTTTCCCATCATGAATCGGGCGTGGAAACTGCGGGCTATGCGCCAGCATTAGCTTACGCATATTCTGGCGCGATACACCAATCAACTCGGCAATATCTGTCAGCCCCACTAAGTCTGGCGCCGCTTCAATCAGCTCAGCATCGGGCAGTGCCGCAATAACATCATCCAGCGCGCTACGAATGGCTTGCTGCGCATCGGTCGCTTCCCGCGTAAATACCATACTCAACTTCCCAGCAACGCCAGCCCCTACCAGCGCATCAGTGCATCCCGCAGCGCCGAGACGTTCCAGCGCTTCATCGCAAGAAATGGCATCACTCAACTGAAAACGAAGGGTAAATTCAAATCCCATTTTTAATACTCCGCCGATCCAAAATATAAAACGAATATACCAGCCAAGGTTGTCAAATGACAACCAAGTAATCACATTGAGTGACAATAAATGACCAGCAGTTAAGTGATACCATTCATTTATTACTTGGGGGGTTAAAAAAAGCAGCGCACAAAATCAGGCGCTCCTTATCACATGCGCATATACACTTAGCGCTAACACTGACCTGACGGAGATACAGCATGTTTAATGTAGGTGATATTGTGCAGTCGAAAACCGGTGGCCCAAAGATGCAGGTCACGCGCGTTGAAGGTGAATTACTTTGGTGCGCCCGCATTGATGATCACATCAAACGTGAAATTGAACTCAGAGCGGATACCGTGACGTTGTATCACGAAGACGGTGATTTCGGCGTGTGCTGATTTTTGTATTGCGTAATGCTTGTCAGTTTCGCGCTTTTCGGTCGCCATGAATGGCACCCCTACGATGCTCGTGCTCGGGTTTCATAGGGTGCGCATTCATGCGCACTGACATGGATATTCAATTTTCGCTAGCCGACCAGCATTACACAATTTATTGCGCGACCTGAATCATCACGGATTCTCTTTCTGCAAATTGTCCTGCCCTATCCCGCCGATAAAGGGCAAACGCAGCTTAAACGGCGTGAAGTCGAGCCCCAGATTCAGCCCCAATACATTCACCTCCAGCCCCTCTTCTGCCCCCACGGTAACGCCAAGCACACCCAACAGGGAAACCTGCACACCGCGCCCGGACGGCGGTAAACCAATCGGATGCAGCAACGAGCGGTAATCTTTACCAATCGCGTTAGCGGGCAGATCTAGTTGCAACGACGGTACTTCACGACCAATGTGCGCCATAAAGGTGTTGCTGTTCGGCCCCGGCCATGCGTGATAGGTGTGCGGCCACGGATACGATTTTATCGCCGCTTCGATCTGCGGAATCATCGCCTCTGCCGCTTTGCCGCGATGCTCCACCAGCAACCGTGGTTTCGCGCCATACCAGTAACCGTCGGGCAAGTTTGAATTGCGCCGTACCTTATTATCACTGCCCCAACTGATCACCTCATAGCGGTTGTATTGGGTCTCGCCCGCGCGCTTGAAAATGATCCACGGATGCACCGCCACTGCGCCTTTCCAACCATAGGTGGGCGCAGCATACACTTGCACAATCGCTTCATTGACGTATTGATGCGGGTCCGGCGCTAATCCGGCCGAATCTCGTCGCGCCGTCGCCCAACCACCACGTTCGGTAGTCAATTCGCCGGTACGCGTGGCCTGCGCAAGACTGGCTGCCAAAGAGAGCAGCACAATGCACAGAAAGGAGAGTAAAAAGGCTTTCAGTGGCAGCATCGACGGCATCCTGATGAGTAACAATTCATCGGCCATCATGCATTGAGAGAAGTGAGTTTGTATTCACCAACTATGCGATAGAGCAATTTGTTATGAAAAACTGGAGCATCTTGCCCCGGTGGATTGGTGTGTGGCTCGCATTTGTGCGCACGTCCTCCACGCTTGCCTTGCCTTCTCGTCGCTTATAAAAGACAGTTTTTACTGGATTGAATGCTTGCGAGGACGCTATGCTATACACCACTCAACGTTATCAGGATGCTGATGGCAATGTTCCCTACACCGAATGGATAACCAAATTGAGGAAAAAGGATCCTCGCGCCGCAGCAAAGATTGATACTCGAGTGGATCGGGCTGAAAGCGGAAATTTTGGCGACTACAGATTTGAAAGAGATGGCGTTTGGGAATTCAAAATCGATTATGGCCCGGGCTATCGTGTCTATTACGCGCTCGATGGCGATAACATAATTTTGTTACTCATTGGTGGGGATAAATCGTCACAGTCTCGCGATTTAGCGAAAGCAGTCAAATTCTGGCGTGAATATCAAACGAGGTAACAGCATGACTATCATCAATCAATCTGCACCTAAGAAAAAAACAGTCAGTCACGACGATGCGATGGTAGCGGAGCTGCGAGAAAACCCTGATTACGCTGAAATCTACCTGCAAACCGCTTTGGAAGATATCTACGAAGATGGCGGCATTGCAGCCTTTCTGATCGCCCTGCGCCGAGTTGTTGAAGCCCGAGGGGGTATAGGCGAAATCTCCCGTAAATCAGGTCTATCACGCCAGCAGTTGTATAAGACACTCTCCGAAAAGGGCAATCCTACGATCTCTACACTCACTGAGATTACTCGTGCGGCAGGCGTTAGGTTGATCCCTCACCTCTAAAGAAAAAGCCCGCTGTTAAGCGGGCTTGATGGACGGTTCAATTAAGGGGAATCATTCCCACTCAATCGTCGCCGGTGGCTTACCAGAGATATCGTAAACCACGCGGGAAATGCCGTTCACTTCGTTGATGATGCGGTTGGAGACGCGGCCGAGGAAATCGTACGGCAGGTGCGCCCAGTGCGCGGTCATGAAGTCGATGGTTTCAACTGCGCGCAGTGATACCACCCAATCATATTTACGACCATCGCCCATCACACCTACAGAGCGGACTGGCAGGAACACGGTGAAGGCCTGGCTCACTTTATTGTACAGGTCAGCTTTATGCAGCTCTTCGATGAAGATCGCATCTGCACGGCGCAACAGGTCGCAGTACTCTTTCTTCACTTCGCCCAGCACACGCACGCCAAGGCCTGGACCTGGGAACGGGTGGCGATACAGCATCGCGTATGGCAGGCCGAGTTCCAGACCGATCTTACGCACTTCATCTTTGAACAGCTCTTTCAGCGGCTCAACCAGACCCATCTTCATCTCTTTTGGCAGACCGCCCACGTTGTGGTGCGATTTGATCACGTGCGCTTTACCGGTGGCAGAAGCCGCAGACTCGATCACGTCCGGATAGATGGTGCCCTGCGCCAGCCATTTCACATCAGTCAGTTTCAGTGCTTCTTCGTCGAACACTTCAACGAACACACGCCCAATGATCTTACGCTTGGCTTCTGGATCGTTCTCACCCGCCAGTGCGTCGAGGAAGCGGTTTTCTGCGGCAACGTGCACGATGTTCAGACCGAAGTGGTCACCAAACATGTCCATCACCTGCTCGGCTTCATTCAAACGCAGCAGGCCGTTGTCCACGAACACACAGGTCAGGCGCTCACCGATGGCACGGTGCAGCAGCATTGCCGTCACAGAAGAATCCACACCACCAGACAGGCCGAGGATCACTTTATCTTCGCCGACCTGCTCACGAATACGCTCTACCGCATCTTCGATGATCTTGGCTGGGGTCCACAGTGCTTCACAGCCGCAGATATCGCGGACGAAACGCTCCAGCATGCGCAGACCCTGGCGGGTATGCGTCACTTCTGGGTGGAACTGCACGCCGTAGAATTTTTTCTCTTCGTTCGCCATGATGGCAAACGGACAAGTCTCGGTGCTGGCGACGGTTTCAAAGCCGGCTGGGATGGCAGTGACTTTGTCACCGTGGCTCATCCACACATCCAGCAGCGGTTTACCGGCGGCACTGATGGCATCTTCGATGTCACGCACCAGCGCGCTCTGGGTCAGCACTTCGACCTGCGCATAGCCAAACTCACGCTCGTTAGAACCTTCAACTTTGCCGCCCAGCTGCATCGCCATGGTCTGCATACCGTAGCACACACCCAGAACCGGCACGCCAGCGTTGAACACGTATTCTGGCGCACGTGGGCTGTTCAACTCAGTAGTGCTTTCCGGGCCACCTGACAGGATGATGCCGTTAGGATTGAAGCTACGAATTTGCTCTTCGGTGACATCCCACGCCCAGAGTTCACAGTAGACGCCCAGCTCACGCACGCGGCGCGCAACCAGCTGCGTATACTGAGAACCAAAATCGAGGATCAAAATGCGATGTTTATGAATATTTTCAGTCGTCATTGAGGCGTTTCCATTGGGATGGACTTAATAATAAAAGCGCCCGGCAGGTGCCGGGCGTTGAATCTTACGGGATTATGAACCCATGCGGTAGTTCGGTGACTCTTTGGTGATGGTCACATCATGCACGTGGCTTTCATTGATGCCTGCGCCACTGATGCGCACGAACTCAGCCTTGGTACGCAGGTCGTCAATGGTTGGGCAACCGGTCAGGCCCATGCATGAACGCAGGCCACCCATTTGCTGGTGCACGATCTCTTTCAGACGGCCTTTATAGGCTACGCGACCTTCGATACCTTCAGGTACCAGTTTGTCAGCAGCGTTGTCGGTCTGGAAGTAGCGGTCAGATGAACCTTTAGACATCGCGCCCAGTGAACCCATACCGCGGTAGGATTTGAATGAACGACCTTGATAGAGTTCGATTTCGCCAGGAGACTCTTCAGTACCCGCCAGCATAGAACCCACCATCACAGCCGCCGCGCCCGCAGCAATCGCTTTCGCGATATCACCGGAGAAACGAATACCGCCATCAGCGATAACCGGGATGCCAGTGCCTTCCAGTGCTTCAACCGCATCTGAAACCGCAGTGATCTGTGGTACACCGACACCAGTAACTATACGCGTGGTACAAATTGAACCTGGGCCGATACCCACTTTCACCGCGCTAACACCGGCTTTCGCCAACGCCAGTGCACCTGCACCGGTCGCCACGTTACCGCCGATAATTTCCAGATTTGGATATTTCGCACGGGTTTCACGGATACGCTGCAATACGCCTTCAGAGTGGCCGTGTGAAGAGTCAATCAGCAGCACGTCAACACCGGCAGCGACCAGCGCATCAACACGCTCTTCGTTGCCCGCACCGGCACCCACCGCAGCGCCTACGCGCAGACGACCTTCTGCATCTTTACACGCATTAGGTTTACGTTCTGCTTTCTGGAAATCTTTAACGGTGATCATGCCCAGCAGGTGGAAGCTGTCATCAACAACCAGCGCTTTCTCAACACGTTTTTCGTGCATTTTCTGCAGTACGATGTCGCGTGCTTCACCCTCTTTCACCGTGACCAGACGCTCTTTCGGGGTCATCACCGCAGAAACAGGTTGGTTCAAATCGGTGACGAAACGCACGTCACGACCGGTAATGATACCAACCAGTTCGTTGTCGGTGTTGACCACCGGGTAACCGGCGAAACCGTTACGCTCAGTCAACTCTTGTACTGCCGCCAGCGTGGTGGTTGGCAGTACAGTTTGCGGATCGGTCACTACGCCACTTTCGTGTTTTTTAACTTTGCGAACTTCATCCGCCTGGCGCTCAATCGACATATTTTTGTGGATAAAGCCCAGACCACCTTCTTGTGCCAGTGCAATTGCCAGACCGGCTTCGGTCACGGTGTCCATTGCAGCAGACAGCATAGGGATGTTCAGACGGATGTTTTTCGTCAGTTGGGTGCTGAGATCAGCGGTGTTCGGTAAGACAGTGGAGTGAGCTGGAACGAGCAGAACGTCGTCAAAAGTGAGGGCTTCTTTAGTGATTCTTAACATAGCAATATCTCCACCTGGGGGCGATTAAAACAGATAAAATATTGCCGCGGCATTATACAGGCCGAAATCGGTTGCCTCCAGTGTTTTTTCAGAAAAAGTCTTGATCCTCCTGGTCAGGCATGTAGTATCGGTTAATTAACCCTCTGATTTAAAATTTGATCTACATCACATGTCGCTACCGCCAACCGCCAATATTTTTACTGTCAGTCGCCTCAATACCACAGTGCGTCAACTGCTGGAAAATGAGATGGGCCTGGTGTGGCTCAGTGCGGAAATTTCAAATTTTAGCCAGCCCTCATCCGGTCACTGGTACTTCACACTGAAAGATGATGGTGCACAAGTGCGTTGTGCGATGTTCCGCAACAGCAATCGTCGGGTCACTTTCCGTCCGCAACACGGTCAGCAGGTTTTGGTGCGCGCCAGCATCACGTTGTACGAGCCGCGTGGCGATTATCAACTGATTATCGAAAGCATGCACCCTGCGGGTGAAGGCCTGCTGCAACAACAGTTCGAGCAGATGAAAGCGCGCCTAGCAGCGGAAGGTTTATTTGATCAACAGTTCAAGCAACCGTTGCCCGAGCCCGCACGTCAGGTTGGCGTGATTACCTCCGCCACCGGTGCGGCGCTGCATGATGTGCTGCGTGTTCTGCATCGGCGCGATCCCTCATTGCCCGTAGTAATCTACCCCACTCCGGTACAAGGTGTGGATGCGCCCGCAGCGATTGTGCGCGCCATCGAGCTAGCCAACCTGCGCGATGAGTGTGATGTGTTGATTGTCGGCCGTGGCGGTGGATCATTAGAGGATCTGTGGAGTTTTAACGACGAACGCGTCGCGCGGGCGATCTTTGCCAGCCGTTTACCGATTGTCAGCGCGGTCGGACACGAAACCGACATCACCATCGCCGACTTTGTGGCTGACCTGCGGGCGCCTACCCCTTCCGCTGCGGCAGAGCTGGTGAGCCGTAATCAGCAAGAACTGCTGCGTCGTTTGCAGTCCCAGCAGCAGCGGATGGAAATGGCGATGGATTTCTATCTGGCTGAACAGCAGCGCCGCTTCACACGCATTCATCACCGCTTACAGCAGCAACATCCTCAGTTACGCCTGGCACGTCAGCAAACCACGCTTTTCCAGCTGCAACGCCGTCTCGGTGAAGCGATGGATCAACGGCTGCGTTTAGCTAAGCGCCAACAGGATCGCCTGCTCCACCGTCTCAACACGCAACAGCCACAGGGCCGTATCCATCGCGCACAACAGCAGATGCAGCAGTGGCAATATCGCTTACAGCAGGGTATGGAAAAGCAGCTCAACCACAATCGTCAGCGCTTTGGTACGCTGGCGGCACAGCTGGAAGGCGTCAGTCCCTTGGCGACGTTGGCTCGAGGCTTCAGTGTCACCACCGATACCCAAGGCCAACTGGTGAAGAAGACCAGACAACTGCACAAAGGCGATTTGCTGCGCACACGTCTGGATGATGGCTGGGTGGAAAGCCAGGTGACCACTCTCGAACCCCTCAAATCACGCAGTCGTAAAGCACGTACCTAGCTGAAAAACTATACTTCTGGCATGTTCACTCACGGCCAGGAGTTACTATGCCTTACAGCGTTATTCCTCCGTACATGCTACGCAATATCATTGACCACTGTTCAGGTGCACCCCAAGATTCCGCTCGCCGCACCCTCACCCATGTTCAACAACTGATGGCTGAGCACAATCGTCCTAATTTCGGCGTTGCGACTTCGCCACCGGGCACAGTGCTACGTGCCATTTATGATGCCGAAAATACACAAAACTTGCCCGGCACACTGATTCGTGATGAAGGGCAACCCACCAATGGCGATGTGGCGGCTGAAGAAGCCTGGAACTATCTTGGCATCACCTACGACTTCTACTGGCAAACCTTCAAGCGCAATTCTCTGGATAACAAAGGGCTGAAACTGGACGGTACCGTACACTATGGCAAGGCATATCAGAACGCCTTCTGGAACGGCCAACAGATGGTGTTTGGCGATGGCGACGGTGAGATATTTAACCGCTTCACCATCGCCTTAGATGTGGTGGCGCACGAACTGACGCACGGGGTGACGGAAACTGAGGCGGGGTTGGTCTATTTCCAGCAGTCTGGTGCGCTGAATGAATCAATGTCCGATGTGTTCGGTTCACTGGTTAAACAGTTTCATCTTAAACAGAGCGCCGATCAGGCTGACTGGATCATTGGTGAAGGATTGCTGGCAAAAGGCATTCATGGCCGCGGTCTACGTTCGATGTCCGCGCCTGGCACCGCCTATGACGATCCACAACTCGGCAAAGATCCCCAACCTGCCGATATGACGCACTACATTGAAACACGCGATGACAATGGCGGTGTGCATCTCAA
This sequence comes from Pantoea vagans, assembly GCF_001506165.1. Taxonomy (NCBI): domain Bacteria; kingdom Pseudomonadati; phylum Pseudomonadota; class Gammaproteobacteria; order Enterobacterales; family Erwiniaceae; genus Pantoea; species Pantoea vagans. The sequence goes on along the minus strand of NZ_CP011427.1, from coordinate 931,275 downwards.
TTCAGGCATTCCCAACCGGGCGTTTTATCTCGCCGCCAGTGCGCTGGGGGGCTTTGCATGGGAGCTTGCGGGCCAAGCCTGGTATGACACCTTGTGCGATAAAGCACTGCCGCAGGATGCTGACTTCAGCACCTTCGCTCGCTTTACCATTGAGCATGGCGGCAAACGCTTTAACCGTTCGGTAGCGGAAGCGATTCAATCCGCATGGCAACAGGTAGGCGTAACGTGAACATTCATCTGAGTGATGACGCCGTCATTGAGCTGGCACGCGAGGGCGGTATCGCCTTTATCCCTCGTTTACGCGGAGAACGACGCATTGCTTTGGGGCAGCTGCCCGAACCGCAAAAACAGCGCGTCTGCAACGTGCTGGAGCAGGCACTGCCGCTGGGTGAGCCTGAAGATCAGGCAGCTAATCTTGGACGTGGCGATCAACGCTATTTCCGTATTCAAATCACCTATGCCACACATCAGGAAGCGGGATCAGTCGTGATTTTGATTCCGGAAACGCTAGCTTCTCCTGAGCTGGAGGCGCTGTGGCGTGACGGCCAGTAATCTCAGAGATCTCCCAAAGCAGGCTGTAACTTACTGACTATAATCATTAAGTGGCTAGCTAGTCCACGTCGAAGAAAACACCCTTAGATGAGGTCTCTGCTATGACACAAAAGAAGCAACGAGGCGGTGCTGGGAACTTTGCAGAGGACCCAGAGCGTGCCAGGGAAGCCGGCAGTGCTGGCGGCAAAGTCAGTGGGGGCAATTTCAGAAACGATCCTGAGAGAGCCAGGGAAGCTGGAAGAAAAGGAGGTCAAAAAAGCCGTCGCCCCTCCAAGCAGCAGTAAATAAGGTACCTTAAGGGAATGTGTGCGCCACGGATGGTTATAAAAAAAGGCCGACATCATGATGTCGGCCTTTTTCATATTTAAGGCAACTTACTTGCTGTCTGGCAACGCGTAAGCAATCACGTAATCACCACGGTCTGGTGACTGGCGAGCACCACCTGCAGAGATCAGGATGTACTGTTTACCATTTTTCGGTGAAACATAGCTGATCGGACCGCCCTGGCTGCCCACTGGCAGACGTGCTTTCCACACTTCTTTACCGGTTGAGCTATCAAAGGCGCGCAGATAGTAATCCTGCGTACCGGCGATGAACACCAGGCCGCCCTGAGTCGCTAAAGTACCGCCCAGCGTAGGCATACCGATTGGCATCTGTGCATGCATCTTGATACCAAATGGACCGGTATCCTGCACGGTACCCACTGGCACCTGCCAAACAATCTGGCGGGTTTTCATGTCGATAGCAGACAAGGTTCCGAACGGTGGCGCCTGGCACGGAATGCCCAGCGGTGACATGAAGCGGTTTTTGTTCACCGCATACGGTGTGCCTTTCAGCGGAACCGCACCCATACCGGTGTTGATGGCTTCACCACCGTTGCTGGCAGCCGATTTAGTGGTGTCTTGAGGAATCATCTGCACCCACAAGCCCAGACGCATGTCGTTGACGAACATGTACTGGTTATTCGGGTCAAACGAGATGCTGCCCCAGTTCATCCCACCCAGTGAACCTGGGAAGCTGAGTGACTTATCTGTATCGGGTACGGTGAACAGGCCATCGTAACGCATGCCTTTGAAGGCAATACGGCAGACTAACTGGTCAAACGGTGTTGCACCCCACATATCAGACTCGGTCAGCTTCTGGTTGCCAATGTTTGGCATTTCCACTGAGTGCGGCTGAGTTTTGGTGTACTGCTCGTTCGGAATATGACCCTGTGGCATTGGCTGCTCTTCAACTTTCGTTAAAGGCTTGCCGGTCAGGCGATCCAGCACCCAAATCATGCCGGTTTTCGCACCGATAACTACAGCAGGCTTGGTCGTACCATCCTTCATCGGGAAGTCGACCAGGCTCGGCTGCATTGGCAGGTCAAAGTCCCACAGATCGTTATGCACGGTCTGATAAACCCACTTCTGCTTACCGGTGGTGGCATCCAGCGCAAGGATAGACGCGCCATAGGTGTGATCCAGCTTGGTACGATCTGCACCATACAGGTCAACAGATGAGCTACCCATCGGCAGGAACACGGTGTTCATGGCTGGGTCGTAAGACATCGGAGCCCATGAGTTCGGGGTACTACGGGTGTAGTCTTTGCCCGGCATCAGAACGGCATTTGGATCAACATTACCTGGGTCAAATGCCCAACGCATCTGACCGGTGATCACATCAAAGCCGCGCAGTACGCCGCCAGGCATATCCGTCTGTACGTTATCCGCTACACGGCCACCCACCACAACGGTGGTACCGGCTAATTGTGGCGCAGAGGTCAGCTGATATTGTGGATCTGGCGCAGCGCCCAGACCTTTTTTCAGGTCAACCACACCGTGGTCACCGAAGTCTTCACAGAATTCACCGTTGTCAGCGTTGATAGCAATCAGACGCGCATCAATGGTGTTCATCAGAATACGACGCTGACAGGTATCACCTGCCGCCAGTGCCGGCGCAGGAACCGGTGTTGAACCCGGCTGAGAGGGCTGCTGCACAGGTTTGGTCGCATCGAAATACGCCAGACCACGGCAACGGTTCCACACTTCGGCTTGCGCGTTGATTTCACGCTTCCAGATCTGCTTACCGGTATCAGCTGCAACCGCAATCACGTTGTTGTGTGGGGTGCAAAGATACAGTGTGTTACCCACTTGCAGTGGCGTTTCCTGATCTTCTGCGCCGTTACCGGTTGGGCTGATTGGCGTATCGCCCGTGTGGAAGGTCCATGCAACCTGTAGGTCTTTAACGTTATCACGGGTAATCTGGTCGATTGCCGCAAAACGGTCGCCTTCTGACGTACGGCCATAGCTGCTCCAGTCCTGCTGTGGCTTAGACTTGTCTACCGGAATCAGCGGCAGTTGTTTGCCTTCAAACGCAACGGTTGGATGCGGCTGGAACATCTGAACGAAAGTCGCCACCATACCCACAGCGATGACCGCAGACAGCACGTAAGACACTTTCGCCAGCGAGCTTTTGCCTTCACGCTTACGCAGTGCAGGCCATGTCAGGAACGCCAGCAGCATCAGGCCCGCTGGGACCATCAGACGAGAAACCAACTGCCAGAAATGGAAGCCTGCGTCGAACAGCGCCCAAATCAGGGTACCAACGAAGACCAGAATAAACAGGGTGACGGCAGAGGATTTGCGACGGAAGAACTGAATCGCCGACAGCAACATCACAATACCGGAAATGAGGAAGTACCAACTGCCGCCCAAAGCGACCAACTTGCCGCCACCGATCGCGAAGAACAGACCGACAGCCAGAAGGACCAGCCCGAACAATACAGACCAGATACTCAGCCCTTTACAGGGACGAGCGGAATTTTCTGCCATAACAAAAACTCTCCTGAAAAAATAACGCGCTGGTGCCGATACGCCATTGGCAGCCGGTGACAATGCTCCCGCCGAAACTGGCGGCAAGAGCTAATCCGTTACGCTTTATTTTATATCTATTGGTACGGGTACAATGCCCGTGATTCGGCGCTTGTGAGCGAGGACACATCGCAGGTGAGAGTCATTCTCGCTTCAAGGCGGCAGGATTGTACCACCTGGTACATTAGAAAGTGAACATCCATAACGAAGGAGTTACTGGCTAATAGCATTTTTGCTACAAAACCAGTCGTAAGGTATTAATAAATATGACGCCCCTAAGGTGAGATTTTTAGAGCGTTGTGAATTCAGGCACGAATTCGACACGCTTTTTCGAGATCAACCCGTGTCCGTGCTGGCAAAAATAGTCCACTGCACCGCAGGCTTTCAGCACCTGTAGCGGCTGCTGGCAATCCGGGCAGACCGCGCGTTGGGCATAATGGTGATGGCAATTATCGCAAGTGAAGCCGGTATCGGTAGGGTTGAGAGCGTGCTGGCAGTGGGGGCACAAATGGGGCATAGATTCTCCTTGTTACATTTTTCGCGCCTGATATGGCGCAAGTCGTAGCGGCGTGATCCCATTTTAAAGCCAAAAAAAAGGGCCCGTATGGGCCCTCATCATATTAACGTTTGTTTTTCTTCAGGTGCGACATCAGACGCTGACGTTTACGCTGCTGCGTTGGCGTCAACAGATTGCGTTTGCCCGCATACGGGTTATCGCCCTCTTTAAACTGAATACGAATTGGCGTACCCATGACGTTAAGTGAACGACGGAAGTAGTTCATCAGATAACGTTTATAAGAATCTGGCAGATCCTTCACCTGGTTACCGTGGATCACCACGATAGGCGGGTTATAACCACCGGCATGAGCATATTTCAGCTTCACGCGACGGCCACGCACCAATGGCGGCTGATGGTCATCTGACGCCATGGTCATAATACGTGTCAACATTGCAGTGCCGACGCGTTTGGTTGAGCAATCGTAGGCTTCGGTCACGGACTCGAACAGATTACCCACGCCGCTACCGTGCAGTGCCGAGATAAAGTGGATGCGCGCGAAATCGATAAAGCCCAGACGGAAGTCCAGCATCTCTTTGACTTCTTCTCTGGCTTCTTGCGTCATGCCATCCCACTTGTTGACCACGATCACCAGTGAGCGTCCGCTGTTGAGGATAAAGCCAAGCAGCGACAGATCCTGATCGGAAATGCCTTCACGCGCATCAATCACCAGCATCACCACGTTGGCATCTTCGATGGCCTGCAAGGTTTTGATGACGGAGAACTTCTCGACAGTTTCCGTGATCTTACCGCGCTTACGTACACCCGCAGTGTCGATCAGCACGTATTCGCGCTCATCACGCTCCATCGGGATATAGATGCTGTCACGTGTTGTGCCTGGCATGTCGTAGACCACAACACGGTCTTCGCCAAGAATACGGTTAGTTAACGTGGATTTACCTACGTTAGGGCGACCAACGATAGCCAGCTTGATCGGCAAGGTGGTGGGGTCGAAATCTTCTTCTTCCTCTTCCTCGAGTGCCTGATCGCTCTCTTCTGCTTCTAACGCGGCCCAGTAGGCTGCGTTCTCTTCTTCTTCCGTTAGCTCGACTTCTGGAACGATTTCGTCCATCCACGGCAGCAGTGCTGCTTCGAGCAAGTTGTTTACACCGCGACCATGCGAGGCAGCGATGGGATGAATTTCACCCAAGCCCAGCGCGTAGAAATCCAACACCGCAGCATCCGGATCGATGCCGTCCGTTTTGTTGGCGACCACAAAGGTGGCTTTTTCACGTGCTCGCAAATGATTGGCGATCTGCTGATCGGCCGGCATGACGCCTGCACGCGCATCGACCATAAACAGCACCACATCGGCTTCTTCGATCGCCAGCAGCGACTGTTCTGCCATGCGGTTTTCGACGCCTTCCTCGGTGCCATCAATACCACCGGTATCGATAACAATAAATTCGCGCCCTTCCACTTCGGCGCGACCATATTTGCGATCGCGAGTCAGTCCAGGAAAATCCGCTACCAGCGCATCACGAGTGCGCGTTAAGCGGTTAAATAGCGTAGATTTTCCCACATTGGGACGCCCAACCAGCGCGACCACAGGTACCATAACACTTGCCTCAGTTTTAAAAATAAATCGCCCGAATGGCGTGATTATAACGACATTTGCCGGAAGGCGTCAGGCTGAAGGCGCAAAGAATACCATGCCTGACAAAAAACGAAACGGCCCCTGACGAATCAGGAGCCGTAAAAGCGAGCGGGAAATCGATCCCCGCAGAGCCAGATCTTAACGCGTGATGGCGTAAACTTCGCCGCCCTTCGCCTGAATCAGTAGCTTATCACCCGCCACGACCGGCTCAGTCTGGAAGCCATCGCTGTCCAGTTTCTGCTGCGCGACAAAGCGACCATCCAGCGTGTTGATCCAGTGCAGGTAGCCTTCGCTATCACCCACTACCAGATAACCGTTGAACAGTACTGGTGAAGTCAGATTACGGTGCAGCAGATCACTCTGACGCCAGATGGCCACGCCACCGTCAGCATTGAGTGCAATCACACGGTCGTCCTGATCGACCAGATAAATACGGCCCGCATCAATCACCATATCTTTCACGCCGCCGATTTCACGTTTCCACAAAATCTGGCCTGAGCGCAATTCCAGTGCCGTCAGGTTACCGTTGTACGCCAGCGCGTAAACGACACCATTGACCACAACTGGCGTGGTATCCACATCACTCAGACGATCAATTTCAGTGGCGCCGCTCGGTTGCGAAATACGCTGCTGCCAAATCAGCTGCCCCTGGTTCAGGATCACGGCACTGACACGACCGTTATCACCGCCGACAATCGCACCACCAAAGGCCACGGTTGGGGCAGATTCACCACGCAGTGACAGCGCAGGCATGTCCAGGTTTACGCTCCATTTGATGGCGCCGCTGCTCTGATCCAATCCTTGCAACATGCCGTTGCTGGTATGAATCAGCACCAGACCGTCGCTAACCACCGGGCGCGACAAGGCTTCACCGGCGACTTTGGTCTGCCATGCGATGCTGCCATCACTGTTGTTCAGCGCATAGACCTGGCCACGTTCGCTGCCGATATAGATGCGATCGCTGGTAGCGGTAATACCGCCAGAGAGCAGTGCCGAAATGTTTTTCGAGAAGAAGCCGGTTTTCTCAGAGAGATTAACTTTCCATTTCTCTTTACCGTTGCTGGCGTCCAACGCTTTCACCACACCAAAGCGGTCAGCTGCATAGACGGTGCCATCTTGCCAGGCCGGATGCAGATTGGAATAGAAATCGCCAACGCCGTCACCCACAGAGGTGCTCCAGGCAGTCTGTGGCGTAAACTGGTTTTCCACTTTCGGCAGCGGGGCCATTTTCACTACATCTTCTTCGCCGCTGAACAGCGAGCAACCGCTGAGCAAGGTGACTGAAATCAGCCCTGGCAGCAGGTATTTACGTAATTCCATGTGCGCTCTCTTGACTGGCTTAGCTTAAGTTATTCATCTTCATCTGCAGCATCTGCTTCAACGCAGGAGAGGCCTGCGATTCAGCGCCTTTGCTCCAGGCATCACGTGCGCCCTGCTTATCGCCTTTA